>NZ_JBIWFQ010000010.1:0-125444 GCF_044763105.1 Lysinibacillus sp. NPDC096212 | reverse complement strand
ATTGCTAGATGAAAAGGACTCGATCTGGAATGAATTTAACATTAAGCGATCAACAGTACAGGAATCTGTAGCATTGGACAAGGTATGAGAAAAAAAGAATTATGATTAAATCTAAAAACCTGCTAGATATTTAGCTACTTTCTTAGCTAAAATCTAGCAGGTTTATTTATTTACGAACAGCTTCAAATGTAATTAGTGAATGCTCTTTTGAAGGCTCCTTGTTATAAACATATTCAGCGGAACAGGTAATATCAGAAAAGCCTATGTTTGTTAATATAAGCTTGAATTCTTCTATACCGTACCATCTTACCGGAAATCTTTGTAACTCTGTATCAATTAATTTACCATTTCGCCATTTTTCATATTTTAAAACGGTTAGCGTATATTGATCAATCCAGTTCATTTCAATGGCTTTTCTTTCGATTGAAATTCCTTCCTCTTGCGAAATTTCATAGTAGGATGAAGTAATTTCCCCTGTTCGCCAGTCTGTAGGTAAAAGCATGTCTACAATTAAGCGGCCACCAGGAATCAAATGATTATGCATACATGTTAATGCATCCATCGCATCTTTTGAATTCTCGATTAAACAGAACGAACCTGTCGGCATAACAATCTCTTCATATTTTGAGTCTAATGAAAAATTGCTTAAGTTACCTTCATATAGATTTGGCTTGAATTCTCTTTCATTGCAGTGTTTTCGGCATGAATCTAACATTTCAGGTGAGTAGTCAATCCCCTCAACATCATATCCATTTTCAAGTAAAGGGATTAAGAAGCGTCCAGAGCCAACCCCCGCTTCAAGTACTCTTCCCTTAGTTCCTTTTAATCGTTCAAGATAATATTCAATATCCCCACCAATTGAATATCCTATTGGTTTTGTCAAATCATTAAGTTCTGTACATAATGGTCCGTAAAAACTATACATTTCAATTCCTCCGATTTCGGGCAGAAGAATCTATTATTCTTACTTCTTCCACACCTTATATTTGTTTGTTGGAAAAAGCCTAGTTTACTTTAACTTTACTAGGCTTTTTTATTTTTCATAAGCAATTAAAAAAGAAGGACAATCACTTGTGTGACAGTTGTCCTTCTTTATTCTAGTACTTTAACACGCCAATTTTTAAAAGATAATTGGGAAATTGCTAATTATTTATCTCTTCTAAGTTAAGATCCTCTACTAATCTAATCTCTGATAACTCCCCATCATTATGTTCAGATGGGATAATGGAGTTATCCTCATTCATTCTGAATTTCCCTTGAAATACGCCTGAAACAACATACTTTTTCGTGTTTTCCAATATAGGACCTTCATATTCAGTTAAAAATAGAATAGCATCTTCATTTCTTTTCAAAGTCGTATCCGTTTCAACAGTATATTCAACATTATCAATAACTCCACCAGTCTCCAAAAGATTAATACTATTTCCTTTTTCGACATTACCTTTATAAACTTCATTTACCTTTAGTTCAGATATAGTAAATGGCACATCTTTATAAATAAACGATTCGTTCCCTTCGACAGTAGCATTAACTATAATTGAGGAATCATTCTCGATTTCACTAATTGTGTCATATTTATTTGTTATTGATACTCCCATAGATTGCGAAGATAATGGATAGTTTGTTGTCTTTAATATGATAAATGATAATAAAAGTAGACTAAATCCAATACTTAATAATAAGATGCTTTTTTTCTTTTTATGCATTAATGAATCCCTCCTTATTTATAAAGTGAATTAACACCATTTATTTCATCCTGTGTAGGCTTATAAACTGTTCTACCATCGTTGTCGTACATTAATTTATCGCTTCCATCCACATGAGCCAAACCTAAAGCATGTCCTAATTCATGAGCCCATACACCCTTTACTGTACTAGCACCATAGTCGTTTAAGTAATATAAATTACCTTGAACAATTGAATCAACATAGTCTCCGGTAGTAACCCATTCACGATAACTTGTCGCACGTCCTGACCAACCAGTTTTTCCATAATCATCAGATTTGATAACAATCTGCGGTCTAGTTGTATTTGAACCCGAATGAGCGCTAAATGTAATTTTCGTACTTGTTGCATTCCAATCCGCTATAGCATTATTTAATTGTTTTCCAATCTTTTCATAAGTTCCGTTAAAGTCCCTTGCTGTGTAAGTAATGTTGTTCGTTTTGTGTTTACCTCCTAATAAGGCATAAGCATAAGCATGTTGAGCAACTGCAAAAGTTAGAAACATACATAGTGTGAAAATAATTATTTTTTTCAAAAGATACCCTCCTTTTTTTAGATTATTATATAATTTCTGTAAAAAATAAAAAAATCCTCCTTTTTTCTAGAAAAACCATCCATTTCTCTGGAAAAATGGTATTATTTCTAAAAAGGAGGTATGACTTTGAAATTTTCTTTTTACTTTTGTTGTTTTTTGTTAATTTTCTTGTTAATAGGATGTAATTCTTCATCTTCTTGGGCTTTTCAATTCGTAAAGTATAATAATACACATTACATTGTGACTGAAGAAGTTTTAGAGAATGACCAACTTGGTGAAAAGTTAGGGGAAGTAAAATACCACCTCAACAATGAGCAAGATAGTAAAGAATTATCTTCAAATATTTATCCAGTTGGAACAAAAATTTATGCTATTAATAACATTGATATTTCAAAAGCGATTGCGGTAGTTAATGAAGACGGAAAATTAATAAAACTTGTAGTCGAGGAATAAGTATTAAACATTTCTTCATTTCAACCTTTGTTCCCTTTGTTTTTTAAACGCTACAATTGAATAATTCTAATCCAATATGTTAAAATAGAAGCATATTTATTAAATCATTTTGAAAGAAACTAAACTTATTACTGGTTAAGGTTTCATGTTTTTAATGTATTTGTAGAGTTATCAATCGCTATAATCTCTACTATAAAATTTTTATAACTTCTGTATCAAAGCGTATTTTACTATGTCTACATAGCTAAAATGCGCTTTTTTTATACACCAAAATCTAAAAAACTCGAAAGGGAGATGCATTATGCAAGATTGAAAACAAGTTTTAGGAAAAGGAGTAGCAACACAAACTGTTGGTGCTGGGTCTGAATTATTAGGTTATATAGTGTCCTATTCTGTTGGTGAGGCGTTATATCGTCGTGATGAAATGGAGAAGTCACTAAAGCTTGATTTAAGTTACTTACCTAACCCAATAGATCCTAAGGATGCATTTGCTAGAGCTGCAAGGGAATGTGAAATTAAATCATGGAAACCTACAGCGGAAAGCAAAGAATATAAAAACTTTAAAAACTTTACGGTTCGGGACATTGTACGTGCGGGACAAAAGCCTGTAAAGCATATGTTGTAGAGACAGTAAATGCCGAACGTGAATGTCTTGATTATGATTCGGAAGGTGCAATTTTAAGTTTCGATGTAAAAACAGGAGATATGTCTACAGTTTGGAATGATCCGACATGTATGGATTTAGTAAACCATGCTGAATCTGCATTCCAAGAGTATCTAACAACCCATAATGGGAATACAGTTCGTGGTTCAATCACGAAGCTATTTAATTCTATGTCACCTATATTAATGCGAGCTACAGGTGGAGTTTACTTTGTTCCAGTCCAGTATGAGGAAAAATTAAAAGGTTCTGTAGCGTATATCAATTTCCTTGAAAAAGGAGATGCGTTTTGTGTTCCTTTAGTAAACAATTCTGAAGAACAGGCGTTAATCAAAATAAAGGTGCAAGAACATCTACAAGGGGTATTAAATAAATGTCGTGAAGCTATTAAAGCTAACGAGGATTTAACACTAATGCCTGAAAAAAAGCGTAAAGAGTTCGAAAAAGAGGCTTTAGCAACTGCTTTACAAGCTGTTGATCAGTTTAAAGATTACAAAGCTATTTTAACTGGTGAAATTAATCAGGTTGAAGGTGCTTTTGATTTAATTAATGCTGCAATTCAAAAAATGACTGATGAGCTTTTAATAAAGCCAGCTAAAAAACATGAAAAGTAAAATTTTTACAACATTATCAAAAAACTCGTTTGAGAGGACTACTAAAAAAGTGGTTCTTTTTTATTTTATCTAAAAACTCATTAAGGAGAGATTAATTATGGATAATTTATTTTTTATGATGGCAGTTGCTCCACATTTTGATGGGATTTATACCGACAAAAAACAAATGGAGGCAACTATTTGGACAGAAGCAGGATTGGCTATGGTAATTAATTTTTCAAAGGAGCGTTCAATAGAGCTGACTATCATCATAAATCACTCACTTTCTGTATAATATAGTAAAATTATACATATCTAAGGCGCGTTGCGCAATATGTCTATTTTATTTCTTATCATCATTAGTGAAGATTTCACTAGTTGGGTGAAGAGCCTATTTTTAAAAAGGGGTTATAGTACGGATTATTTGTAAGGACTCAAAGTTCAATTGAATATTGCCTCTTCAACTTAAAGGGGAAAAAATAAGGAGAGAATACTATTATGAAAATCGAAAAAGTGTTTGCAGATTTCCCATTAATAAGCTCCGAAAATGTAGTGCTAAAAAAATTGAAGATGTACATTTACCGGAAGTATTTGCGATCTATGATAATGAAAAGGTATTTGAATATTGTGGGATAATCCCGAAACATAATATCCAAACTGTGGGTAAAATGACCGGTCATTTTGACAGAGACTACCTGAAGAAAAGCAGAATCAAATGGGGCATTTTTCAAAAGTCTGATAGCGATACATTAGTAGGTATTATAGAAGCAATGGATTTTAATCAAAAAGTGAATATGGTGACGATTGGTTACTTTTTGGCAGAGGACTATTGGGGTAATGGCCTTGCGACGTATGCGCTTAAAATACTTGTCAAATTTTTATTTGAGGAAGTAAATATAAATCGCATTCAGGCTGAGGTTTTGCCATTAAATGAAGCATCTAAAAAGGTGCTCCTGAAAAATGTTTTTTTACACGAAGGACTTTTAAGACAAGCTACGTTATGGTCTGGTAAAGGTGTTGTAGATTTAGAAATATACGGCTTGCTTCAAGAAGAGTACAACCTAGATAAATAATGAATTATTATTTACCCTGTTTCATCTTATAATGTATTGTACAAATTGACCATTTCTTCAAAGGTGCATAAAACTATAATTCTAGCTGACTATAAATGTCAACACCAATATGTACATTTTTGCTCGTTTAAGGGTGTACAAAATTACTCGTTTTCCGAGGTTAAGTGATGCTTTAATCGGTATGAATCACCGACGATTGTGACAACGCTTGCGTGATGTAAAATACGATCTAATATCGCGTTTGCTAACTTCGGTTCAGGGAAAATTTCATCCCATGATTTAAAGTTCACATTCGTTGTGAAAATCGTGCTACGTTTCTCATAACGGGCATCAATGAGCTGGAAAAACAGTTTCGCATCCTCTGGATCAATAGGTAAGTAACCAATCTCATCGATGATTAATAATTTATATTTTGTATAATGTTTTAAACGACTCTCTAGCCTGTTTAAAGTGTACCCTTTGTAAAGGACATTTTTAAAAAAGCTCTAGGCAACTTGAAGAAGATGAAGTCTGTATTGTGCAGGCGTCATCTTTTTTAAGTTCCATTGACCCCGATAATGATTGTAATAGGTCATATAACTTTTGATTTCTCGTATGACATCTTCTAGTGTTTCACATGATTTAAAATCTGTTTCATCTTTAAAATGCCCAAAGAACGATTCTTGAGGAGCGTTATCCCAACAGTTACCTCGACGTGACATGGATTGATTTAGTCCCATTTCCTTTACAAGCTTTTGGAATTGGGGATTGGTATAGTGGAAGCCTTGATCCGAGTGGATGAATGCATTTTCTGCTAGTTTGATACCATTCTTCTTCAAATTCCTTAGTGTATTTAGGGCGATATCTAGCGTTATTTTTTCAGATACTTCATATGCCAGAATTTCATTGGTTTCCGCATCTTTAATTGTAGACAAGTAGGCGCGTTTACCTTTTCCATAACTCAAATAGGTGATGTCTGTTAATAATACTTTCCCAGCTACCCCTTGCTTAAATTGGCGGTTTAGCAGGTTCGGTAATGTCCGATGTTCCTTTGTCGCTTTGGCCATTCGTCGATATGGATTGGCTTTTCGAATGGGGCAAACGATTTGAAACTTCTTCATAATACGACGAATACGTTTCAAGTTATAGGTGATTTGATACTGTTGTTCTAACGTCATTTTAATTTGACGAGCTCCTTTTGGACGTCGACGGAAATGGAAAGCTTTTAAAATGATTTCTTTGACTTTCTCATCTGCTTGATGGAGTGTTTGTCTTTTCATTTCTGCCTCTTCTGTGAAGTAACGATAGTAGCCTGAACGAGAAACCCCAACTAACTGGCAAAGATAACGTACCATTCGCTTTAATTTATATTTTTGGATAACGGTGTGGATCAGTTGAAATTTCTGTTCCGCTGTTAGTTTTCCTTTTTCTTTCTCAACACTCTTTCTGCTAATTCTATCTTTTTTAGAAGTTCATTTTCTGCACGAAGAAGGGCGATTTGTGCTTCTAATCTAGTATTTTTTCCTTCTAAACTTAGTTCACGTTCAAGTGGACGTCCTGAATGATATTTACGTGTGTCTTCAAGCCCTGAAACACCTTTTTCTTTATAAGCTGCTCGCCAACGTTTTAAAGCTGATTTCGCTCGATGAATCCCTACCAGGTCGATATCGAAGCCTGCATCTTCAAAGATTTCACGTAAACATTTGCCTTTTTCATATTCTGCAATAGCTAGTGCTCTAAATTCATCTGTGTAAGTAATTCCTTTTTCACTAACAGCCTTTACATAAGGATGTTTCTTGAGTAATTTTTGTTCTTGATTAGTAAATAGTTTCTTTGACATAAGTTCTGCTCCATCTAGTTGTTATGTTCATTATAAATAAAAGTACCCTATAAGAGAGACTTTTTTTAAGTGTCTATCTTATAGGGTACATTTTAGTTTTCTAAACGGGCTTTTTTCAGATTCTGAATTAAGTCATGGCACTTAATAAAATAGGTACTTGTTCGCTTTTTAGCTGCAGTAATGCCAATTGCTGTGGCCAGATGGGTCTTGCCGACACCACTTGGACCAAGGAATACAATGTTCTCATTTTCTTCGATAAAACGAAGGCTTTGAAAATCGAGTATTTGTTGCTGGTTAATACTTGGTTGGAAATCAAAATTAAAATCCTTTATTTCCTTTAAATGTGGAAATGCAGCGACTTTCACCATCGCATGAATCATATTTTGCTCACGTACATCGATTTCATAGTTTGTCAATTTAATAAGTGTATCGATAAAAGAAAGCTCATTTTTAATGCTAAAGTCGATGACTTCATTCAAATGGATGCCCATTTGCTTTAATTTTAAATACTCTAAATTTTGCTGTAGTTGCTGATAATTTGTACTCATTATTGAATTCATTTATACATTTCTCCAATCGCTGCTAAATTCCGTTTTGCTAAATCGTTAATATCAGGGTATTCGGGCATGGCCTTTGTTATCATTTCACGATAATGTGCCTCTTGATAATTTAGTTTTGCTTCACTTATTTTGTGTTGCGCGATTAGTTCCATGTTATAATAAATCCATAATTGATTATCGTACACTTGTAGCCCTACTTTTTTGCCTTGATACCCCAGTGGTACGGAGTAATGATTGGACTTGTAGGAAATCATGCTGGATGCATTGACTTTCACAAGCGTATGGTTGATTCGATAAGAATCTCTTACTCGTTCAGTTGGTAGCTGGAGTAAGTGATTCTTTTCTTTTTGGAATTCTAAAATTGGAATTTTATTCGTTCCTTGATGAATTTCATGATTGATACGATTACACAATTTTTCAATATAGGCGTGTAATTCAGTTATGTTAAACTTTCCTTGATAGGCATGGATCTCATCCAAAAACTTCATCGTTGTCTCCACTTTTCCTTTTGTTTGTGGACGACCTGTTACACAAGGCTTCACGTTAAATCCAAAATCTCTCGCAAAGTGCGCAAACTTCGCATTCACTTTTCCTGCAAAATGTTCTGTTCGTGCTTCATCCATCACGGTTTTCATATTGTCAGTGATGAGTTCTTCTGGTACACCACCCATTTTTTCAAACGTGTCGGTTAAGAAAGAAAATAAAACTGCCTGCGATTTAGAAATACTCATATAGAAGAACCGCATACGAGAGTAGCTTAGCACTAACACGGCTACATTAATCTCTACCTGTTCACCATCACTTGTTTCATAAAGAATACTTTCTTTCCAATCCAACTGTGCTTGTTTGGCCATACGTGTTTCATAACGGATACCGCCATTCAAAGAAGATACACGCTCAGCTTTCTCAAAGTAAGCCTTAAATTCTGGCGTATTGGCAATATAGGTACGGAATGTAGATTGCCCACACTCAAACCATGGTTGTCTTTTAAATACTGCCAAAGATTACGTCGATAATAAAATACCTGCTTAGAATCTTCTGATAAAAGGCTGGCAATAATCGGATAGAACTCATCAATTTTAGATGGCTTATTACGCTTTGTTTTTGGTATAAAGCCATTTAGATATTTATCGATTGTTCGTCGATCTACGCCTATATCCCTTGCTAATCTACTTTTATTAATCTTCATGTTTAAATGCTCCATTACTTGTTTAAAATTTGCTAAATCTGAAAGACTATTAATTTTAAATTCTGTCTCAATCTCTAATTGAATATGCATACTAACACCTCAGTATTAGTATGAAATGGAAGAGCATTTTTGTACATCGTTATTCAAGCAGGAATGTACATATTTAAATTAGCATTTGTAGCTGACACTATTTATGAGATAATGAATCATAATGTATTAATATCAACATGCCGAAAGAGTGATTCTAATGACTAATGAGCATAAATCTATCAACTTGCACTACCGTAGCATGCGAATTGGCTATTTGATAGCTGTTGTTATCACTATCATATTAGGTCTATCTTCTAGAAAATGGAGTCTTCTACTTCCGTCATTTGTGGCGCAGAACGCTGGGGACATGCTATGGGCTATGATGGTCTATTTCGGATTTCGATTGTTGCTAGTGCGTAAGAGCACCCTCACAGCCATTTGGCTCAGTTTTTTGTTTAGCTTTGGCATTGAATTTAGCCAATTGTATCAGGAAGACTGGATTAATCAGATTCGTGGGACAACACTCGGGGCTTTGATACTTGGGAAAGGTTTTCTTGTAGAGGATTTGGTTCGATATACAGTGGGTATTATAATAGCTACTGTAATAGATAAGGTGACACTTAAGTTCTCCCTTCGAGGTTAAATAAGGATGTTTTCGAAAAGATTGTTGCTATTCAACTAAAGGGGCAGGTTTCTTTAATAATCAGGAATGAACTTTTATTTTTTTCAACCGTATTGAGTAGAGGAGTTTAGCAGTATTCAAATATAGGAGGTAATATGATGGTACTAATAATTCCAAAATGTATGAAGTGTAGTAATAAAATCAAGCATGATGAAGAAATATTTGTCCAAATTCGATATCCGAAACGAAAAGGATTTACTGAGATCAAAGCTTATTTAAATCTCGAAGGAAAGTTTATCTGTAAAGAGTGTTCAACGAAAATTAATAATTAAGATATTGTGCTTTAGTTAAATTTTGATTCACAAAATATATAAAGATAGAATTTATTCAACAAGTTTTGTAGATTAAATCTGCCGTTTTGTTTTAACATCAACAATCTTCGAGAAAACTGCCATAAACAATTAAATGAAAAATCGCTCGGGAATTTTATTAATTCTCTAGCGATTTTTCATTTTAGTGTTATCAATTAATGGAACCTTATTTTACATGATCAATCTTTATTACAATGCCATATGAATAATGGTCATCATGCTATTCATTAATCCAGTTGATTAATTCCCTATCAAAAATATCCGGTTCTTCAAACATTGGGTTATGGCCACTTTTTTCAAAAATGACCTTCTTCACATTTTCATATGAATCATCCATTACACCCCAGAGCGAAACAGGAGCTACTAAATAATCATACCTTCCTAACCCTACAAATATAGGCTTATCAATGTGAGCTAAAGATTGGATTAAATTTCGTTCAGCAAAAGCTACACCCCAAAGGTAATCGATCACTTCCATATTTGTATAGACGCCATCCCACATATAAGCAGCATCGAACGTATAATCATAAAAGCTATGCGCTCCCATGCGGATACACATATGCACAAATCGTCTTTCAGGATCATTGTGAATATCATTCTCTAAGAAGGCAATATCATGCTCAAATTGCTTTTTACGCTGGGCGCTGGCAGTTTCATTAAAAAATGAAAAACTTTGCTGCTGTCTCTCTTGACTGTTTGTCGGCGCTGAATTTAATAAAATAACCTTCTGAACATATTGAGGATATTTTTCGGCATATGCCAAAGCCATAAATGCGTGCCCAGAATGTCCTAAAATAATGAAATCCTCAAGCTTTAGCCATTGTCTTGCTGTTTCGATATCCTCAACAATTTTATCCAAAGTATAATCTTCTTTCATTAAAGAATGAGGAGGCTTTACAAAACCTCTATGATCTAAGAAGATAAATTGAAAATGTTTATATAAATTTTCCGAGAACAAGCGTGGATAATATACACTGCTACCCACTACCAATATCGGCTTACCTTGTCCCTTCACACAATATTTTAAATTAAATCCTTCACTTAAGATGCTTTGATAATTATTCATAATAATCGTCCTCTTTTCTTTTTATATAGAAGAGCTTCATATTATGCTCTTCTTTCAATCACTCCCTTTCTTTTTTACATTCCCGTGTTTTCTCCATAGAACGCTCAAGCATTCTAATTCACCCCATTATTATTTTATTAATTGAAAAACGAGCGCTGAGCCGCTTCGTTGTTGTCGATTTCGTACATAATCATAACTCAATATTTTTCTATTCAATATGCCTGATAATATAGAAAAGTAAAATTTTTAAAATTTAAATCAAGTATACAATATTAATTCAAAAGTTTAAAATTATTAAATATTAGAAAAAATAGAAAGATAGAGGATACAAGACAATGGATAAACGATTACAACACATCATTACATTAAGAGAGAATGGTCGATTGGAAGAAGCGAATCAATTAATGGTAGCTCTAGTTAATGAAGAGCCTGAAAATGGATACTACCAATTTCAATGTGCCTGGACATATGATTCATTAGGAAAAGAACAAAAGGCTGTCCCCCACTATGAAAAAGCGATTCAATTAGGGCTTAAGCCAGAATTTTTAGTAGAGCTTATTTAGGATTAGGTAGCACCTATCGTACATTAGGGCAATATGAACAGTCGAAACGTATTTTTGAACAAGCTCTAAGTGAGTTTCCAGAAGCCGAACATGTAAAGGTTTTTTATGCGATGACTCTCTATAATCTTAGTGAACATTCAAAGGCTATGGAAACTTTATTAAATACAGTAATTCACACTACTCATCATGAAGGAATAAAAGATTATAGCAAAGCCATTAAGTTCTACAGTAATAAGCTAGATCAAACTTGGGAATAACACAATAAAAGATCAGGCTCCTGTTTATGAACCTGATCTTTTTATATTACTAAATAGACCTAAAACCCTATTAAACTATATTACTTTGTGTTTCTCGATAAATTCAAGATAGTAAAAAAAGTTTTCATTGAAATGACCTTATATAGTGCAAGCTATTTATGCTGTGAAAATTTCATTTTGAAAGAATCTATGATAAAATAAGAACATGCATTCCCTCTCTCTTGATTTTCTTAACGGGTATATTTTGTTATGATAATAAATTGGGGTGCGAGAATTTGTCTTAAAATATAATATATAACGTCGGATAATCTGTTGTTTTTTTACAGAGATGAAAAACAAATTGGTCAGTCCTTAAATTGGAGTATAGACTGAGCTACTCCTTATGGATCAGCGTCGATCGACCGCTCCCAGAAAAGCGTCAGTCGAACGGAAAATCAACCTAGTTCTAGCTTTAAAATAAGTTTGGTTAAATTAATACGATTTATCTCAATATAAGAACAAATCTAAAGAGCATGTTTTGAAAAAAGATTGATCAAAACATGCTCTTATTTGGATTTTGTAGATTAACTTCTTAAAGCTTGATTATTTTTGAAATCCTTATTGCACGAAAGCCCCTGTTAGCACAATAAGATTTGTCAAAAAAGTATCCTATTAATGGATACCAAGATGCTTTTCAAACCAATTGCAAGCTTCAAGCTTCATATAATAATTAAATTGGTGATCTACAAAAGGCATGCTGAGTCGAAGATTTTCTGGCTGTTCAGCGTACAATGGTAACAACTTTTCATAGAGCTCTAATGAATAAGTAAATAGTGAATCAGTATCTTGATCGCCATTGATTATTAGTAATGGTTTTGGTGAAAAACTACTTAACTTTTCATATGGATCTATCATTCGGAAATACTCTGTTCTTTTTGCTATTTCTTTCGCTGCATTCTGAATCGGTTCTCTCCATTGTTCATAAGTACCTGTTGATAGGATACTATCTTTTCATGCTTTTGAAAAAGATGGCTTTCCAGCTATTGGAATCGCAACTTTTATATTAGGGTTATTAGCTGCGATATAAAATGTTGCATATCCTCCCATAGATAAACCTGATATTCCTATTTTATTCTTATCAATCTCATCTCTACTTTTAAAATATTCAATGAGACTTTGTATATCGAATGCGGACTGTTCTATTACTTCATGCATATGAACATAAGAATCAAGACCAGTATCTGGTGGAAATACTTTAGAAAATTTGTTAGTTTCGGTGTTCATTTTCCTCATACCATGGTCTTTGCAATCGATACTAACATAATAAAACCCTTTTTTAGCAAGCATATATCCAAAATCTAATGCTTGCTCACGGTCTCCTCCGTATCCATGAAGAAAAAAGATTAATGGGCATTTCTTTAATTCATTTTGATAAATACTTAAAATCGGTATGTTATTCACTATGCGATCTTCCATTAATATTTTTGTCAATGGTGATACCTCTCTATAATTATTCTATTTACTGCTATAATTAATATTGTCCATTTAAACTCACTCCTTTCTCGCATATTTATTCTTTGCTATATGTTCCTCTTCAAGAAAACTGCCCCGTTAGAAAATTTTGTTCCTTTATAAATAACTTATATTCCTCCATAAATCGCTCTGATTCTTCTAAGAATGGATAATGGTTACTTCTTTCAAAAATAACTAATTTTGAGTTCGGTATTTCATCATTCATTTCAATAGAATATATTACTGGACACTGTACATCATATTTACCACCTATTATTAAAGTTGGTGTTAATATAAATCCTAATTTTTTCGACACATCATATACTTGCAATTCTCGACTGAAAAAGTTCAAACGAATTGCAGATATTTCCTTACTAATACTTTGAGAAAAAAGTTCATCATACTTATCAGGCTCAAATAAAGATAGCTTTGTCCTTTCAGTTTTTAGTTTATTTCTTTTTTCTGTTAGTAAATCTGGGTGTTTTAAGATTTCAATCAGTTCTTGCATTCTGTTGAATTTAGGGTGTTCAGGATTATAAATACAATCTTTTGAAAATGTCATATATTCTCTTGCAGCTGCTCCAACAATTACATTGAAATCTACGCTATTTGAAAAATATATTCCGTAAATTATTCCTAACATACCTCCAGTTGAATGCCCTGCGAATCCCCATTTTACAAAACCTAATTTTTCACGTATAGCTTCTAAATCGAATATTGATTCCAACATACTCAGTTGATAAGGCTCTATTGCTTTTTCTGAATGTCCTGTCTCTCTTAAATTTACTAAAAATACTTTGTTTGTTTTTGTAAATGTCTCTGCAAAATAATCTCCTGTCTGATTAAATACAGAGTAATGATGGGTTATACAAAGTGGTTCCCCTTCTCCCTTGATAAATATTTCGAAGGTGCCTCGTGACGTATTAAGTAACTCCCTTTCCCAATATCCCACTGTTATCTCCCTTTCTTATTAAACTATCCTGCTCCGTTAGTGAAGTATTTATTTTTCTATGTATACTCTTTCTAGTAAATTGGAAATAATTCCTCTATAAACAATATTTTCGGAAGAATATATTTTATTAAATATCAAAAGCGTGGGAATCATATGAATCAGAAAAGAGAATTGAAGCATATCATCTTAAAACCTTTTTACACTATCTATCTTTCCTTTATAAAATTGCTCTTACCTTAGTTAATAAGGGGTATTTTTTAGATTGTTTCCAAAATCTCTTTTGCGATTTCATCAAGTTCTTCTGCGAGTTCATTATGTGTAGGTGTTTCAGCCACTCTAGTTAAATACTCTCTAAACTGAACTCTTGACTCTACTGGTAATTCTGTAACTAAAAAATGTAAAATAAACCACTTCCAGTTATCATCATCTGAAGATAAAACATTTTGCACATGTGGAACAATATCTTCTGGAAAAGTTAAAAGTAATTCTAATACGCTTGGTGCCACTGGCCAATTCATATCTTGAATCCATTCAAGGAGGTTAGGAAGTAAAGGCAATATTTTAACTCTATCCATTTTTTTAATCATTTCTACTCTATCATTATCAAATTTATGTCTTGGCAATAGATCTTCAAAGTTTTCCATATGAATCCCTCCCTTTGATTTTTATAGATGGAAATCTATTTATCATATCGGTCTTTATTAAATTAATCCGCGCCGTTAGTCAATAAGAAAAGCTACCTTTGACTTCGGTAGCTTGATCTTAAACTTTTGCCTCCGTTAGTACAACAAGCAAAATATTTAAACTCCCATAATTGTTTTTATACGGTCATTTTCTTCTTTCTTATCCAAATACTCAAATAGTCCAAGTCGATTCCCCCAAGGGTCAGTGAAAGTTCCCCATTTTGCAGAAACTTCTTCACGGGAGTATATCTCAAATTCGTCAATTTCCAACTCTTTAACTAGTCGATCTCTTTCAGCTACTATATCAGTTACCCCTAAACGTAAAGGCCCACTTTCCTCTGATGGTATTCCTTCAGCAACTTGCAACCAGCAACCAGGGATTATTTCCCATTCGGCAAATCCGTCGTGTGGTATGAAATCAGCTTTTTTGCTTAGTAATGCTTCATACCACTTATACCCTTCGTTAAAATCAGTTACACGAACTTGATTGGTTATTTCAAAAATCATCTATTTACCTCCTAAAAAAATACATATTACATGTATTCTATAAAGTAAGAAGCAATCCTTCTTATTAAACTAAATTGCACAGTTAGTCCAATAAAAAAAGAGCTGCCTAAGCAACTCAATATTCTTCAAGTAAAGCATTCCAAAAGTTTAAGAACAAGTTTCACAAGCCATTAGCTAGTTAGTTCAATTACCTAATGAATAAGATTTCACAACTCCTGAAAAAAGTTAAAAATTTCCTACAAGTAGAAGTTCCAGGTCAGTTAGCCAATTCCCATACTTCATGAGGGCCGACACGATGTCGGTCATTTCGGTAATGCCACAGGACGTGGCGTTCTAAGACCAAGTTCCTCTATTTCAGCAGTTGTCTTTTGTACCGAAAGTGTAGCGACAGGTACAGGTGTCTTTTGTACCGAAAGCGTAGCGACAGGTACAGGTAGGTGTTTGGACACCCGCTGAAAAGTAACTTAAATTCGCATTTATCTCACCACCTATAGAGGTGGGAGATTTCTGTAACTGCCGTTTCACTTACGTTAACATTAAACAAGTGCTGAAAGAAGTTAAACACCATCTTCATTCTAAATTTTATGTTCTTTAACTAATGTTATATAATTGCCCGATAATTATTGAGTAATCTGCATCTAGATTTTCTTTGTTTTCGATGATGATTTTACCTTCATATAATGATTCACCTGTACGTAAATCACCGATAAAGAGGAAATGACCGTCAAAAACACGATCGACTAAATATAGTTTACCATCTGTAACCTGTAAAAAAGGTTTTTCTTCATCATTTTCAATGCTTGGATATTTTAAGTTTAAAGGCTCTTCCCACTGTTTCTTTTCTATATTATAACGGTACAGCTCTAAACCATTGGCTGAGCGAACAGGAATGAATATATCTGTTCCATGAAGAATCATAGACTCCTTATATGGTTCTAATTCGGCTGGAATTGTCCATTCCTTCACTTCATTATTGAGATAGTTATAAAGATACATTTTACTAGAAATCGTTTCAGGCTTATCATCATCTAGGTATTTGTAATTTTCAACCATATATAAGAGATAATTTTCATTTTGTACTTTATTATTGTCATTAAATATATTGATGCTGGCCTGGAATCTCTCTTCTGACGCTAATTTTGCAAGTATTGAGTCCTGCTCTAATTCCTTTTTGTTTTCATCAATCGTATATATATGCAGCTCTTCATCACCATTGAGATAGCTAGTTCCTAAAATCTTTATTTTTCCATTTTCTACATAGACATCTCTCTCATTAATCCAGTCATATCTCACTTGGTCAGGCATATTGATTTCAAATGAAGAACTGTCATTTGTATGTTTATCAAGTGTGTCGATTTGAAGAGTGAACAAATTTCCTCGGCCCTCTTTTCGACCATTACTTTGAAAAGTGGTGTAAATCAAACGGTCTTCGTCTTCAAAATACTGACCAGGATTTAATTCTTTTCCACGCATAAAACTACGGTGTTCTTCAATATATTTTTGAAACATCAAAGGGTTATTTCGTCCTATCAACTCTCCAATGAAAGACCTGCTCTGATTAGTCGAACCATTCTTTGATATATGCAACCCTCGAATAATATCACCACTCTGATAACTCGCTTGAAGAATAAGATTGTCGATTTCTCCCTTATTTCCGCTAGTTGTTTCGATTTTAAAGGATACACCCTTTGCCATTGCCTGTTGAATATAGTAAGAACCGATTGTCGTCACGATGATTAAACTAATCAATATCGTTTTCCAATATTTTTTCATTGTCATTCCCCCCTAGACCCTGATTTTATATTTTAGCAAATGATTTGCGATCCAAATGGCACTGCTTAATACGATGACGCTCATTACCAGTTCCATTAGAAAGACTTCAAGTGCGTAAAAATAGCCACTATCAAATTCATTCACTAGTATTGGTACAAAAAGGACTCCGAACGAAAGCATTCCATAAATGATTGCGAAAAAAATGCCTTTTAAACCGTAACTTCGTTCAATTAAAATGGCAGTGAATAGAACTGTTACAAAGATAAGCCCGACTCCATAAATCAGGATAAATTCTGTCAAGGTTTTCGGATACAGCCAGCCCCACATTCTTAAACTATAAATATCATAAAATGAAAAATGCGATTGTAAATCTGTTGGTATAATACTATTAAAAATTTGTATTTCGATCGGGATTAACAATATTTGCAAAGTAACCAAACCAAGTACCAACAACATAACAGTCGTCAATTTTGCGAGATAAATACTAATTCTTTCAGTTGGCAACATTAATAATCTGTAAATAAACGTATTTTTTCCAAACCAATCTCGATACCAAATAAAGAAAACATAAATCATCAACATGGCGATGCTAAAAAAGATTGGCATCATAAACCAACCAGATTCAATGAAACGATGAAAAGGAGAAACCCCGTATTCCTTAATATATTGGCTCATTGATAGTTGATTTTTATACATCACCTGATCTGCGTCATTCATATATACTTTCGACACGACAATCGCCCCAATGAACTGACTGACAATTATCAATCCTATTAAAGTTAGGTACAATTTAAAAATTCGATTTACTTCGAAATTAAGAAGTTTGAAAAAGTTTTTCATCCACAATACACCTCTCTCATGACATCAACGACTGATTTCCCTTCCTTTTCACGTACTTCCTCTACGCTAAACTCCTTTAATACTTCACCGTTATCAATAAGCACTGCTCTATCAATCAAGTGTTCAATATCACTAATTTCATGGGTTGTGATAATCACACCACGATCTTCAATTAAGTGGCTTGTAAACACTTCGGCAATCTGTTCACGGGAGAAAATATCAATACCAGAAAATGGTTCATCCATCAGTAAGTAATCCACATTCAGTGCCAAACCTAATATCATATTGACTTTAGCCATATTCCCCTTTGATAAATTGGCAATCCGTTCAGTAGGGTCTAGTTTAAAAAATTGCAGCAACTCTTCTGCTCTTTGAGGATCCCAGTTTTTATAAAAATCGGCCATGAACGCAAAGGCATCACAAATTTTCATTTGCGGCAACATCGTAATCGTATCTGGAATAAAGGTAACTTTTTCAAAGCTTTCTTTCCGGATTTTTTCTCCATCAATCAAAATTTCACCGCTATTAATAGGAGTGAGCGCCATAATAGCTTTCATGATTGTCGTCTTTCCTACGCCGTTTATACCGATTAAACAAGTAATTTCTCCTTTTTCAGCAGTAAAAGAAAGTCCTTTTAATACCTGTTTCCTGCCGTATTTTTTCATGACATTTTTTACTTCGATCATTTCGATTCCTCCGCTTCTCCACTTTCGGCATCATGCTTTTTCTTAACTAGTTCCAGCACTTCGGATAACGGTACATTGATGGATTTAATAGAACCTAAAAATAAGTCAACCGCTTCAATAATCAATTCCTCACGGACGCTTTTAAGGACCGCTTCATCTTTAGTAATGCAGCTAGGCATATTTCCCTCAGTAAAAATCAATCCTTGTTCCTCCATTTCCTTATAAGCTCGTTGTGCAGTATTTGGGTTAATCTTCAGCTGGTTGGCTAGTTCTCTTCTTGATGGAATCTCCTGACCAGGTTCAAAATAACCCTGGGCGATTTGCTCTTTAAAATGTCGGATAACCTGGACATAAACTGGATCCCGATTATTAAACTTTACAGTCAATTAACTCAACTCCCAGAGAATTATATTTTTCGTGTATTAAGCACCTAATACAGATTGAACATATTTGTGCGCTAAGTACTTTTAAAGAACTACCCGATTTATTATTTAGCCATTACCCGCTAATCGGCCTCGGTGTATTAACAGATTAATACACCATTCTCAAAAAAATGTAAAAGTGTATTAAGCACACAATACACTCTTCGTAATGTATTATATGCTTAATACACTTTTTATGTCAATCAAATCCATGGAAATAAATATCCATGTTCAAAAAAACAACCAGTTGTAAAAGTACTTTCCACGTTCGAATGAGCTGCATGCTCCTAACCCATGCATGCACATTTTTTACAGAAAAAAAGTATTAATTTACCTTATATAAATTTGACACTTAATTTCATTGACAGAAAAGTATTTAATAACGTGAAATAACGGCTGCTTTACAAGCAACCGTCATTTATACCATAGTTTATAATGCCTTGGAAGCCTGATGAATTAGTGCAGCTACCATTTTGTCCATTTGTGCAAAACGATCGTCTTTTGTTTGACCATTCACATATCGATAATAGATTTGCTGACATATTACTGCTAATTTAAAGTAGGCAAATGTAATATAATAATCGATGGCTGAAACATCACGCCCGCTTTTCTCTGCATATCGGTTTATGAATTCCTGACGTGTATAAAACCCTGGTAAAGTCGTTATTGGTGGTTCACCAAATGCGTATAGTAACATTTTTGGGTCATCTGCATGCATCCAGTAGCTCATGGCCACGCCTAAATCTGCTAATGGGTCCCCCACAGTTGTCATCTCCAAATCAAAAAGACCAATCATCTCAGAGTAATCGCTTGTAAACATTGCGTTATTAAGCTTGTAGTCATAATGAATAATGGTTGCTTCATGATTAGAAGGTACATGATCCTTTAACCACTTTGTCAATACCGCTACTTCAGCATGCTCTGCCGTTTTCGCTTTATCATAGCGCTCAATCCAGCCATGTACTTGTCGTTCCATAAATCCGTCTGGCTTCACCATATCCTGTAGCTTCGTTTCCTTATAGGGTATTGCATGAAGAGCAACAAGTGAATCAACCATCTTTTCTGAAATGAGCCGTCCTAAATCCTCTGTATTTTCGGTTCCAGGTGGAAAATGAGTATCAAGTACGATACCCTTTTTACGTTCCATTAAAAAGAAATCACTACCGATAATCTCTCGATCTTCAACGTATACATAAGGTTTTGGTACAGCAGCTAAAAATGGATGTAATGCTGATAAAATCGTAAACTCTCGTTTCATGTCATGCGCTTTTTTAGCAACTGGTCCATGTGGAGGTCGACGAAGAACAACTTCAAATTCGCCTACTTTTAGGCAATAAGTCAAATTTGAATGTCCAGCACTAAACTGTGAAATTTCTAGCTTCCCCTCTGGTAACTCCGGAAATTGACTCTTTAAAAATGAATGTAATTTCACTTCATCAATACGTTCACTTGCCCTTACTTGTATCGTATCCATTGTACCCCTCCCTTATATGATCGAGCTCATGCCGCCATCAACAACTATGACATCCCCCGTTATATAATCTGAGGCAGCCGCGGCCAAAAATAATGCAACGCCTTTTAGGTCATTTTCAGTTCCTAAACGTTTTAACGGCGTCACTCCCATTAAATAATCTTGTCCACGCTCAATTAAGACTTTTGACATTTTGGTTGGGAAAAATCCTGGGGCAATCGCATTTACATTGACGCCATATGGTCCCCATTTTACGGCTAAGTCTTTTGTTAGTGTGATGACTGCACCTTTACTTGCGTTATAGCCAATTGTATCCATGAAATCAGGTAATGTACCACCTAGCCCTGCAACCGAGGCGATATTAATAATTTTTCCGCTCTTTTGTTCTAGCATTATTTTGCCAACAGCTTGGCTCATTAAAAATGTGCCATTGACGTTAACATCGAAGACTTTTTGCCAAGCCTCATACGGCATTTCAACAGCTGGAGTACCCCAAGACGCACCACTGTTATTGACTAAAATATCAATTTGGCCGAATGATTCAAGCGTTTTTGACACTACGTTCGCTATATCCTCTGGCTTTGTCACATCACAGGCAAGAGCTAATGTTTGTACACCTAATTCAGCTAATTCTGCGGCTACCTCTTCGCATGCCTCGACCTTTCTTGAGCACAGTACAATGTTAGCGCCTGCTTCAGCAAAGCCTTGTGCAATTTGAGCTCCAAGACCGCGTCCTCCCCCTGTTACGATGGCAGTTTTCCCCTTTAAGCTAAATAAGTCTAGTACCGTCATTTCACCAGCTCCTCTTGTTTTTTAGCATGCTTTTTCAGCTCCAGCTTGGCAACCGTGTTACGATGCACTTCATCCGGTCCATCCGCTAAACGTAATGTTCGGGAATTTGCCCACTGTGCCGCAAGCGTCGTATCAGGTCCTACCCCAGCAGCACCGAATGCTTGAATTGCTCGGTCAATAACTCGCAATGCCATATTTGGCGCCACTACTTTAATCATCGCAATTTCTGCCTTCGCTTCTTTATTTCCTACTGTGTCCATCATGTACGCTGCCTTTAGCGTTAAGAGTCTTGCCTGCTCAATATCGATACGGGACTCCGCAATACGCTCACGCATCACACCTTGGTCTGCGAGTGGTCGATGGAAAGCATGTCGCTCCTGAACACGCACGCACATTTCCTCTAATGCACGTTCAGCAGCTCCAATAAGGCGCATACAATGATGGATACGACCCGGCCCTAAACGACCTTGCGCAATCGCGAAGCCTTTTCCTTCTCCCCACAAAATATTTTCAACTGGTACTCGAACATTAGTAAACGTCACCTCACCGTGTCCTTCTGGTGCGTGATCATAGCCAAATGCCGTAAGCATACGCTCTATTTTCACTCCTGGTGTATCCATCGGCACTAAAATCATCGACTGTTGCTCATGGATCGGTGCTGTAGAATCCTTATGTTTCCCCATAAAAATAGCGATTTTACAACGAGGATCACCGGCTCCTGTCGTCCACCACTTATGTCCATTTAAAATATAATAATCGCCATCCCGTTCAATACTTGCCTCGATGTTTGTTGCATCACTAGACGCAACTGCAGGCTCAGTCATTGCAAAGCAGGAACGTATTTCTCCACGTAATAACGGTTCTAGCCACTGCTTCTTCTGCTGTTCTGAGCCGTAACGCACAAGCACCTCCATATTTCCTGTATCTGGCGCATTGCAATTAAACACTTCAGGAGCAAGTAAAGAGCGTCCCATAATTTCACATAAAGGTGCATATTCTAAATTCGTCAAACCTGCACCATATTCGCTTTCTGGCAAAAATAAATTCCATAGGCCCGCTTCTTTTGCCTTGCGCTTTAATTCCTCCATAATTGGTGGGATCGCTCCCCAACGATCTTCCATTGCTTCTACCTGTGCAGCAAACACTGCTTCATTTGGATAAATGTATTGCTCCATAAAATTTGTCAGCTTCTCTTGTAGTTTTACTACTTTTTCACTATAAGAAAAATTCATAAAAAAGCCCCCCTTTATTTGAACATCAAAATGATAAATGAATGAATATTCATTTTTATTCTTACATTAAATGTTACCGCTATATTTCTTGTAAATCAATGTCTATTAAACAAAAATTTGAATTATAGAGAAAATTCATACTCAAGACAGTGTTTTCAGCGTATAGAAAATCTCATTACGATAAAAAAATACAAGTCAAAACACTATTTTGCCATAATATGTATCTTCAAATCAGAATAGCGTCTTACATAACGTGTGGTTGATTTCCGTTCCGGCTGGGCGCTTTGTAGCTGCCGCTTTGCTTTCGCTACAGAAAACATTTGTTGTTGCTGTCGCTACGCTTTCGCACAGATAAAACAATTGCTGTTGCTTCGCTTTCGCACAGAGCAGAGCTTCCTGGGGGCGTCCGATGAGCCGCTTCGCTTCGCTGCAGGGTCTCATCTGTGACGCTAATCCCCGAGGAGTCGCCCAGTCTCCACTCCAATCAACTTTTATAAATGGTATACGTTTTAACAAACATCATCTACAATTTTGAGTGATAAACCATTCATTAAAATTGGTAAATTACGTAAAGAAACATAAAAAAAGAGTAACTTCTATTTCAAAGAAGTCACTCATCTCAATTAATTTAATCTTTAACTTTATTTTTGTGTCCCTTAGCTAACTTCATAGCGAAAAACTGAGGTATTAAATTTAAGACACTCACAATTACTACTAGTTGAGAAGGCGATAAGGGTTTAAAATAACCACCATCCCATCCTATCCCTAACGTGTCCTCCATCCTACCGATAAAGTAAAAGGAACTAACTGCCGATACAATATTACCGATAATAAAAGGAATTGAATTACATAGAAAATTCCCCCAAAAAGCAAAAAGTGAAGTCATTACAATCATCATTAAATAGCCGAGCATTGATCGGTTAGTAAAATCTTGGTACATCGAAAAATAAACAAAAGGAAAACAGTATAAACAAACTATTAAAATACCAATTACTTTTTTTCTCATATTGTCCCCTCTCTTGTATATTGATAATTTACGTAGAAAACTTGGACAGCCAAATCTTTAACATACTCCAAGAATATGATTGCTTTTTTTCAACAGTTGTCGTTTAAGCTTTCTATAGTCTAAAGTGTTTTGCCTTTCTTCATAATATCAGTAAGCAATTCACGAATAGCCAAAGGTAAATGGCGATTTTTTAAATACACTACATAAACATTTCGCCGTAAATTGGGGCAATCTACTTCCTTTTGTACAATAGTTTTAGCTGTAGGACCTTTTAAATAGTTTTCTGGTAAAATGGTAATCCCTAAATTTTCACGAACGAGAGATACAGCCGTCTCAAAGCGTTCAATTTCAAATTGGATATTAATGTTTTTTCCAGCCTTTTCAAATGCATCTAAAATGTCATGTCTCGTTTGAAAGCCTTCTGTACTAATAATAAAAGGCTCTTCACTTAAATCTGCGATCGTCAGCTTCTCTTTCTTCGCTAATGGGTGATTTAATGGTAAAACGGCTACAAGTCGCTCTTCATATAAGCAGTGAACTTCGAGCTCTTCATCATCCATTATTTGATTTGTAATAATTAAATGTGTTTTATAGCTTTTAAGCGATTTTTCAACACGCTTACTCCCTAAAATATCTACTAGATGAATCATCATTTCTGGATATTCTTTTTTATACTCTGTAATGACTTTTGGGAGCCAATGCTTAATCGATTCCATCACGCCTATCGTTATTTCACTTGTGCCACGTACAATTACCTCATCCATTTCTATTTTTAAAACTTCCATGTTTTTCAATATAACGTTTGCTCGTTCATATAAAAGCTCGCCTGCTTCTGTTAATTGAAGATTTCTTGTATTCCTTTCAAGTAAAGGTGAGCCAATTTCTTGCTCTAATTTTTTAATAGCATTACTTAGAGAAGGCTGAGAAATATGCAGTTTTTCAGCTGCCTTCGAGAAATTCATTTGCTCCACAACTGCTAAAAAATATTGTAATTGTTTAAAATCCACAACAACATCCTCCTCATTTATAGTTTTAAGCTATAGATTAATATTAATTATATATTAGAAATAATAATTATGTGAATATATAATTTATTCATAACAATATTTTCACTAGAATAATATTGGAAATGGGGTTGATGAAGATATGTATACAATGACAGATCAAAAACAGTGGAAAGGCCGTATAGATTCAACTACTAATACGAGTAGTTTCCGTTTACATCAAAAAGTGAAAAGAATTCCTATTAATGATGTAAGCGCTTCAGATAATCAGCATGCCGGTATTGTGGGCTTTATATGTGATGAAGGTGTACGTCGTAATCAGGGACGTGTAGGGGCAGCAAGTGCACCAAATGCTCTACGTGAATCATTATCTAGCTTACCTTGGACATTTAATGATGAACAGCAAATTATAGATGTTGGTAACGTTCTTTGTCTTAATCACGCTTTAGAAGAGGCACAGCATGAGCTCGGTGAAATTGTCAAAACATTGCTAAATAAAAAAATACAATGTGTCGTGCTTGGCGGTGGACATGAAACATTATACGGACATTATTTAGGCGTTCGTGCAGCGTTACCTAAAGATGCGAAAATCGGGATCGTCAATATAGATGCTCATTTCGATTTACGACCATACGATGAGCAACCATCGTCTGGCACAATGTTCCGTCAGATTTTAGAGCAGGATCCACATGCCGATTACTTTGTTTTAGGCATACAACCTTTCGGCAATACAAAAGAACTATTTGATAAAGCCGATGAGTTGCATGTGAACTATGTGTTAGAAGAAAATATGACGCCAGAAAATAAAGCACAAATCATGCATGATCTTCAGCAATATATGGATAATCATGATTATATTCTCTTAACGCTCTGTATGGATGTACTAAATGCTGCTTTTGCACCGGGTGTTAGTGCTCCATCACCATTTGGACTAGATCCAAAAACTGTACGCACGATACTTCAACAAGTCACTTCACATCCAAATACACATTCTTTTGATATTTGTGAGGTAAATCCTTCTCTGGATGAGAATGGGCGCACAGTTAAACTAGGTGCTTATTTTGTTTACGAAGCACTAAATCACTTACTTAGGAGATAAGGTTCATGATCGAAATTAATCAAATTACAACAGTATTTCTAGCAGTTGCACTATTCGCATTGGGCGGCTGGCTCATCAATAAAATCGGTTTTTTAAAGCGTTTTTGTATACCAGCACCTGTTGTTGGTGGCTTACTATTCGCCGCATTGACCACTATTCTAAAAACAACAGGCGTATTAGAAATTTCGCTTGATACGTCATTACAAAGCTTATTTATGATTACTTTCTTCACAACAATTGGTTTAGGAGCAAGCTTTAAACTTGTGAAGCTTGGTGGAAAACTATTAATTATTTATTGGTTGGCTTGTGGTTTCCTAGCATTAATGCAAAATGTTATTGGTGTATCTCTTGCATCGCTAATGGGGATTCATCCATTAATCGGTATGATGGCTGGTGCTGTTTCTATGGAAGGTGGCCATGGTGCCGCTGCAGCATTTGGACAAACATTAGAAGACTTAGGTATTTCATCAGCCATGACAATCGGTGCGGCTGCAGCTACATGTGGTTTAGTGGCTGGTGGCTTAATCGGTGGTCCGATTGTAAAGTACTTAGTTGGTAAATATAATTTAACGCCAAATGAACAAGAAACGGAAGAAATTGATTTTGAAAATAAACATGAACAAATTACATCCGATTCATTCTTTACACAAGTATTATTAATTACGTTCTGTATGGCTGTAGGTACATATGTTGGAACATTATTCTCAGAAGCTACAGGTTTCGTACTACCTGGCTATGTTGGTTCAATGTTTGTAGCTGTACTAGTGCGCAATATTATGGATAAAATAAAACCTGAAGCGATTAACATGAAGAGCATTTCTTTAATCGGCGATGTGACTTTAGGTGTTTTCCTTTCAATGGCGCTCATGAGTATTAAATTATGGGAAATTGCTGATTTAGCACTACCACTATTCATCATTGTTTTCGCCCAAGTATTCTTCATTGTCTTATTTAGTATCTTTGTATTGTTTAAGATTCTTGGAAAGAATTACGATGCGGCGGTTATGGTTGCCGGTTTTGCTGGTCACGGTTTAGGGGCAACGCCAAATGCAATGGCCAATATGTCAGCAGTTGTCCAACGCTTCGGTCCATCTAAAAAAGCATTTCTTGTAGTACCCATTGTAGGAGCGTTTTTAATCGATGTTTTCGGTATTCCCATTATTATAACGACGATCAATCTATTTAAATAATAATGAGCCGTGCAACTGTCTAATAATGACAATTGCACGGCTTATTTTTTGACTTATTGATTATTGTAATATTTCACTAACAGTTACAAATTCGTAGCCTTGTTTTTGCAAGTAAAGAATTACGTTCTCCAAACCATTTGCTGTCGTTTGATGAATATCATGCATTAAAATAATGCTGCCATCTTTCACCGATGCTTTCACATACGTTAATATTTTATCAGCATTGCGATGCTTCCAATCTAGTGTATCGATTGACCATAGAATAGAAGGCATCGTCATGACAGAACGAACTTTATCATTCGTTGCACCATATGGTGGACGGAAAACCGTTGGATACTGACCAATCGCTGCATTAATTGCATTGTTAGTTCGATCAACCTCTTGTTTAACATTCGCTGTCGATAAGGCTGTTAACTTTGCATGGTCCCATGTATGATTGCCTATTTCATGGCCAGCCTCATAAATTTGCTTTACGACTGCTGAATTTTTAGAGACATTTTGCCCAACCATAAAAAATGTAGCCTTTGCATCATATTTCTTTAAAATCGCTAAAACTTGTGGGGTAACTTTTGCATCTGGCCCATCATCAAATGTTAAAGCCACACGCTTATTTGCCCCTTTCGCTACTGGTACACCTTTATTGTATACTTTGTTATCAGTTATTTGGATATTTGCTAGCTCTGAAGCTTTCACATAGCCCTTTTGTTCACCTGCTTCTACATAGGCCCAGCCTGCTAGCGTTGTATATTGCTGAACGACTGTTTTATTGGCAATTGTACCGAGAACCTCGCCACTTGGGCTAGCAGTTAAACGAAGCACAGCGCCATTAGTAGCATTTACTCGTTTTTTTGTCGCAACAGGTTTCTTTAAAGAATTTGTTGCTACATAACCTGTTTGATGACCATGTTGGACAAATGACCAACCTCCAGGTGCCGATCCATATACAAAGACCATACTATTTTCGTAAATCTGTCCGGCTTTTTGTGCACTTGGACTAGGGTATGTAAATAATGTTGTTCCATCTTTTTTCGTCACTACATATTTTTCGGATGTAAGGCTTACTAATGCTGCCGTTTCTACATATCCCTCTAGCTGTTGCGCTTTAATTCGAGTCCATCCCTCACTTACTGGTGTAGCTGTTACATAACTACCCTTCACTATTTGACCGATTACGGCACTTTCTACGGAAGGTTCTACATAAACTGTTGTGTCATTAGCTACTGATTGAATAACTGGTGTACCCTCAGCATTTGCAGAAGTATTACCTACAAACACAAAACTGATTAAAAAAGTCAAAATAATAGCATAGGGTAAAAGTTTTTTCATCGTTCGTCACCGCCCTTTTCATCACAGATGTCTTTTCTCATATGTTTTTTCCATAAAAGTATAGGATTTGACTTTAATTATAGAATAATAAATTATCCCAGGAAATAGTAGGAATCAACTAGTTTTTCTGATTTATAATTTCTGAATTACACATTTTTTAGGATGAACGGTTATCAATTTGTTTACTGATAATTTTCTAAAATAATTTCCTCCTTTTCTTCATCAAAAATCCCCCGTGGTAGCGCTGGCAATAGATGATGAAAACAATTGGCATGTAGTACCTCCCCTCTTAAATGAAAATGATCGATTGTATTCCCAAGCATGAATACTGTTTTAGCTATTTTGCCAACTTTCATTTGTCAAAGGCCCCAAGACGCCTTTTTCAGGTACTTGTGCAGTGCACCCTATAGATATGACGATTGAAACGATAAAAAAGTTATTATTTTTTTCATATTTTTTCCTCTTACAGCGCACCGTACGCTGTAAGAGCATCTTCAATATGGAATGGTGGTGTCCAAGCCTGCCCATTCGCATTCGTCGTCACGAAAATATATTGTTTACCATCTTTTTCGATAATCGAGGCTAAGCAAAGACCCGCTTCAGGTGTATAGCCCGTTTTCCCGCCCAATATTGTACCTTCCCCACCTGGTATTTTAGCTAATAGTGAGCTTGTTATCGTTAATTCATTTGGGACATGAGTCATATAACTTTTCGAAGTCAAAATTTGATAAAAGGTAGGATTTTTAATGGCATAACGAAATAGCTTACTTATATCACGGACACTGGAGACATGGGCGGGATCATGTAATCCACTGGCATTGACAAAATGGGTATCATTCATCCCTAATTCATGCGCTTTATTATTCATTAATGTCACAAATGCTTCTTCACTACCTGCCATCGCATCCGCAAGTGTTCCTGTAGCATCCGCCCCAGAGGCAAGCAGTGTGCCATATAATAAATCTTCTATCGTTACAAAATCTCCTGCCTTAAAGCCCGCCATGGAAGCATTTTGAGCAGTAAATTTAGAAATCGTTTGTGGTGTAACGATTGTTTGCTTCTGCAGATCCGTACTCATTTCAATAGCAACAATCGCTGTCATAATTTTCGTTAATGATGCAGGATAAATAATGTCATCTGCATTTTTTTCGAATAATACATCTCCTTTTTCATTCAGCAACAAAGCATTTTTACTATGCAACGAAGGTAACTCTATTGGCGTTTGTTCCGTTATTGTGTTGTTCGTATAATAAAAAAAGAATGCAACCGCACATATAAAACAAAATAAGACAAATTTTTTCATAAAAAAACGCCCCCCACACATTATAATAGGAGGCATTTATGAATATTCCTGTAGGAAATTTATGAAGAAATTCTTAAAGCTGATTTTTTATTAATAAAAATCATCGAAATCCGAACAAATTCTCGTTATATCTTTATTCGCTAATTTAAAAAATACATCCTGAGATACTTCTAACTTCAGTGCATCATCCTTTTTTAAATCTGCATAGACTCCTCGTAAAATACGACCTGTTAAACCATGTGAAATAGCAATCACTTTCGGTATATGTTGAATGTCTTCTAGCCAAGCACTTAGTCTGTTCACTACTGAGTCATAAGCTTCTCTATTAGGCGCATTAAAATACCAATTATACACGTCTGTATTTTGAAGAAGATTTGGCCAAGAATTTTCGATTTCTTTCATTGTTAGTCCAGCCCATTGTCCCACTGCAACCTCAGTTAAACGATCATCTTTTTCAACATTCTTCAAGTCATATCCAATTGTTTCACAAATTATTTCCGTGCTCTGCATGGCTCTGCCTAATGGGCTCGAAAAAATTTTCCATTCATTAGGATTTCCAATTAAACTTTTCAGCATTTGTGCATTTTGTTGTACTTGATGTACACCCACTTCTGTTAATGGAGAATCGAGCTCTCCTTGATATCGTCCTTGTGTATTAAATTCCGTTTCACCATGACGAAGTAAGTAAATCGTTTGATTCAATATTGTTTCCCCCTATAATTTCTCCCCCGCTGTCACTCATTTTAAAACAATAGAATGATATAGACAAATCCAAAGAACAAACATAATGGACTGTAGATCCAAGTATCATATTTAGCAAACTGTGAATGTTTTATTTTTTTAAAAATCCCAACATAATTAAAATCACCAATCGCCCGAATAGTGAAAACTATAGCACAGACAATACTTCCGATTTTAGATGGACTATTTGCTTGAAAGCTCTGCAAATAATCACCTTGAACAACGATAATGATACTAGCAAATAGAATAAGAATGGCTACGAATAATGTTCCCCATTTTCTTGGAGTAAAAACAGGTTTATGCTCCCCCTCTTTTACAGGGAGAACAGCTGCAGAACCCCATCGACCTCCAAATGCCCAATATATATGCAAAAAACTGATAAACCACAGTAATCCCACAGCTACTAATGGTAAAATTGATTTCATATAGTTACCTCCAATTATCGCAATCCTAAAACATACACTACCGTATGTTATGGTAATAATTTTGTCCCTTCAGGTTCTATAACCATATTAGGGACATTTATAATCGTGTATTAAAAGCTCAACCATTTTATCAAGATCAAAATTAGGATTTTCTTCAAACCTTGTCATCCATCCTACATACGTTAAATAGGCAAGTCTCGCTCTATCTATCGATTCAGCATTGTTTATGCCTTTTTTTTGATACAATTTCGCAACACAAGAAATTCTTTGTTCTTCAATATCCACTAAGCGTGCTGCAACAACAGGATCATATTTTGCCCAAGTATAAATACCAATTTCCATTTTTTTATCTCGATTAAAACCAATTTGTAATAGCTGTTCTAAGGAAGCCCCCTGTTGCTCCATACTTTGAACAATCAGCTTTGTTGCATGTATTTCCCAATAGTCGACCATAGAATCTAACAGCTCTTGATGGTCACGAAAATAGTGATAAAAGCTCCCTTTACTTATTTTTAGTAATCGAGCAAGTGCTTCGATACGAACTTTATGTATTCCTTCATCAGCTAATTGTTGTAAGCCTGCTTTTATCCAATCTTCCCTCGTTAATTGCATGTCATCTCTCCAGAAAAATACGGTAGCGTATGTTTTTGTTTTAGATTACTACTAATTTCATTTTTTGTAAATTGTTTAATCTATTTATTTTTATGGACTTTAATGTTATTGTCAATCGTAATATTTATAGTCATTACCCTCGGTAAAATACATGCACATACTAATATAATAGCTAAAAGTTTTTTCATCTTTCTCTCCTTTTTTCATTTTATATCGAAAAGATCGCTTATAGGCAGCAACGAGGAACCGTTGATATTAGCGGAAAATGGTGACTAAGAGTGAAAATCAACTTTGTCTATTGATCATATTTTTTGTCTTCAGCTGAGGCCAAGTTTTATTAATCCCTTGACCTCAATGACAACTTATCAATTATGCCGAGGCATAATTGCGTGACATCCGAGCCAACAGATGTTTTTTGCGCGAAAGCGAAGCGTCAGCGGCAGATGTTTTTTGCGCGAAAGCGTAGTGTTAACGCAGCGTCAGCAACTTGTTTCTAGACTGAGTTCCTCTGTCTCAGCGAACATTTGTAGCTGACGCTTTGCTTTCGCTACTAAAGACATTTGCTGAAAGAAGTTAAAATGTATTATCAAATAGACTTTCTGCTATGCCTAGTAAAATATCTTTCTCTGTAAACTCCATTAATTCTTCTCTCGTAATAGCTTTCTGTTGAATTAAGCGGTTTGACTGAATAGTCACGAGCTTTTCAAATAAGTTTCGAATATACCGACCGTTCGAAAAGTTTGGAATTGATTCGGCTGGAATTTGGTGCAATTGCTCCTTCATATGGTGTGCAAATACGTCACCATACTGGTAATCATTATTTTTACATAGCATGGCAAAAATATCATAAAGCTCATCCGTGCTAAAATTATCAAACTGCACAAAATGATTGAAGCGTGATTTAAAGCCTGGATTAGCAAGAAGAAATTCCTCCATGAGCTCTGTATAACCAGCAACGATGACAACTAAATCATCACGTAAATCCTCCATCGACTTTAATAGACTATCAATCGCTTCTTTACCAAAAGCGTCCTGTTTATCATTAATTAGTGAATAAGCTTCATCTATAAAAAGCACGCCGCCCTTTGCTTTATTCACAACTTCCTGGACCTTCAAAGCCGTCTGACCAACATATCCCGCTACTAAGCCTGCACGATCTGTTTCAACAAAATGCCCGCTTGAGAGTACACCAAGATGTTTATATATTTGGCCTATGATACGTGCCACTGTTGTTTTTCCTGTACCTGGATTTCCAGAGAACACTAGATGATAGGTGATTGGGAAGCTTGTTAAACCATGGTCAACACGCAAGCTTTGAATTTTAATGAAATTAATTAGATTGTGTAATTCCTTCTTGGCATTTGGAAGTCCTACAAGTCCATCCAGCTGCTTCTGTAACTTTTCAATTTCTCGCTCTATTTCTGGTGTTATTCGTAAACGTTCACCGTTAATAAACTCACCGCTATAAATAATTTTTCCCTCTTCATTAAAATAATCTCCTCGACCGTGCTTTTCTCCATTTACAAGGTCTCCGATATAGGAAGCCTGTCCATTAGTATAATAAAGAGTACCATGTCCCGTCATAGCATCCTCTTTAAATTGCCCCTCCGACACTAGCACACCTTGACTAGAATAGTTCTTACCTTTTCCATGCTTCATATCCTCAAAGAAATAGCCTTCATATTGAAGGGATATTACACCATTTGAAAGCTCCTTAGTACTTGGCGATTCTGGTGCGAAGTATAGCTTTCCAGCACCTTGCATATGATTCCAGATAAAATCACCTTCATATTGTAAAAAACCACTTGGATAGTATTGTTTTCCCTTGCCTTTCTTCATGCCATGGACAAAATCACCCTCATATTGCGGATGGTTTAAATGCGAATACTGTGTACGAAGCTCTTTAAATGGAGCAATAGCATCTTCCTCATAATACAAAATCCCGTAACCTTCCATTAAATCATTACGAAAATGCCCCTCATAATATACCTGACCATCCTTATATAAAATTCCATTACCTTGTTTTTTATTTTGAATAAATTCGCCCTGATAAATCATTTGACCTTTTAAATACATGATGCCATTACCTTGCTTCATATGATTGACGAATTCTCCCTCGAATAACAGCTCCCCTTCTTGGTCAAATAACGTACCTTTTCCATCATAAATGTCATGACCAAAGTCATTTTTCTTCACACCGCCACGATACATTAATGTACCATCTGGATACAATATATCCTTTTCTTCATGATTATATGTCATTTGATTGCCACCCTTTATCCATTCAGTATATGCTCAATTATAGCGTGGAAAAGAATACCTATGTGCAAATTTTCAGAATTAATAAGGTGATCTTTTTTATGAAATTACATTCTTATAAGGTAAAAATCCGCCTAGATTAGAATCTACGCGGATTTTTATCTTATTTTTTATATGTAGCGATAATTTTGCTGCATTGATTGAATCGTTTCAATCATCTCTTCTCTAAGCTCAATTGGCTCTAGCACTTCAATGTTTGCCCCTTGGCTCAGCAGCCACATTTTAATACCATGTCCAAAAACTTCTGCTTCAAATAAATATTGCCCATCTTTTTTGGATAATATTTTTGCTGTTGGTAAGCGATCTAACACAGCTTGCGGGGATGTTCCTTTAAAGATAAACTTCATACGCATTAGCTCGCCAGCATGCATAAACTGAATACGTTTGCGAAATTCCCCTTCTTGAAAACGTTCGGCATATGGTATTTGGAATTTTTTATCAAGCTCATGAAAATGTTGAATTCGGTCGACTCTATACACAATGGGCAAATCCTTTTCGTGCTTATTATCATAAGCAATTAAATAAAAGTAGTATTCTGAGAAAATGACCGCGAGTGGTTTTAAAATCTTTTCTGTAGGAATTATTTCGCCTTCACGTAAATAATCAATTTTAATGATTTTCTTTTTTTGAACCGCCTCAGATAGAACCCAAATTAAAGGCAATAGAGACTTTTTATGATTTAAATCTACGTACAAATGTTTTTCGTTTAAAATAATATTGTGAATAAACTCCTGCTTATCAGCCGCAACAATCGAAATAAGCTTATCTATAATAGCGCTCATTTCTGATTTTAGCAGTGCTCTTGATTCGATGAGAATTTTAACAATCGCTAAAACTTGCTCCTTCGATAAAATACTTTCCCCTTTATTTGTCAGCCTGTACACATTTTCTGTCCGCACATATTCTAAATGGCAACCCAATTTAGCTTTTTCCAGATACGCTCGAATTTCATTCAAATCCCGTTGTATGGTTTTTTCACCAACATTATGTGTAAATGCTTCTTGTTTTTTGTTAATTCCCTGACCATCCATTAGTCTGTCAAACATCGAAATGACGCGATAGCCTTTGTTTTGTTGTGAATCTACCATATATCCCACTCTCTCTTCAAAGTTACTTTTCTATTATACAAAAAGAGTTGGACACTATTAGTCCTTTTAACTACGTAATTTCTATTTTATTGGTATAATTGGCACGACATACTATACTTTTGTTATAATTCACTTTATTTTTACAGTTAATTCCGTATTAGCAGATAAAAAGGACCTCAATCTCGTTGTTTTATTAAAAGTCAAGTTATTTTCTACTGTTAAAGATTTAACAACATGATAAATAGAATGTTACACATTATAATAGCTTTTTGCAGAATTAGTTGAAGGACTAATTCTGCTTTTATTTTTATATAGATGTAGCTTTTTAATAAAGTTCGATTAAAAGTAAGTTGCAAACGCTGATTTTATACAGAAAGAAACCAACTGTTTTGAAACAAAGTTTGATCAAAACAGTTGGTTCTTTATTTATCTAGTTTGGTTTTTATAAAAAAGTTTGATTATTTCGGGATGCGAATATTCAATTAAAGCACCCCGTTAGCCCTTCATGCAGTGCAAAAATCAGCACTTCACCACAGAAAATGAAAGATGATTACGTTCTTTCATGGGAGTTTAAGTACAATGTTTCACAAATTGATAACTTCCTTGGAATTTAATACAACAAAAAGGTTCTAAAACCAAAGCCTTTTTAGTTAAATTACCTTTTAAATCCACCTTCTGAATGAATAATCTGACCTGTAATCCAATCTGCTTCATCGCTCACTAGAAATTTAATGGTTTTTGCAACATCTCTCGGTTTTCCTATTCTACCGAAAGGAAACATCGGTTTTAATTCATTTTTTATTTCTTCTGTCATCCAACCTGTATCAGTTGGACCTGGATTTAATGCATTAACCGTTATTCCTAAAGGGGCTAGTTCAGCCGACAACGTAATAGTTAAAGCATCAACTGCTCCTTTTGTTGTTGCATATGCTAATTCGCCAGGCATTGGTCCTTGAAACTGACCTGAAGTAATATTGACTATTCTTCCACCTGATTTCTTATCAAACCTTTGAGCAAATCTACTACTTAATAGTGTCGTTGCACGCACATTTACCATGTAATGTTTATCTAATTCTTCGGCAGTTAAATTAGAAAAATCGTTGTTGGTTGAGTATGCTGCGTTATTAATCAAGATATCAGGACTACCAAGTTGTTCAGAAACTTTATTTATAAGTTGTTCAGGTGCATCATGTTGAGTTAAATCCAACTCCATAAATGATACCTTAATACCTTTTTTTATTAATTCTTCTTTTAATTTAACGGGTTCATCTAATTCAATGCTCCAAGGCATTTTTTTATCATATTCCGTCCAATAAGTAAAAAATATATGATAACCCGAATCAGCTAACTCCTTACAAATAGCGGCTCCTATCCCTTTCAGACGGCTTACACCCGTAACAATCGCAACTTTCCCTTTTAATTGGTCCATTATCATCTCTCCCATACCTAATATTACTTTACCATGATTGACCAAATTACTTATTGAACTAAACTGCTTCGTTAGTTTAAGTACATTTCATCACAATCTTTATAGTTACATTAACATAAATATCCAAAAAAGAATCATCTAACCTCTAAGAAATTTACAGAGGAAGGATGATTTTAATCAAACTTTATTACAAATTATCGTTCTTTATTATAAATAATCAATCTTTATTACAAGCTACAATAGATAAGAATCAATTTATACTGTAAAATACTAGTAATAATAAGAGTGGGGGTGTATTTTATGAGTGATTATACATACTGTTTACCCGTTAGTGAGGAGAAATTCTTTCAAGTCGTGATAAGTGAACTGAAAAGAAAACATGCAGATATGTCATGGGAGGTTTTGAGAACAGCTACTTTATCTATTGAAGATTTAGGTACATCTTATTATGTTGATGGGGCAAGAGGAAGTCGTTGGGATGCTAAAGGTATAAATATAAAATTTGCATTACCTTCCGCAGCGATTGAAGAATTAGATAAACCCCAAATTAAGTCAACCTTATTTGATGTTTGCCAAAGTTTAATTCCATCAGAAGTCGGCTATGATTTAAAAGGTATTATATTTATACCAGATTTAACACTTGAATTTAGCTTAGACAGTGATATTGATACACTTACAACAATTGACGTATTTGGTTCTGCCTCTCTTCAAATCCTTTCAGATGAAATAAAGAAAAATCTAAAAGAAGATAAACCAGAACTTGCACTAGATAGATTACATACATTCTGTACGCGTTTTTTCAGACAACTATGTACTAAATATAAATTACCTTATGATAAAGAAGATGGATTACACACCTTATTCGGTAAGTATCGTAAGCACTTAGAAGCAAGTAATATTGTTGATTCTAATATGACATTACAAATTTTAAAAGTATATACGAACATTTTAAGTGAATATAATCAAGTTCGAAACAATAGAAGTTTTGCACACGATAATCAAATTCTAAACAGTAATGAAAGCAAGCTAATATGCAGTCATATTATTGCTATTCTCAAATTTATTGATGAAGTTGATGAAATGGTTGAATTAATACATTGGTTGTAAAACGAGTAATAAAGAGATATTGGAAAATGCACGTAAATATCCCTTTATTATTAGTCATGTTTATATATTTTTGGCTATTCGTAACAAGTAGTGGAAACTAATTTTTAAAAATAATTTCACTACGCATTTGAAACATATTGTGGAGAAAGGAATTAATAATATGATTAATGTATATGTAGATGATTTAAGAGATTGTCCTAGTGGTTTTGTCGTGGCAAGAACGTTTCAAGAAGCCATTCACTTACTTGAAACTCACGAAGTAGATATACTTTCTCTTGACCATGATTTAGGAGAAGATCTACAAGGTAATCTATTGCCAACAGGTTATGACTTAGTAAAGTATATTTGTGAAAAAGGGTTACGGGCAAACAAAATATATATTCATACGGACAACCCTGTTGGTAGAGAGAATATGTATCAAACACTGCATGGAGCGAAACGAAGAGGTTTCATTGATTCAGATATTGAAATTTACCACTATTCTATTACCGAAAATAAATATACCGAATGAAGTAATACTAAACAATTGAACGAACAAATTGTTTAGTAAGAAAAAGAATGGGCAAGTCCACTACTTATTACGAATGCCCATATTTTTTTAAATTATTTGAACTGTTCAAAATGATTTGCGACCCATCGTTGATGATTTTCAGCCACATATTGTTCAACTGCTAGTAAGCGATTCACTAACTCCTCTTTAGAAAGCTGCATATATTTTTTCTTAGCGTTATTTATATCCCGTTCAGAAGAAATCCTTCTTAATGCAGTTTCGTCAAATTTAGAAGGCATGACTGACTTTTTATGCGTGTTCTTTACTTTATAGGTTCTGCTATACTGTTGATAATAGGCATGTAGTTCCTCATTACGCTTAATGGTATTCATATGGATGCCCTTTCCTTTATCATCAAAGGCTTTCGAATGCTCGCTAATGTTATGATAGGTTACAGGAATTCCTTGAGTTACAAGAAAGTCAATGGTTTGTTTACCGATAGAAACAGAACGCTTCTTACGTTGCTGATGTACTTGATCAAGCCACTGATGTTTATCTAAATGGATTCCTTTTGGTGATTGGTTCATAGCTACGTTCCTCTCTATATTGCTTAATTAAATCAATCTCTTTCAATTCAATCTTCGCTTGCTTTGCCATCTCTTTCGCTTTTCGAACTTCGACCTCTAATCCCATTTGTTTAAATCGTCTTTCCATATCTTTTGATAACTGAATGACTTCTAATAATTCATCCTCTTGGTCTGGTTCGGGTATTTTTGCTTTGCAGCCTAAACATTGCATTTTAGTAGGACAAATGTAATCTGTAACACAAGTACCACCCAACACTTTATTAAATACACCAACTTTTTCGGCGTAGGCATCAAATTCTTTTTGCAACTCTTGTGGACTTCTTATATACACATCATCAATGTCTACATAACTTGAAATAACATCATGTAATTCACTTACTGATTCTGCGATTTGTGTAGGTGTGGGAGCTGAATAATACCCTGTTACATTCAAATCCTTCTGATGTAACATTTTTGCGACAATATCAATCGGCATTTTTTGACGCTGAACAGCTTCTGTTGCAAATGCATGACGTAAAAGGTGTGCTTTCACAGTTACAGCTTTTCCGTTCTGCCTCTCAAATAATAATCCATGAAGTAAAAATCGAATGGAACTGTGTAAAGCATTTCCTTGTAATGCTTTACCTGCATATTGGAAATAATAAGGTAAAGGTGTGGGGAATACGTGCCTTCTTCCCTCCCTGTAAAGGACACTTGGAATTTTATCAGCGTCATAATGTGCTTTTAACATCCTTGATACTGTTTGAATATGTTCCATCGTTTGTTTACTTAAATAAAACTCTTCTAACGAATCTCTTCCTTTAGGAATAGCTTTATAGGAATAATGTAGCTTGTTGTTCTTTTTCTTTACCTCAATACATTCTTTTGTATTACTGATTTGAAGTAATTCATTCCTTCTTGCACCTGTTGTTGTTAAAATGTCGATGGCTAATAGACCAAATGTACAAGCCACATAAAATGGTTCTACATCTATTAATAAACCTTCTGCTTTGTCCTTGTGTAAAGTGATAAATGTTGAAGGTGTTAGTATACCTTTATGCCTCGAATGAAACGTATAGGGTTTTTGCCCGTTATCAGACTCGTATCCCCATAAAGATAAGAAATTAAAAATCTTCTCATGTTCTTCGATGGGTCTGTTTTGTACCCACTTTCCTAAAACGTTCTGCTCAATTAATTCATTAAACCAAAGACCTTCAGGTGCTGAATCACTCTCTATTGATTCAGCACGAATAAACTCAAGAAAATAAGCATTATTTTCATCAGAATAAGTCGACTTTTTTTGTGTCGCTTGCTTTATAATAATATCTGAAAAATCCTTTTGATGGTTTAGTACAAAGGAAGGTTTGTCCCATAAACGAAAATAAAATACTTCCCCAATACGTTTTGGTTCCGCATAAGAAAATTCAATCGGTAATGATATTGAATCAGTTTCTATCACCCTTATTTGTTGATGAAACGCATCTCTCAATCTCTTCATTTGATTCCATCGTAGATTTGCTTCTGCACGTATTGTTGAAAGATGTGGCACAATAGCATCTGTTTCATCCTTACGAGTGTTTTGGGCTTGTTCTATGGCTAATTTAGTAAAGGAAAACTCTCTACTATAATATGAAAAGGGTGGTAATAAAAACTTATTATAATATTGCTGTTCACCTGAAGGAAGGTTTTCACTAATCCACTTTTTAGTATAGTATTCAGAAGAATTATATTTACTTAGTAAATCCTTTTTCATACTGTTAGAAGAATTGATACAAATATCACCTTTCAAATATTTATCTACATGGACATTTGGTTCGAAATCTGAAAATGAAGTAATGTTACATTCCCTAAAAATGTCTTTGAGTCTTGGATGAAGTATGCTTATTATAGTAAATATAGTTTGTGTGTCATTATTCCTAACTTCTCCAATTAACGCTATAAGCAACAATTGATTTTTCCAATCGAAAGTTAAGCAGTTGTTATACAAATATTTAAGCAACCGTTCATCTAATTTATCAATTAAAAATTCACTTTTATTATTTTGTAGACACATTAATCGAGTATCCATTTGCCCAAGCATTTTATCGTACCATTCTGTTTTAGGTCTTGACTGCGTTATTTCATCCAAATTTATTCCAACCCTTCTAACAATTCTTTTAAATCTTCATCAAAGTTTTCGATGATAGATGATTCAATGACTTCAAGCTTTGGTTTTGATTTCTTCAAAGATTTTTGTTTAATATAATCCTCTTCATTTTTCTGCATTTGCTCCAACATATTCTCATGAGCTTCTCGATGTTTCGTTTCATCAAAATGATGCTCATACACATTCATCGTATCTGGATTTTTCCACTTCATATATTTAATCAGCTCGTTTTTTCGTTGATGAATTTCTGTTTCATTTTGTGCAACGTTATAAATCTCTCGTAATCGAGAAGTAACGAACCAATGCCTTGCTTTATGTGGATTTAAACTTAGTTCATTACTCTTCATTGCTCGATTCCAGTGGTAGTACCAAGCGTGATAAGTAAGAGGTGTTCCATTTACTGATAAAAAGATAGGGGCATCATCAGGTAATTGTTCAAAATTTAAATGATTCTCGTCAAAGGGTTTTCTTTCAGTATCTATGTAGTGAAACAATATTTTCACCGTATCTTTGCTAACACGTATAAACTTTATTTTTCTACCATGACTCCCCTTATTGAAGGTAATAAATTCTTGATGACTTTTACGTTTGCGGTAATCACCAACTGTTAATTCAATAATTTCTGAGGCTCTTGCACCTGTTTCAAATAGCATACGAGCTATCACCATTTCACGAAGTGACCAACTTGCTTTTTTTCCAGCTTGATATACTTGATAAGGTAGATCTATATCATCAATAATTTGTGGTTGCCATTCTTCATTGATAATTTTAAAATAGGAATCCGTTAATCTTCTATGAGGGATAACTTCTTCTGTACCTGCAATTGAAGGCATTCTTGGCTTATCATCTCGAACACCCTTTATCTCAACTTTATAGCTGTGCAAGAGAGTTTGACCATCTATTAATGGATTACTATACGGATACCGTTTCAAACGAATCATAGCCTTATAAAAAGATTTTAATGCCGATAAAAAACGACTTATCGTATTAGGACTTTTACTAGTTAAATTTACAAAGCGAAACGTGTCTTTATCACGAATCTTACACTTCATTTCATACATCAAATAATCTTCAACCACAACACGTATTTTTTCTTCTGGATCATTCCATTGCACTTTCTTTCCTTGATAGTTGCTTTCTTTCTCTAACCATTTAAAAAATGGAAGTAGACAATTCAAATAGGATATGGCAGAACTTTTGTCTATTCTTCCGAAACAGTCATGGTAGTAATCTGTTAAAGGTAGAAAGGGGTGATTTTCTTTAAATACAAGTAGCTCATACTTACTTTCGATATGTTTAGGACAATATTCAAACCAATACAATTATTAACCCCCTCAAAAGGAACGAATATTCTTATTTTAATGTTTTTTTTTCGTCATTGTAAAATGTTCAGTCTTATAACAAATTTAAATAAGAAAGATAGTCAAAATAAAAAAGCACACCACTAAATTGCATTTAGTAATGTGCATTTTCATTAAATGTGTAACATTATAAGTGAAACACTATTAAATAATACTTAATGTACAATTACTTGTACTTAATCTTACAGAGTAATTGAAGTCCTTCATTATGCTAATAAAGTTGCCCTTAAAATGAGCTTAATTTCCGTTCTAGGCTACTCAGATCAGATCACACAGCGTCACAGATGAGACCCTGCAGCGAGAAACGCGAGTGAAGTGGCTCATCGGACGCCCCCAGGAAGTTTTGCTCTGTGCGAAAGCGAAGCGGCAGCAATTGTTTTATCTGTGCGAAAGCGTAGCGACAGCAACAACAAATGTTTTCTGTAGCGAAAGCAAAGCGGCAGCTACAAAGCGCCCAGCCAGAACGGAAACCAACCTCTAGCTTTGCCTAAGCGTCATACTTTATTTAAGTGACACCTTAATGAATTTCATCTACCATTTTTTTAACCAAGTAAAAATCTTGTTGACCGAAATCTTTTGCAGATTATTCCTTTACTCTTACTGCAGTTCCATATGCTAATACTTCTGATGTGCCGTCCATGACCGATGATGTTGAAAATCTTATCGCAACAATTGCATTTGCCCCTAGTTGTCTTGCTTCATCCTCCATAGCTTGTGTGGCAAGTTCTCGAGAGCGAGTGAGCATTTCTGCATACTCCTTCATCTCTCCTCCGACAATATTGCGAAGTCCAGCCATCATATCGCGGCCAATATTTCTCGATTGTACCGAATTACCTTTTACTAAACCTATAGTTTCTACAATTTCTTTTCCCGCTACAATATCTGTTGTTGATAGTAACATACAATACTCCTCCTATTTTTTATATTTTTCAACGGCTTTAACAGCTTCAGCAATGGAAGTCGTAATCACTCCCGTGCGCTTAATCAAGCCAATCACAAATAAATTACGATAAACAAACTGATTTTCAATTCCGTCCCGTACAAGTGCCTCTATTTTCATCATATTGTCCCGGCCTTGTTGGCGAACATCTGTAAATACACCTACGATTGGTCGATTCAGCATCGCAAATGCACCAATTTCTGCTGCCACACCTGAATCAATCTCAACGCCATCTAATACGGCTACTAATACATCGCTATTTTGCAGCATCTCTAAATCCGCTTGCGCAATCGCCAAACTATCAGCATATGCCGTCTTATCATTTATCGCATCATTCTCCTGTGGTACGTATAATTCAATACCTGGTACTGCCTCTCTAATTGCTGCAGCGAGCTGCTCGTTAACTAAACGATCTCCTAAAGAAAATAATCCATTTGCTAAGTATGCCTTCATAATAAAACTCCTATTCCAACGTTTTTTCAAACACTATTTTATGTCGATCTTTTTTATCTACAAAAGTTGAGACAATATCATATCCGTGTTTAAGATTTGTTATGAGCATGGCTTTTCGCTCATTTCTACCATATGTACGAACTTTTTTAAAGCCTAGTGCCTGTAGATGTTCATGCTGTCGCCTCATTAATCGACTGGCAATCCCTTGACCACGTTTCTTTTCATGGACACCACCTAACCAACTATAAAAAACGCCATCCGGATGTATGTAGCCTAGTTTAAAGCCTATGATATCTTCATTTTCTATTGCTAATAAACAAATGAGTCCTTCTTTACTTTCTAGTTTTTCTAGTGGGAGATTTGCTCCATCAAATACATGTGCATGAATTTCCTGTAATTGCTTCAACCAATCATATGGTACGCCTTCAATTGTGACGATATGCATTTTTATCACCCCTATCTCTACAGTCATCATTATAGCAGAAAAGGTTGAACTATAAGGTTAAACATAAGTTCTGTCCAAATTCATCAAGACATTGACAACGGCCACATGTCGCCCATTCTCCTCTAATGCCGCTGAGATACGGGGCATCCCTGTAGACGAGATAAATATGCTATTGCGTAGCTCTATACATAAAAATGCTGGAATCCAATACCCTTGTCATTTTAGAGAATGGATAACTTCCTTTTCAACTCTATAAATAGAAATTCTAAGTTAGATTTCCATTCAATCCAGCATTCTGATTCACGCCATAATTCAGCGATTACCCTAATACCATCAGCATCTGGAACTTCATCTCTTATATTAGCTAAATATCTTAAAATAAACTTCAACGATTCTTCATCCGCATTTATTGACTGTATTTTTTCAAAGTCATCTTCACCGTCATATAATTTCCCTGTATCAAGATACATTACATAGAGCTCTGCAAGCGTCATTGCACTTATATCGAAGACGAAATCAATTTCATCGAAGCTCTCACCAAAGAATCCTCTCGTTTCATCACGGTAATAACCTCAGACAGCTCTATATGATTTGATTCTAAATTATTTTGGATATAGTCCTCTGAAAAACCGACTACATCCAAGCCTTCATCACTTTCTAATGGCTTACCTCATATACATTATAAAGCATTTCTAATCTAGCGTCGTTGCTGTGAAAATAAAAGCACGCCCATCCGCATTTAAAATTTGTAGTCCTTTACTTGTTTCAGCTAATGGCTTGTCCCAACGAACATGGCCACAGCAGACTAAAAGCTCAGCAGCATTTTGTAGTTCTTTCCAAATATTCGGATTTCCAGGCAGGCCCTGAGAGCTAATTTCCGGACTTTCATGAAGTAGCAGGATGTCGGGAACTTGCCTTAAAATGTTTCTGAGTTTTTCCAAATAATCGGCTTCCCCCATCCGATTCGGTTTATTCACCCTACCGATAATTCCTCCGATTCCTGCTACTGCAAGATTTGCATGCATGATCGTACCCCCATTCGTGAAGAAATGGATACCTGAGGTAGAATTCAATTCCGCTAGTTCCTCATTCCTCAAGAGATCGTGATTTCCTGCGATGCCTGTGATAAATCCAAAATGACTCTGAAAAGCTCTCCATACAGGCAAAGGACTACCGCTAGCACCCCTTTTGGTTAGATTAGTATACAAGTCTCCACATAAGCACACCATCACCTTGGCAGGGTCCAAATCTGACAAATGAATTTGAAACAAAAGGGAAAGCACTTCCGCAAGTTCCTCACCAAGTAACTTCTGGGTTTCTGCCATCTTTTCTTGATTATGACCTGCGATTCCTTGTAAATCAGAAGCAATAATTAGCGCATCCAACTCCTCTGGCAGTTCAAGCATCTCTCCCCAGTAAACGGGAAACCATTCATAAGAAATCCCTGCTCCCTTTGGTGCAGCGGTAATGTATGGTATTTTCTCTAAAGGCTCTTTGGCAATATCAACGATTTTTAATGCTCTTTTCATCTGTTTCTTCATTTAAACACATCACCCCTTACAGAAAGGTACCAAAGTAATAATTTCATCTTTTCATGTGAATAGCCATCTATACCTCTTCAGGTTGCCATTGACATAAAATCGGTACCTCGTCCACGCTCCTTACAGTAATCATCCTTAGATTCGAATCATGTCTCCAGCTTTCACGTTACATCCCAAACTAATAAAAAAATCTCCCACTTTTATACGAACCCAAACTCATATCATTTGGATATACTGTTCGTTTTAGCGAGAGATTATATTCTATCATCCGATTGTTTCTACAATGTTTCCTTGCTGATCTTTAATATATGTTTTTTCAATTAGGAGTGAAAGCCCCGGTATAGAAGGTAATTCAAATTCTTTTTCTTGTGGCATCAAGTTTTGATTGAGCTCCATAACTGCCTTTTCATTTAAAGTTATGGTAGCATCCGCTTCCTCCACGCTATACCCACATTTTTCTCCTGGCTCAAATACAACTCGGATTTCTCGACCAACTAAGGTTAGTTTTTTCCCTTTTAAAATCCGCCCGCGTAATAGTTTACCGATTATTCCTGCTTGCTTTGCCCCCAACGTTAACTTATTAGGCTGTTTGCTGAACAATCCCTTTTTCCCCTGCTCCCAAGCTAGTTGGTCCACAAATAAATAGCCAGTATTTGAGCCTTCTTCCGCCATTCCTTTTTCTACCGCTTCGGCAATGGATGAAATATGTAAAAGAGATGCACGAGATAAGTCAGTAACATAGCTCGGGATATATTCTAGACCTGCATTTAGTACACCAATTGTATTCCAAGTTTGCATCGCCTCAAGCTCATCACCTGTAATCCCTACCATTTGAATAAATTCCACTTGTCCATTCGGTGTATCAATCGCAGGCAACTCTGGATCTAATGTATATGCAAGTGCTGTTAAAAGCGTATCAGCGCCTTCGCAGATTGGACCATTAGCATCCAAATAATCACCTGCTCTGAAAACATTGCCACTGTCAAAAACATATCTTCCCATGTTTTGCAGCAAATTTAACGCCCACGCTGGTGGCTCCTCCTCGTCTTCATTTCGAGCAAGACGAAATGTTAACTCAAACCCATATCCGCTGTATTCAGCATCCTCTGATTCTTTTTCATATAATTCGGAAAATCCATAAGTTACAAAATGCCAGTGTGGAACTGGTGTCTCACTTTTATAGGCACTGATTCCTTCAAGCGGATCTTCGCCTCCTAGTAAATATGGAATAACGGTTCCATAATGCTTCGGCTCCTGGTCTCCGTAAACTTTTAATACTTCCTGATCAATCGCGTCCCAGCCAGATGCATTTATTTCTTCGCTCATCAACAACTCCCCCTATGTATTCCAATATTACCTATAATTATACTATAAAGTATATAACACACTCCAAAGAGAATAATACCTAATTTAATTACCTCTAATATTACTAGATTTTTTTCATTAATCTGTGTGAATATTGAGTAAAAGTTACTAAGTCCTATGACAATCTGTAAAGACATGCCTAAATATGAAGCCTCAACGGATATCTAGATGCGCCGAGGCGTTATCAAAGCGAGGATAAAAAATAATTAGAATGATTCAAAATTTCGCCTTAACCGTATAACATTACTGGTGAACGGACACTTTGTAAATAATCTGCAAGCTTCCCAGCATATACTTTTTCTAAATAAGGTAATTGTGCAATGCAATGGGGTGTCATTAATGCTGGGTTCTGATAAACTTTCAGCCCTCCAACCTTTAAAAGCATCGCCACAAATTGCGAGCAAAAATAGGCACGCTCTCTTCTTACCTCTTTTTGCATCACCACGCCAAAGAGCCCAATAAAATTATATTTATAGCGATCACGATTCCAATGCATATATTCTACGATTTTCATCATCTCTAAGTATTGAAAATGAGATATTTTACAACGATAAATGACACAATCGGCTGTTTCAAATAGCCCTCTTTCTGCGTCTTCTCGCAAAAAACCCCCACTTAAAGGATTGTTTAGTTGTCTACGTCCAAAGCTATACATTTCAAAGAGTTCCTCATCAAAAGCAATGGACGCATGATTCATCTCTTTTCCAGTATACATGCCTATAGCTTTTGATAATAATGTACCTGTTTTTGTTAATACTATGTAAATGGTGTATGCCATTTCCTCACCTACTTCAATATTCTTCCCTACTACCAATACGTTTTAAATATTCAAACGGTTTCATTTATTTCCTTTTTTTATAAGTATATATAACGAAGCTCATTTTTTCTTAGTAAAAAGTGAAGATTTTCTTAATTATCATCTATAATTTTAAACTTATGTTTTTCCGCCACCTTTATTTATATGTCTTGAATCGTATTCTTATGTGATTTACTGATTTTTTCTATAGGTATGTACGAGAGGATATTAACTGTGATTGTCAAAGTATGTGGTGTATAGTTTGAGGCTTTATAGGGGCATTTAGTTAAAGTTCAATGTTAAAGACTATCATATACTTTATTAGTTTGTATATTATAGTATGTTTATTGACTATTATTTTTATCGGTTGTCTTGGATTAAAGAAGCCATTGCCTTTGGATTTACATAAGGAGTTTTTGATTTTATCAGTAATTGTCATAATAACTTGTTTCGTAGCAACACAGATGAAACAATCAAAATCTTCTTTAGAAAAATGAAATTAATTACTAATTAAGCTTTTCATTAAACCCCAATTGTTAGAAACAATTGGGGTTTAATTTTCATACTAGCAATTTTTCAACTGGCTTTTTCATTGCCGGATTTTCATATATTAATTCTTTATCGTTGCCTGGGTGTTGTAACAATTATTTTGATATATATTTATCGCTTCTTTTAAAAATATTTGCTCCTTTTCTGTAAAAGGATTCGGAAAGTTGAATGATTCTGTGGATGGTAGCTTTTTTTCAACCAAATCTAAATTTCCTTTCAAGGTTTCATTCATAAGTTGCAGAAGTGTTTTAACTGTTTCTTGAGCTTCTTTTGAAGAAGGTATAGCTTTTGTAAGTGTTAAATGTTTAATTTCTGATAAAACTTTAGTCCATTTTTTATCTAGATCGATTTCTTCGGATTTATTTATACTAAATAATTCATCAGTTATATCTGAAAAGTGTTCTTTAAACCATGTTTCAGTATTTTCAGCAAACATTAATTTTTGAAGCATAGCACAAAATATCTCGATATGGATGATTTCCTCATCTTTCACTGTTTCAATAAGATGGTTTATATCAGATAATATATTTATAATTTCAAGTTTTTTTGCTTCAAATAACTGTTTTTGATCGTTTAAAGATTTTAAGATAATTTCACCTTTAACAGTGTTTTTTTGCAGTATGTCTTTAATTTCCTTTAGCGACAAGCCTAGAAACTGTAATGACTTAATGTTTTGTAAAGTAGATAGGTCCTCTGTAGTATATAATCTATGCCCACCCTCTGTATAATCACTTGGTTTCAGTAGGTCTATGCTGTCATAATATCGAAGTGTTCTAATACTAACACCAGACATTTGCACAAGTTCACCTATCGTAAAAATCCCTTTCTCCGACAAATTATTCTCTCCTTAATGATTGACTTTAAAGTATCGTATAACGGGATAAGAAAACTTTTTTCCATTTAAAGTATAAATTGCTGCAATTAAAATTAATATTGTTTCAAGAATAATAAGTGCAAAAGAAAGGTTTGAAACTGCGCTCCATTTTTTAGACATAAAAGTTAATAACAAAAAAACTGGGAAGAAAGTAAAATGAAGGTTCATCCCTTCTTTTGCATGATCAGCAAAATATTTATTCTTATTCCTTGATACTAAGTATACCAATATAGGTAAAATAAAGGTTAATAGTAGCGAGAACAGGTGCATTAAACTTGCCAATCCTCTGTTTAATAAACTCTCTTTTTTCATTGTGCTTTTCCTCCAATAGCATATTTGATTGTTACCTTTTAAAGTGAGTAACTAAATTCATCATAAAAGGTGACGCTACTGGAGATTCAAGGACAAATGATAATTTTTTCATTAAATACTTACATATCAGAATTCACGTTTGGATTTTTCTGACTACTCCCACAGTTAAAGCAGTGGGGTTCTTATGTACTTAAGAGAAGCGTCATTACCCGTCACTCCTTTCTTTTTTTGATTATTTACAATATAAACATATGTTCTAAAAAGAAAAATGCACTTCATTCCTCCCACCTCTGAAGAAGTGGGCTTCCTGAAGCTCAATTCTGTGATTTCTTTAAAGTTTTCCTTGTGTTTAAATACTTCATCAAATATAGCTGTTGTTATTTTTAGTTTGCTCTATTGTATGATATAATCGTTTTACTGACTAACCTAAGCAAGTCAAATTGAGCTGTAGCGATACCGTACGCTACAGCTTTTTTTGTCCTCCACCACAAGGATTATTACTTTTCCAAATACTCCTCTGCTAGTTGCGGATTTTTGTATATGGCCATACCAGTTTGCAATTTTTTAAAGCCGATCTTTTCGTAAAAAGGTTCATTTCCTGTCGTTGCAATTAGCTGAATACAAGAAACATCCTCTAATTGGTGAATGATGTCCTCTAAAAGAGTTCTGGCAATTCCTCTTCCTTGATAATCTTTATGGACTACAACATCATAAATAGCAGCATTGAATACACCGTCTGAAAGAGCTCTCGCAAACCCTATAATTTCATGATCTTTTACTGCGAAAACTTGGTGTGTACTTGCATTGAAAACTTTTTTTATGATGCGTTCGTCATGTTTCATCCATCCTACCGATTGATAAACTTCTTTTAACATTGCTAGCTCGTTTTCCTCTACTTTATATTTAAGTAAAATCATTTTTCATTCCCCAAAATTTTGCACTTCTTTAAATCTATATTAATATCCCTTTTCTCATTACACAATATCTCTCAAATCTGTATAAAGGTAGCACTTCAAATTTAAAAATTTCTCCGTTCGTTATGCTTTCAGGTATTATGTTTCCCGTTGATATGCTGCTCAATCTCTTACAAATAATTGGTAAAGTTTTTCCTGTAACTTGGGGCTATTTGAATTTTTATGTGATGATAAATGGGGAATGATGTCTATTTTATCGTTAATATTAACGATTATAGTTACTTTATTGTTATGTACATGGTGACTTGGACGATTACATACAATTGAATAATCCTCTTCCCTATTGGAATTAGCTAGGCTGAGGGAAAGCATAGAATCAAGTATAATGAAAAAATTAAAATACTTTAAGTGAAAAAGAGAATCCCGCAGTAAAAAGCTTTTCTGCGGGATTTTATATTGGTCGGTGAATAATCTAGAATTAATGTAGCAACTATTCTTTTCTTATTCATGTTCATATCATTTTCTTTTATTTTCTGGATCGTATAAATCCTTTAATAGTATCTCTTCCGTACTATTTTTATATTGAATGAGTATTTTGTCTTCGTCTGTCAGTTTCTTTTCTTCACCATTGTCCAGTAATAATGTATTTTCATCTAAAAATGTAAACGTGACATTACTTCCATCTTTTAAAATCCTGGCTGGTTCTGAAAAATCATTCCACTTTTCATAAATAATGATCTCATAGATATACTTCTGTCCCCTATGTTTCATCGATAAAGGATAACGATTGTCATTTTTCGTTTGAAAGGACAATGTAACCGTTGTACCTTGTTGTTGGACGGTTGTTTGTATGCCCTTTTCATCTGCTATCCACATGTGGGCGAAGAGGAAGAAACAACCAATGGATATAATAAGGAAAATGGATAGTAGTGATCCTACAATAATGAAAATCTTTTTCCTATTTTTTGATCGCACCTTTTTAAAATAATCGATATTTTTATCCTCCTTTTTTTGCTCATGGGTACGTTCTACCAACAGGTTTTCCTGCATTTCCTTTACATACTGTTGGCACTCCTCACATTGTTCCATATGTTTTTCTATTTGTTTATTTGTCTCTTCGCTTGTTAAATTTTCTATGTAGCTCGGGATTAAATCTCTAAAAACGCTATGATTCATTATTTTCCCCACCTTTTCTGATTTGTTGTTTTGCACGATAAAATGTTACTCTTGCCCAGTTTTCTGTTCTTCCCAAAATGGAGCCAATCTCTTTAAAAGATAAATCACCTAATAATCTGAGATAAAGTATTTCACGGTTTATCTCACTCAGTTGTTGAGCTTTTTTATAAAAATTAATTTTGTCTTCATTTCTAAAATATTCATCTTCTAAATTATAAAATATAGGAGTTTCATCACTTAGTGAGTTCACTAACTGGTGCTTGTTTTTTTCGCGATTCATTTCTTGTAACCACACGTTTTTCGCGATTGAACATAACCACGTTGAAAATTTTGCTTTTCCGTTATTATGAAAGTTTTCAATGGACTTAATGGCTTGATAGAACGTCTCTTGCGTTAATTCTTCAGCAGATTGACCATCATTTGTAAGGGTTAATAAATACCTAAAAATAAAATCCCCATATTCTTGATATATATTTTCTTTATCCACGATTTACCTCCTTTCTAATGAGAATTTTGCTATTCTGAATCAAGTCTTTTGAAAGCCAATCATCTATATATCCAAAAATTTGTTGATTCGTTACAACAATTTTTTTATTTTTTTCTTTATTCATTTTTTGTGCCCTAATCATTTTTATTGTGGGGTTTGAAATATCCTTCATTTCTTCTAAAGATTATCACGCCTGTTGATTAACAATTGTGATCTCCTATATTGACACCGAGGATTACTGTCGTCTAGTGACCCCTTTCGTCCTTATTGTTCTATCACATCCTCTCATTTATTGTTTCTAGCCGGCATCATTTTTATCATTATTCACCATTTATAAATCAAGCCTCTTGACGAACGTTTGTTCCGGTATTAGAATAATGAAAAAAGGAGGCAATTTTATGCAAAAAACGAACACCATCGAATTAGTACATTTCTCAGAAGAGTACGTGGATAGTTTAAATGACTTTGACCTTCCAGAAGAACAAAGTCAATTTACTGCCCTTCCAAAAGAGATTTCTATAGAAACGGTTGGACAATATCCGATTGTTATTTTGAGTGATCATGTACCTGTAGGATTTTTTGTCCTGCACGCAACAGAAAGAGTAAAAGAGTATTCTAATAATCCAAAAGCTATGCTGCTTACTGCATTATCTATTGATCATAAACAACAAGGAAATGGGTACGCCAAAAAAGGGATGCTAGCATTGTCTGAATTTATGAAGAGGGAATTTAAAGAATATAATGAAGTCGTTTTAGTCGTTAATCAAAAAAATATTCCGGCTCAAAATTTATATTTAAAAGTTGGCTTTGTCGATAATGGGGAAAGAAGAATAGGACGTATTGGCGAGCAAATTGTTATGACCCTAAACATTTAATGGATTTTCAAAAATCACTCGTCATGACATGGGTGATTTTTTTGTTCTCCCCTTTTCTAAAATCTAATGACAACTTGTAAGCCCCTTTTTGGTGTCCTGATTAATTGATTGAATTATTCCGTTCTATTGCCAATAGTTGAGTCTTTTCATTTAGTAAACATAATATTTTTATCAATACTACTAGCTCTTATTTTGCAAGACACATATGGTAACTCTCATCAAGTGAAAACATAAAAACAGGAAAAGAAAACGATTTGTCTTTCTTTTCCTGTTTCATTTTAAGTTTTATGGTCTACCTCGATGCAGGTAATGTTGTGTGGCATTCCCTGCATTAAATCGCTCAGTAATATATTGAACAGCGTCTTGTAGAGCTAATTTACTGTTACACGTGAAAACATCTATTGCCGCATAACCGTACTCCGGCCACGTATGAATCGTTAAATGGGATTCTTGAATAATGACTACACCGCTAACCCCATACGGTGAAAAATGATGGAAATGTTCGGTTACAATCGTTGCCTTTGCTTTATGAGCGGCTTGACACATAATCTTTTTAATTTGTTGCACGTCATTGAGTAATGCGTCATTGCAATCGTGCAACTCTAATAAAATATGATGCCCTAATGCATGCTTGGATTGTGATTTTTGTACTGTTCTCTTCATTTGTGAAAACTTGTTATTTTTGCAATCTGGGCAACCACTGGCTTGAAGTTGAGCAATCGTGCTGTATTGATAGCCAGCTCCGACTGTAAGGGCGTGCTGACAATGGCTACACTGATAAACGACGGATTTTCTCTCTATTTCTCCTGTGTAAATGGGTCGCGTAAATTTACGCTGATTAGGAATATAAGGAGTCATTTGCTCTGTTGTTTGTAATACGAATAATTGGCTTGTAGCACCTAAAATCTGCGCACCTTCATAGGTGTTTAAGTCGTATTGGATACTGCCAATCACGAAGCCCATAGAATATAAGCTTTGCTGTAGTTGCCACTGCTTTTGGTAGCTACGTTTAGCATAGGAAAAAAACACATGTCGCATTGCTTCAGGCTTTAATGCGTTAATCGCACGTGATAAAAAAAGCTGTGCGCCAGTCAAGGTATACGGTGTGTCTGTGTATACGCAATCAAACTGGTGGGCGTATGTTTTAGGCAAAGGCTCCTGAACGTTATAATAATCTGTTTTAATCGGAAGCTCATAGTCCTTAGCTATTTTGCTAATCGTACATAAAATTCGTCTATCAATATCTAACACAACAATTTTAGTGGTAGAGTTTGGAGCAATTTTCTTTAGTAAAAACGCTAATGCAACACTGATGAAATCATCATCACCTAAACACAAAATACGCTTATTGAGTAGCATCGTATAGTCAAGTGCGAGCAATGCACGTTTTAAGGCTGTCTCAACTGTACATTTTGCTTGATCGATTGCCACGTCAGCAGAAGGTCTAGCTTCATAAATAGTGCTTAATTCGCTAATATTTTGTGTGATCCATTCTGTACGAAATGCATCATCTGTCGTTAACTGAAGATACAGTTTAGCATCCGCACCTGAGAGTTGAAAATATTGTGAGATAGCGAGCTGGCCCTTTTTTGTTAAGCTATGTTTACCCCAACCTTGCTTGGCAAATTCTTTCTTCATTGCTGAAACGATAGGTATTGGTAAGTCTGTCGTATGAGCTAAAGATTTAGTTGTACAATTTTCGTGGAAATATAAAGCAAGTAGAGCTTTTTCTAATGTATGATAGTGTTCTTCAAGCTGCATATCAGCTGTAATTTGTTGTAATTGTTTTTGCATTGTAGATTCGTCCTCTCAATTTTAATAAGAAAAAAATTAAAATTGTCTAAATCAACGAATAGAAAAAGCGCGACTAAAACTAGTCGCGCTAAACGTTTATACGAAGCTAACTAATTCTAATCTTGCTTTTTTGCACAACAAATAACACCCTTAAATAGGTGGTTTGTTCGACAAAATAAGCTATAACGTTGATTCAGATTAGAATTCTACAATTAACAAAAAGTTCACCCTTTTTTAAAATAGTCTTTTTACTATATAATAGATATGAAAATTTCGCAAGTTTTAGTAAATCATCTCTTTTATAGTGTAATATTCCCTTAAAATGTTGTATTATGGTATGGTTTACAGTATCTAACCAATCTAAATGAGGGTTTCATTAAGTGTATTAGTATGGGGGGAACAATAAAAGTTAGAAAGGGGTTAATAAGATGAGAGATATTAGAGTTTATCATGTGGATGCATTTACAACAGAAAAATTTGGAGGTAATATAGCTGGCGTCGTGCTAGATGCTGAAAAATTATCCGAAAATGAGATGCAAAGTATCGCAAAAGAACTAAATTTATCAGAGTCTGTATTTTTACTACCTTCAAATAATGAAGATTAAAACAACCAACCTAATATTCACCAGTAAATCTTTTTAAACCATTGCGTATATTTTTCGTAGGTTAGATTGATCCTGAGACCCCCTGCTATATCTTTATTTGTCATTTTGTCTGTTAGGAATTGGATCAATTCATTTTTTGTTAGATACATAAAAGAGGCTGGACATAAGTATTTTTATAAAGCAAAATTAAAAAATATCCACAAAAGAAAAGCGCTAGAAATCAACGTCAAAAATTGATTTCTTGTGCTTTTTAAGGTTCTGACCAGTTTTGTCCCAGCCTCTTAGTGAGTAAAAAATATAAAAAGGAAATTTATTGCTTTTCACTTGATTGCGTTAACAAAATGTTAGCATCTATTCACACATTCCTCCTATGGTGAGTTTATGTGGCAACACATGGGTGCTGGTGGGTTTAATTATATAGTCTCGGTTTCTATTTCATTGGAATCTAGCCTATTTTTAATACTAAACTATGCATGATTATTCTGAAATTAAACCGTAAGCAGAAACTTTCTTAATTTTTAAGGATACGAACATTGAGACAATGTAGGCTAAAATAAGAATGCCTACACATAGCATTAGAATAATCGGTAAATGAACGATAAAGTCTAAACGTTTCACCCCTGCACTTGAAAGTAATACAGAAAGCATAGGGTTCGTATAAAAATATCCTAGTACACCTCCAATGGCCACTCCAGTAATAATCACGGGCACAAAGCTGATGGAAATTTGATGCATCAATTGAATTGTTGAGTAGCCTATTGCTTTCATTACGCCAAACTCTTTCTTACGCTTAATAATCATCGTTTTGATGATCAGATACAGAATCATTACAACAACTAGAACGGTAATTGTCAGAACCATTATCATAACTGCAAACACTGCAGCTGTATACATACCTGTTTGGCTCTCTACATTTTTATCTATGTCTATCGTTTCTACTATATAATCTCCGTACTGTTCGTGAACGTTTTCAATAAAGTTTTGGTTTGATATACCATCTAGATATACATAAAGGGTCGTGCCTTTATAATCTGACTGTAATCGCTGAATTCCATCCATCGTTAATGAGGCTATTTGCCCTAAATTGCCGATTGATTGGCTAAGGCCAGTTACTAGAAAACTAGCTGTTTTAGTCCCATATTCTACTTCAACCGTATCGCCAATTCCTTTATTAATTTGATTTGATACAACCCAGGAGATGGATATTTCATTATCATATTTTGGCTGACGGCCTTCGTAGACAATATTATTTTCTAACTGATTATAATTATCCGTAACATTCGTATTTACAGTTTGATTATCAATTTTTGTTGTAATAAAATCAAAAATATTTACCTTACTTACATGGTCCATTTGTTTAATGTGACTCAAAAGTTCTGTTGTATCTGCATCTTGCCTAACAGATATCATCACATTTGCCGGTTCTACGCCAAATAAGTTAACAAATGCGGTTTTGTCTGAAGCAATGTTGTAAAAAAGTACCACTGAAAAAACTGATGCGAATGTTAATGCAACAATAATTAAAAGTATCATGATGTTTTGTTTTACATTTGACAGCATCGATTTAATTGCAAGTAAAAAATGAAGCCCCCCTCCCGTATTCTCCAATGGAAAATAATTTTTTCTAAAACTATGCGTTTGAATACCTCCCCGAAGTGCCATGATAGGTTGAATTTTTCGAACACGGAAGGCGGAAATTAATGTAACAATTACAACACAAAAAGCAATAATGAATATATTGGCTAAATTAATAATCATATTGAATCTCTGATACCATATTAATCCAGATAGAGATGAAATAATGTTTCCTATGATAGGCATAAGACAATATGACAATGCAACCCCTACAACACTTGCACTAAAAGCAATTAAAACAAACTGTAAAATATTTGACGATAGGATTTGTCTACCTGTATAACCAATTGCTTTAAGTACTCCTATATTCGTCATCCCGTCTTCAATGCTATTTGATACACGATACTTAATGACAATTAGTGAAACAAGCACGATAATGGCTGCAAAAGCTACTAAAATCATAGCTATGATGTTAATGGTCAACGTGCTCACACTTTTCACCATCTCAATATCTAACGTCCCAATAGATGAAGTCGGCTCACCTACTGTTGATTGAGGAAACTCCTTAATAAAATCATTTACTAACTTTGTAGATTGTGTTTTGTCTTCCATCACTGCAGATATGATCAATCCTTTGTCTAGTTCATCAGCTAACGTTTGATAAGCAATTGCTGGTAGCATGAATTTCATGAATCCAATGTTGGTCGTACCCATCATTGTTGTTTCAAAAAATCCAGCAATTCGATACTTATAGTCCTTGTTTTGATATGTGATGGTAAAATCTTCACCTAACTCATAACCACCATTTGTTTTAAAAGTGTAAGGAATAAAAATATCATTTGCACTTGAAGTGTTTAGTTTTTCAACCAACTTCAACGCCCCGATATTACGATGATCATCCGCATTAAAAATAGCGGTACGACTAGCTAATTCATTATCACCAAAATTAAATTTGGCAATGTCCATATTGATAATTTCTTCTGTTTCTGACTCTGTCACCCCTGGATATTTCGTTATAAATTCTCCATAGCTTGAATTATAACTTGCATAATCCATCATAATTATTGCGTGAGGATCTTTTAATTGTTCCGCTTTACTATCAAAAAATGTATTGATTTGAGTAATGACCATTAGACCTATATTCAGAAGTAGCGCAGCAACTAAAATAAATGTAAATAAGGAAGCTGTTGCAGATTTACTTCTTCTAATATTAGCGAGGGCTAAATTCATGATTTTCACCTTACCACCCCATTTCTGCAAGGAAAGCCCCGAGCTTTTCATGACGCTCGAAATTCTCTTCCTCACTGAACGCGCCTAACTGCAAGTCACCGCAAATTACGCCATCTCGCAAATATAAAATTCGGTTTCCACGCAATGCTGTTTTCATATCATGAGTGACCATGACTATGCTTTGCCCATTTCGATTTACATTTGTTAAAACATCTAACACACTATCACTAGATGCAGAGTTTAATGCACCAGTTGGTTCATCGGCAAAAAGTATTCTCGGATTGTTAATTAATGCTCGAACAATCCCAACTCGTTGAGCCTCACCACCAGAAAGCTGTGTCGGAAATTTAGACCATGCGTTTTCATTGATCCCTACTTGTATTAATAGTTCTTTCGCTTTTTTTACGAGTTCACGCTTATTCTTATTTACTAAAAGACCACTTGCCAGTACATTATCGAGTACGCTCATATTATCCAGTAAATAAATTTGTTGGAATACAAAACCACAATTATTCCTTCTAAATATTGCCAGTTGGTCGTTGTTTAATTTAGCTAAGTTTTTACCAGCAAAATCGATTTCGCCTAATGTCGGTTTATCCATTCCACTCATTGCGTAAAGTAGAGTGGACTTCCCAGACCCTGAACTACCCATTATGATTGTAAAATCCCCTTCTATTAAACTGATATCTAGATTTTTTAATACATGCTGTTGAATTCCACCGCTCGAAAAGGTTTTACACAGCTTCTCCGTTTTGATAATCGTCTTTGTCATGTTTTTAGCACTCTCCCTTTATTAAGCTCATGTTTGAATTTGCAAATCAAAGAAAAAAGACCGTAATGAAGATTACAGTCTTATCATACAAAATGAATTCTTATTAAATCTTTGTGCAATTATTAACTAATCCTTAATTATCATGCAAGCTTGATTTTCAATACTACGGTAAAGCCATCTTGCCCATTGTAACAGCTAATCTGGCCATACATATTTCCCATGAAATACTTCGATATATAGAGACCAAGTCCTGAACCATTCTTGCCTCCGATATTTGTTCCTCGATAATATTTATTGAACAGTAGAGGCAATTCTTCTTCGCTAATTCCTGACCCTAAGTCCATGATGTGGAGTTCAAGATAACCCTGTTTGATTTGTGACTTAATAGTGACCTTAGTTCCTGCATATTTATATGAATTACTGATAATATTGTCTATTACCTGCTGCATACGTACAGAATCCGTTAAAATAATACATCGTGGAATTGAATCATAGACGATCTGATTGTCATAATTTACATTTTCAATCATATCAACAAGTACCTCGCTCGATTCTTCGGTTACCGTTATCTGTAACTGTTGCAGTTCTTCTAAAGTGGCATGAAACATATCTGTAACAAGTAAGTCAATTTGCTCTGCTTTCGAATAGATTGTATTCACTTGCTTAATGACCTTTTCATCCTTTGCCTGCAGAAGCATCAATTCACTAACTGCCTTTATTGAAGCAACAGGCGTCTTAATATCATGACTTAATGTGGCCACAAGCTCTTTCTTACTACGGTTGGATTCATACTCTCTTTGACGAGCAGCATAGAGTTCTTCACGTAATAAATCAAAACTTTCCGTGAATGCACCAAAATAATTGTCTTTATCCATATTTAAAGGAATATCTAAATTACCTCTAGCAACATTCGCCGCGAAATGTTGAAGCTGCATAAAAGGTTTTAGTAACGTTCTATAAATATAGACATTGTAAATAATACTAACAATCATTACTAAACCAACTATTAAACTGAAAGATGTAACCAGTTCCTTTTTCATTTTTTGCACTATTTCATGATCGTTATTGCGGATAATAATTTTCCCTACGACCTCATCATTTTGCTTCACATCAATAATCGAATCCCTATTTTTGATGGCGTCATATATATTAATAAACTGAATACCCGGTGTTTGATAAATTACATTTTCTAAATTATCTATAATCATAAGTGGTTGTTGAAAGCCGCTGTTATCAAATGTTTCATTATTAATTTGTCCCCAATTTTTTTCGACCGTTTTAACTAATTCATTAATGGCTACTATATTCATTTCTGAAATATTTTTATTGTTAATCATAATTATTGGGAAAGTAATTCCTGCAACAAAAATAACCAGAAGCAGGACACTAAGCAATTTTATTCTCATTGCTTAGTGTCCTCTAACACATATCCTGTTCCCCATATCGTTTTTATAAATTGCGGGTCCTTTGGATTTTCTTCAATTTTCTCACGTAAATGCCGAATATGTACATTTAGTGTCCCATCCCCTACAAAAGAATCTCCCCATACATTTTGAAACAATTCATCTTTAGTAATGATACGGTTTTTATTATTCACCAAATAATACAGAAGCTTATATTCCATCGTTTTTAGACGAATATCAATACCCTTTACTCGAACACGATGAAGTTTTGTATCAATTTGGATTTGACCAAACTCTAAAACCTCTTGTTGGTTAGAACCACTGCCATATCTTTTGAGTACTGCTTTTACTTTTGCTAATAATATGCTTAGTGTATATGGTTTTTGAATGTAATCGTCCCCACCTATGTTAAGTGCGATTAGAACGTCGTCATCGCTGGAACGAGCGCTTATAAATAGAATCGGAATCTGCGTAGTTTTACGCAATTTTTTACATAAATCAAACCCCGATTCACTACCGAGATTGATGTCTAGAAGAAGCAATGATGGTTCATGTTCTTCCAAAAATAACTCGCACTCTTCTGCACTTGCCACAAAAGCCGTTTTTACTTCGAACATATTAAAATATTCACAAGTTGTTTCAGCTAAAGCGATCTCATCATCAACAATTAAACAATCTAATTTCATCGTAATTCTCCTAGAAAAAGACTTTCGGTATGCATAGCATACGAACCCTGGTTAAAAACGCTGAATTCATAATCTGTTTGCTGTGGCAATTTTTCATTTAGCTTTTTAATTATGATATCTCTCTTGTCTTTTAAAATCTCATTTTCTTCTTTAAGTTTGATATTCTCGTGAAATTTATCGAATTGCGTTCTACAATCAGCCATACACATTTCCTCCTAAAGTCCGCTAAATTTTCACAATATGTCATCCTATTATAAGGGGATTTAACAAAAATTGCATACTAAAATCAGGATTTATGTTTTAACACACATGCAAATAAACTCTTGAAGAAGATACTAGTTGATCTTGGAATCGAGCCAATTACCATACATGGATTAAGACACACCCATGCATGTGTGTTGCTGTACAAAAAGATATCCATTTACTATGTATGTGAACGATTAGGCCATAAAGATATTGAAACAACTCATAACATTATGCACACGTTACACAGGAATTACATGCAGAAGAATCTAAGTCGACAACGGCTATATTCGCTATCTTGCTCTCTTCTTAGAATTATACATCATTTTTATGCATATCTGAATTTCAGGTATGCGTTTTTTATTTTTAATACAGATAAATAATTGATGCTCATAAAGGCTTTGAGAACAATTTGTACAAAAAATTATATTTCTTACTGCTAAAGAAAGCTGTATTATCAAGGCCTTTTATTGTGTAAAATGAATTCAATTCTTATCGTTTTCTATCGTTTTCTCAAAAAACGGAGAAAGCCCATAAACCTTGATATATAAAGGTTTATGGGCTTTCAAGTATTTCTTATCTTGACTAAAAAACTTCTAACGATAGCGGTGGTCGGGGTCGAACCGACACTCCAAAGGAACACGATTTTGAGTCATAGTGGATTCTATTAGTGCCATTTCTATTAAATCCGTCAATATAGAAACCCTCTTGTTCGTAAAGCACCAGTTAATACAATACTTAAACTTCCGCTTCTCCGATAATAGCTTTTATCCGTGCTTGTTCTTCAGTCATATCTAAGTATTCAAAAAATCCAAGAAGCGCGAGAAATCAACGATGCTAAAAATTCTAATCTTTGCACAACAAATAACACCTATAGGTGGTTTGTTCGACAAAATTAAGCTATAACGTTAATTCCGATTAGAATTCTACAATTAACAAAAAGTTCACCCTTTAATAAATTGCATTATTTAGTATTCTTACTATATAATAAACTCGAAAATTCAAAAAAATCTAGTAAATCACTGTATGGAGGGAACAATAAAAGTTAGAAAGGAGTTATTATGATGAGAGTTATTAGAGTTTATCATGTAGATGCATTTACAACAGAAAAATTTGGAGGTAATACTGCTGGCGTCGTGCTAGATGCTGAAAAATTATCCGAAGATGAGATGCAAAGTATCGCAAAAGAATTAAATTTGCCGGAAAGCGTATTTTTACTACCTTCCAATAATGAAGATATAGATTATAAAGTAAAATATTTCACTCCCACTGAAGAAATCAACTTTTGCGGACATGCAACTGTTGGGTTAACATGGCTTTTGGCGACTGAGTTTGGTCTTGCTGAGAAAAAGGAAGGTATAGTGCTAGAAACGAATATCGGTAGAGTACCGGTTGTATGGCATAAGGAAAACGGAAAAGTTATCGATGTGGAAATGACGCAAGTAACGCCAAAAACACAAGATATCGATATTGATGTGGAAGAGCTTAGTCGACTAATCGGCGTCAATTCCAAAAGCATTGATTTAACCTATCCAATCAAACTAGCGAATACTGGTGTCTGGCATTTACTCGTTCCAATAAAAGATCAAATCGATATCGACAATGCAGTGCCAGACTTAGCAGCGTTAGCAAAACATAATAAAGAACATAATATCAGTACGACACATCTTTATACTTTTACTAATTTGCAAGAATATGAACTATATACAAGAGATTTTGCGCCAGGGATTGGCATACCAGAGGATCCTGTAACTGGTGCAGCAAATGGTGCATTAGCGGGCTTCTTCTATTTAGAAGGCGTTATTCCTCAAGGTGACATAACACATCTTAAAATCGCTCAAGGAGATGCAATAGGAAGACCTGGAACGCTTTATGTGACTGTTATTCCGAATGAATTAAAACCAGTCATCAAAGTTGCAGGAGCTGCTACCATCACAATTCGAGGTATTTTAACTATCTAAACATAGCAGCTTAAATTTGAGACTTTTTTATAGGTATGATTTTCAAAAATCACTCTTTATGACATGGGTGATTTTTTTCTGTTCTCCCTTTTACTGATGGTGCCTACACATATAATTGTCAGTGCAGATAGACTGTTTTGACAATCGGCTATTTAAAGAAAAAATGCCAACGTCATATGTAAGGATTACATACTCTTTTGGATGTTCTAATTGAATTATTCCACTTCATATCAAATCTTCAAGTTCCTTCTAATAGTTTACATAATATTTTTATTCAATAAATAAAATGTTCCCCTATTTGGTAAGTTCTCATGGTAGCGTTGAAGAAGAAAAGAGACGCTTATTGTAGTAATAGGTAAGCCTTTGACGTTATCTCCGGCTTTCCCCCGTTTCAAAAGATGAAACAACAAACCAGATGACATCTCCTTTGTCAAAAGTACTATTAATTGCATTAATAACATTTTCGCAAATACTTCTTTACCATCTACATACATAATTAAGGTTATATGTTTAATATTTAAAGAATCACTCATTTCAAGTGAAATGCCACCCCCGTTATGGATAAGATAGATTATTAGTTTATATGAGCTAATCTCATTAAAAATAGAATTCTGGGTAATTTATGTAATTCCAACTCTCCCCCTCCTCAATTCTCCGCACCTGTCTATTTACCTTTATAACTCTCATCATAAAATATCTTAATTGCAATTCATTTTTACAAATACAACAGGAGAGGTGGTAAAAACTTAAATGAATCTAATAAATGAGATTAACCAAAAAATACAACAAATTATTAAAAATCTGAAGCAAGACCAATATATTGACGGTTCGTGGAGATATTGTTTTGAAAATGGCCCAACGACCGATGCAAATATGATTATCATGTTAAGAGTATTAGATTATGATGATGAGAATCTTATAAAGAAACTTGTTGCACGTCTGCTTCAGCAACAGCAAAATAACGGTGCTTGGAAGCTTTATGATGATGAAAAAGGAAATTTATCTGCAACAATTGAAGCATATACAGCTCTTTTATTTTCTGGACATTTGAATAAAGATGATCCGTCGATGAAATTAAGTGAACAATTTATTGTGGAGAATGGAGGACTTGAAAAAAGTCATATTTCTACTAAGTGTTTACTAGCTATTACCAACTTATACCCTTGGCCAAGACTATTTCCTATCCCACTTAGCATCATGAATATACCAAAGTTTCTAACATTTAATTTTTTTCATTTTAGCTCATACGTACAAGCACACTTTCTTCCTATCTTAATATTAGGACACGATAAATTTGTAGTTACTAATAAATGGACGCCTGATTTACAGCATTTATTTTTATCTCAAAAGAAATATAATTCACTTAAAAAGAAAAAAAGATGGTTTAGTTTATTTAAAAAGATATTGCCTACTTATAAAGAATCTACGAGGCTAAAAGCTGAACAACATATATTGAATTGCATTGAAAAGGATGGGACATTATATAGTTACGCAAGTTCTACATTTCTTATGATTTATGCACTACTTTCTCTAGGTTATAAAAAATCTTCTCCTATTATTCAAAATGCTATTGGAGGTATTAGATCTTTTTTATACGAAAAAGGAGATGTTTTTCATATTCAAAACTCTCCTTCGACTGTTTGGGACACTGCGCTAATTTCTTATTCCTTACAAGAATCGGGTCTTACCATTAAGGATCCAGCTATCCAATTAGCTTCGAACTTCTTAATGGAATTACAACACAAACACTCTAATAAAGGATGGGGTTTTTCAGAAAGCAACTCCATTAATCCTGATGTTGATGATACACAAGCGGCATTAAGGGCACTATCTAATTTCACATGTAGTCATTCTGAATTTCGTATGGCCTGGAATTCGGGAGTTGATTGGTTATTAAACATGCAAAACAATGACGGAGGCTGGGGAGCATTTAAAAAAAATAGTCCTTCATACATTAAATGGCTTTTCCCCATACAGAGTTTTGAAGACACTGCTATAGATCCTTCTGCTGCTGACCTCACCGGCAGGACATTGGAATTTCTAGGGAATCATTTAAATTTTACTATGCAGCATCCTCGTGTATTGAACAGTGTAAAATGGCTAATAAAGAATCAAACTAATGATGGTTCATGGTACGGACGTTGGGGGATATCTTACATTTATGGTACATGGGCTGCTGTCACGGGATTAAAGGCAGTTGGAATTCCATCTGATCATCCAACTATTCAGAAAGCAACAGATTGGTTGTTAAATAGAAGACAATCTGACGGAGGCTGGGGTGAATCATGCCAGAGTGATTTTCATAGAGAATATATTCCTTTACCCTATTCTACATTAGTACAAACTTGTTGGGCAGTTGATGCATTAATTTCTATCTCTGAGTTTCCTACAAAAGAAATCACAGAAGGAATTATAAGAATTTTAGAATGGCAAAATACAGAAACTAGTCGGATTACTTATCCTACAGGTGCAGGTTTACCAGGACACTTTTATATACACTATCACAGCTATCAATACGTATGGCCTTTGGTTACATTGAGCCATTACCTAAAAAAATACAATTAGTTCATTATTGGAGTTTTAAAAAAAAAAATAGTTAATCTATCTACCCCCCTCCTTTTTCATCTCATATACTATATTGTTCCTATCTTTTCTGTAATTTACTTTTATTTGAAAGGAGGTTTTTGTCAATGGGCAATATTGATCCTAATTTAATGCGTGTTTTCCGACAAAGAATTAGAAACCCTCATTGTTTCGGTCGTGTATGTGGAGCTCTTAGATCATGCAACTATCATCAGTTAAGAAGTCCCGCAGGTGCATATGGTCTTGTTGATCGTCTATCTGACTGCTGTGGAGTACCTATAACAAGAGATCAGAGAGATAATGCAGCACACTGGCTTATGAATTGTGGAGTTGATCCTCTAAACTCAGCTCACCGAAGAAGGATGTGGGGTATTGTTAGGGGAGGTTTGTGGTAAACCGAAACACTTTTTAGCAGGGCAACTAACCATGGTTAGTTGCCTTCTTTTAAAATAAGTTGCGAGACACACTCTACATGTGCGGAGTGTATGTGGCAACATATGGGTGCTGGTGGGTTAAATTAAATTAAAAAATGACTCTGCTCTACTTTAGCGAAATACCAACTTACTGTATTTTCTACTTTCACTTACAAAAAGAGCATCAATCCCTTTTTGATCAGCGACTCTATTAAGTTGAAGAATTATTTCATTATGTATCTAAGTTTGATTACCTCAAGTCTTTCTTTTTTCTTCTTTTCTTCTTTTTGATTCTTTTACATAATTAATATAGTTCCCTGTTCCTTCTATTGCTGAAACTGCAATGATGGCCCATTCTAGTGGATTAACATCTCTTAGCGTTTCCTTTCCATAGAGTAATGTAATGCTAGCAATAAACCCATAGAGAATTGCTTTAGAAAAATACTCCCAAATAGGAGAATAATTTTCTATATTAATTTTGTCGTATATTTTTTCTATTAAGATTACCATTCCTATAATTAAAACTACGGTTATAATCATTTCCGTCTTCATAGTCCGCCTCCATAAAAAATTTTAACACATGCTTCATTATATAATTTCTTCGAAAATATCTTCAATCCTTTGTGTAACAAAAAAATCTACTACTGGGAATCCGTTCTTTTATCATTTCTTTATTATTAAACTAACTCCAACCACTTCTACGACTTTAGTTGCCATTATTAATCTCTTGGTTATAGGGAACAGGTCAACCGTTTTTTATTGTTTTAACAGGTATGCGGAAACATATCTACTACAATTTTTCAAAGCCGGAATCTTAGTACCTAACACCTAAGATTACAACCTCCAATACAAGAGCGCCTCCTATGATAGGAACTCCTCCGTACTTAATTATTCCATTGAGAAAATCTTTGTTTTCAGTATCCTTTGCTGAAATAAGATCTGTAATAGTTATCATCATCTGCTCTGTTATTTGCACTCTTTCTTCAACAGTGATTGTGTCCTTTTTTAAGAGCTCACGTACACCTTTGAATTTAACATAGTCCTTCAAATCGCCATCCTGAAAATCTGAGAAGCTATCACGATTTCTAAAATAGCGAAGCACCTCATCGACGTAGCTATCGTAAATCGGATAATCGAGTGGATTGTGATGGCTACAATACTTTAAGGCAAAGGAGTAAAAATTCTTCTCTGTATTACCTATAGTTACATACTGGACATCTCCTACCAGGGTAACATCACCGGCCTTAAGTCTCGCATCTGTAAATATGCTTAGCTACAGGATAGATTGAGAAAATGTTCGTACTATAAAAATCGTTAAGCGTTGATGTCTTCAAAAGAATATCGATAACGTCTGTATTCTTCGGGCATAGCTTAAAGAACAGTTTATTAAGTGCATCCTCCTGCAGGTGGTAGATCTCAAGGCCGTCCCACTTTACAAGATAAAACTCAACCCGCTCGATCGATGGATAAGGAACATCAACATCCATTTTCTTCTACGAGTATATACACGATTAGAAGTCTTTTTCTGCTTGAGCGCAGATGGATCTGCAGTTCCATCAGAATCTAAGAATAAACGGAACTTTCTAAGAAGAGACAAGTAACCACTAACAAGTGAATTAACATTACCGGCTGCGTTCTCAGAAAGTGGAGGTGAAAATGTTACTATATCCATACCTTTTGTTTCATCACATATATTTCATTAATTAATTGTAAGTTATGCGGATAAAAAATCATCTTTCTCTCACACTAATGGTGGAGGTGAGATGATCATGGGTAATAATAAACATAAAAATAATAAAACTCAAGACAACAAAAAACAGCAGAATCAAAATCAAAATGCTAACAGAGAACGTAAAAATGAAAACAGAGAAGAGTTCGCTGAAGAAGTAGATTTCAGTAGTATTCAAAATGAAAATAAACGTTAATAGTGATAAACTAACTCCCAATATTCACCTTAGAAAAAGGTGTGTATTGGGGATTTTCTTATTGTGTAAACATCACCTAGATCCGTCTCTTTCGATTTCTTAAAGTACAAAAAAACCGGAAATAATTCCGGGCTGATTACCACTTACTTTTTTCCTTCATGACACACTGTCTCGCTTTCGCATTCGATCTTAAGAATAACCTAAGACAACGGTGCTTTAGCTTACAGTTGTTGGTTATTCAGAGTAAACGATCTATCGTACTCATCGGGTTAACCCTTATAATGGTGGTTTTAACTTTTTATTTTGATAAGAATTCAGATACCACCAAAGCCGTAATACAATAAATATCTATTGGTATCAATAAGAGCAATCCTATTATCCAGTTTAATTTTATATATACATTAGGTGGTATTATTTTCGATGCTATTTTTGTATTTCCTACGAGTTCATTATTTTCCCGTACCCCTTCAGAAATATTCTCAACCTTCAGTTCTGCTTGAGTTAAATTAGGATTATGAAAATCAACCTCTAAAAATGCGTATTGAGGATTTGAAATCGACAATTTCACACTCCTTCGTTTCATCCTAATTCCTTAATAAAAGCTTAAATTGCACGTGGCATTTGATCTATTATATTCACAAGATAGTAACAATATTCACTATTAGATTACAAAGTTTTGCAATGAATACATCAACATGTCGATTAAGAGTGTTTTTCGTTCTTTTATAATTTAATATTTAACCTTTATAATCAAAATGCTTTTACGCTTTCAACAAAAAAATTAATATCCCTTCTTTAAAAGAAAGCCCAGAATAGTTACTTCAATGATCCTCAAAATATCCTGTTTACCGTATTTAATGCCCCGATAGCACAAGTGAACTAATAAAGGGTGATTTCCCATATTCAAGCATGTGTTAATAATGCAATGGAAGAGGATATCAATCCCCACGACTTCACTAGAAATACGGTGTTAAATTTCACAGTAAAAATTCTCTTTTTTTTTCGTCTTCACGGCAATTCAGGAGCGAGCGGTATAGGATACTTCACCTCTGAAAAGTTTTTGATTAGCAATTCCTCTTTTATCATTTGTCCCATTACCTTATCGATCGTCTTTCGTCAAATTTCATTTTGACGATAGTTTTTCCCGTCTCTTTTTAAAAATTGATGGTTTTTCTCCTCAATATGATAAGAGTAAGGCATTTCTTCATTAGCAAAAATAGCGCCTAAATGTTTATCTGTTACCCAAACCTTTATTTGAAAAGATTTAGATGTCGGATTATAAAATCGTAAATCTATATAATTGTAAAAAACACTTGCACCACTCCCAAATGGAAGCGTTCGCCCCGAATCAGGAAATGGGTCGAAACTATGATGATGTCTTTCCGTAACATTAAGAGGTGTGTGTAGCGCCATCCAATACAGTAGATTAGCGAGCTGCATGCCTTCAATATAGCCTTTTGCCTAAGTCGTTTTCCCTACTAGTTGCCAAAAAGAAAAAGTTTCACCAAGCTTAATGATTACGTCATCGATTGCACTAGTAGCAATTTTTAAATTGATTATTTTATTTTCTTGTAATTTAGGATCACTGTTTCCTAATTTTCTTTTCAACAATGATTGATGTTTTTTACAAGTATAGGGAAATGTAGTTGATCACTCTTTATGCGTGGCAAACCGTTTTCTTTCTTTTAAATTTGCTAAAAATCGAAAAAGTCTTTTTTGTTCGATTCGTGTGTGATAGAAGATTGGATGAAGTTCAGATAGTCTCAATACTATTTTCCTCCCTATTTTTAAATTAGAAAATAATAATAAACTTTCTATTTATTAATATGCTTTTTTAGTTGTTGAATTCGTTCCACATGGATTTTTTATACATTCCATCTTACTTCTTGTACAACTGAGCATCTGATTCATTTAAATACAAATTTTCTTAATTAATCCCTTTGCCCCGCTTCTTAAATTAGACTGATATCTTTATTCCTTTTTTAGAACTACAAAAAGAACGAATTCATTCTGTGAGAATTCGTTCTTAAGTAATTCTCAAACTACCTCCAACCACCCACCACTTCACAATGCCGTGGCCTAAACCTTTAACGTCCAGGATTAAGTCCCTTATAAAAGCTTTAAGAACATTTTTGTATAAAAACTACATTGCTTCTAGCTAATGATAGCAGTGTTATCATAGTTCTTCCTTGAGTAAAATTTGTGTAATATAAATTCAATTTTTATCGTTTTCTATCGTATCCATTAAAATAGAAAAAAACACAAACGTTGGTATAGCAACGTTTTTAGGCCTTTGAAGATTTCTTAACTTAACTAACGATATCGATAATAGGGATAAGACCATTTTCATCAAAGTCCTAATTGTAAATTAATTGTTATACAGGTTTTCATATTAACTAATAATGATTAGTTAATCCCTTTTTCATTAAAATGTCTCAACAAATATCTCCGTGAGCAAAGCACATCCCATACCATCCGGATTGTTGTCGTCTTTCCAATAAATCATCGCATTTATAGGAGGATTAGAAAAGTCTAACTTTCTAATCACTTTTTTATTGTTTTCATCTGGATAATAAAATAAATTTTTATATTCTTTATGTGCGCTATTCACACCGTAGTGCTTTCTATTTCGATCGTTTACAATGTACGAACGGTCAAAGTTTGCATTTTTTAATGTTTTGCCTGATGCTACTTTTACTATATCACTTACCCATTTTTTTAAATCCTCATGATTTATATCTTTTTCAAACGGTGAGCTATCATAAAAGTCTTTTATGTATTGAATGACTGGTTTTCCATAGTCTGATTTCTCGTTTAAAAGATTTTTTTCTTCTTTATATGATTTAAAGCCTGAGTAAATGAAAGAGATGAATGACTTAATTGTATGCTTCGTGTAATCATAAATCGGTTCAATTTTTCCTATGGCTTCTTCTTTAAGAATCTTACTGAGCAAATCAACTATAGTAATCTCCAAGCTATCTAGTTCTTCTCTACCCCAAGACAGATGATAACAAGGTACTGATAACTTTTCTACTTCTATAGTAGATAATAATTCATTAAATTCATTTAAAGCTCGCTTACTTCCCGTATGTGTTAAGAATATAAAGGAAACTAAAGGTTGTTCTTTCTCTAATGAGGAAACTTTATAAAAATTAACTAATCCGATGATTTCCTCAAAAAGCTGATTATCTCCTTTTTGAATAGCTCCATCGTTAATTTTATTTTCCACACAAAACGAAAATTTTGGAAGACTATCAGAAAATGTTTGGTCAAAAAGTTCAATTACAATATCTATATCCCTTGTTTTTTTAGCAATTTCACTCACTGAGCTTATGACCTTTACTTCAGCTTGAACTCTTACTTCATACTTCGAATTTCGAGATAAATCTCGAATCCGGTTATTGTATATAAGCTCGTTATACTGCTCTTTATTTGCTAATATAATTGGTGTTAAAAAACTCTCTACAAATCTTGATCCTAAACCATGATTTTCATTAGGGTCTAGCAAATAAGCAAGAAACGAAGTTACATTAGGCTCATTGATAGAACCATCATTAGAAGATAAAACCTTAAAAATATTCATCCTTAAACCCCTCTAATTATAAAATTATTTACTTTTTCAATTCGAAATTATATTTCTTGTTTATTTTAGTAGCAATTTTGTCTAAAAACTTACTTACTGTCATCTTCTCAATTTCACTTGTATACCATGCCAACTTAGCCCCTTTAGAAACGCCATTATGATAAACCTCTAAAGGCATATAGCTCTTCGTAGTATACGTATAATCAAATCTAATGAGTAGTACACTACCATCTTCACATTCTAATTTTACTTTATAATTTGGATTCTTGTATTCCGTTAGAAGTTTAACTCCTTTTATCTTCGCTAACATGTCAAAGACCTCCAATATTTTTTAATATATTAATAATTATGTATAAATTTAATGTTATCAGCATTCAAGGAAATATCAACCTACTCATACCAAGGTCTTCAAGTAATTAGAACGTTCCGCTTCAATGATGAATTCTGTTGAAACTTTTTTTAATATTTCACCAAGCACTATAAACCTCCGTTCAGCAATTGCATTATCTACTAATCTAAAAAATCTCATCCGAACAAAGCTAATCCTCACTTTAATCGGGCTGTAATAAGTCATTTACAACCTCATAATAAAAGCAGATGGCTATGTAGAGGTCCATTACAGAACTTCTAAGCCATCTGCTTTTATAGGCAAGCACTTTTTTATCATTAAAAAGAATGGAGAGAAGTTAGTTCCTCTTCATAAGTCTTCAATCCTACACTTCTCCTTTTTTACGAGCCGCCATTTCATCTTTCATTTCTTCTTTTAATCCTTCAATTGACTTTTGACGTCGCTTATTTTTTTCTTTAATCATTTCACTTTGCATAGGGTCTGCAAACTCCAAACTAATTTCCGCTTCATGAAGTTTTTCTTCAGTGTTTTTAACGATATCACGGATTCGTTCAACGTTATTGGATCTATCATCTGGTTTTGAGTGTCTTGAATTAGCCATGGTAACCTCCTGAAATTTGACATAAATTTAGGTTGGCTAATTTAGTTGTTCCTATGTGTACTAATTTTTACTAAGAAGAATGTACGGTGCTGATCACTCAAATACATAAGATTCCTTACATGCAAATTTGATATTCTACACACATTTATTCAAACGGCTATGAATGAGCTCCTCTACCTGTGCTTTTAGAGCTTGATTGGCATAACGTAGCACTTCATCTTCGCCTGCTGTTTTGATGATTACATCGCTGAAATATTCATCAATTTTGACCCACTTTACAACGGCAATATTTTTCTTAGCTAGAACTCGCCTTTTATTGTAGAAATCATGTCTTATATCTTTTAATAAATCTTCTACAATATGGATGTAGATTTTGGACATTTTTAACTTTTCGAGCGATGAATAGTCTTGTTGTAATGACCTGATGGCCATATCTAATTTTATAAACTCATACAAAACACTACGATCCTCACCATTAATCATCAACGTCCACCATCTTTGCGTCTTGGATTGTATCAAATGCAATACGTTTGATGGCTACATCCGTCTCAAGTAACAATTCCTTTTTAATTGTATCAGTTCCTGTAACTAGCCCTGTCTCGTCATGCAAATTATTGTTGCTCCACAGCGTTAACGTAATCAGTTTTTGCATTTTAAAAGCGCGTTGTATAGTCTGTTCTATTTCCTCTAACTCCCACTCGGTTAATTCTCGCTTTTTATCGTAAAATTGCTCTTGCTTCCATACTTTAATGAGGCCAAGATGCTCAGGAAGCATCATCGCCGTCCACTTCATTGATCCACGGTCACGTATCATCTAAACACTCCTCGAATTCTTAATCGTTCTTCTATCTCGTCTTATCTCATTCCCCCCTTACGCTAAGTGCCCGCCTACTAAGCGATTACGTGTAATAGCTGTGCCAGCCTTTGTATAAGAAGCCGCCCTTAATAAGGCTACAGCGCCATATTTTCTTCGAATAGCATCCATAACGTGGCCAATTACTTGTCGTTGCTCCTTGCGCTCATCAAATAAATCCAATTGGATACTGCACGCTGGTTCTAGGTTCGTTATTCTAACTGACAATTGACGCGCTGGCTCGCCTGCAAAGTGCTCATCCAGTAATTCTAGACAAGTTTTATACATCACTAGCGTTTCACTTGTTGGCACTGCAATCGTTCTAGAGCGTTGGAAACCTTTTGTCATAGCACTACGACTATAAGACAAACCTAATGTAATTGTCCGACCGACATAACCTGCTTCGCGCGTTCGCCTCATCACGTCCTCACACATTTCTAGTAACGCCACGGATATTTCTTTTCTTGTATGGTAGTCACGCATTAACATCTGGCCTTTCCCAAAGCTTAGAGCTGAGTTTTTAACTAGAGGCTCTCCAAGCGTGGAAAGATCAATGCCATGCGCATGGTGGTACAGTTGATTACCCATGATGCCGAATTTTTTTTCTAATTCATTTAAATCAGCTTTTGCTAATCCACCGACTGTTACTATCCCCATTGCATTTAACTTGGCTTCCATCTGTTTTCCGATACCCCACATCTCAGATAAAGGACGCACAGGCCAAAGTTTCGTTGGCACATCTTCGTAAGTCCACTTTGCAAAACCTGACTTTTTAGCTTCAAGGTCTAAAGCAAGTTTTGCCATCAACATGTTCGGCCCCATCCCAATAGCACTTGGAATACGAAATTGATCATATATCGCTTTTTGAATTTCCTTTGCTGTATCCTCAGGAGGTCCCCAAAGCCTTTCTGTTCCAGTTAGGTCCACCCAACTTTCATCGACACTATAAACATGTATGCACTCTGATGGCACATACTTTGAAATAAGGCGAGTGATAGCCATAGACATTTCAATGAAGAAACTCATCTTCGGTTCAAAAAGTTTTATGTCTGGATGCTTTGGTATTTCAAAACGACGATTTCCTGTTTTTATCTTAAATCGCTCCTTCATAGGTGGCGATGCAGCTAAGACAACGCTACCAGGTTGAGTGAAATTAGCTATGATGGCGATTGGGGTTGTCATGACATCTAAACCTTCAAGCATTGCCATGCAACTAGCGTAAAAGCTTTTCATATCAATACATATAATGGAACGTTCAGGCAGATTTTCATCCATTAAATGATCCCTCGCTCTTTATAGACATGGAACAATAATTAAAAGTACGCTATTGACTATCTTAATTATTTTGACACACGTGATGACTCCAGACTTTGTACTGTACATCCTATTTACTAACTGATTGTGTTGCATCCCTTTTATTAACTGATCTTTCATTGTTTTTAATCTCCCCACGCAAAACAGAACGTTTGTTTGTATATATTATACGCACAAACGTTCTGTTTTAGAAGTGGTAATTTTTAGATCAGTCTTTTTAATTGATCTGAAGCTGATTTAAAGTCCTGTAATTCCCCAATATCGTGGAAGTTTCTCAATGGATTCCTACAGCTCTAATTCTTTCTAATACAAATGGTATTGTAAATTTTTAGGACTTACATGTTGAATTAACTGCATAATTGATTAGCCTTATAACAGATTCACCAAAGATTTTGTTTGGTTAGGACTTACAACAATACAGAATTTGCAGATGTTTTTCTATTTTTATCCTTGCATTATGATGTCAGCTACTATTTAACGCGAGAAGATTTAATGAAGAAGGAAATAATTAAACCAACCATAGCTATAATTAGAGTGAATATAAAGGAGTCCTGTACTCCCGCTGTTAATGAAGCTCTAATTGAAGAAGGGTCAGATAGATCAGTCATATTGTTCATATATCTTTTCTGAGAAGCGGACATAATCGTAATCGCAACTGCAGTGCCAATTGCTCCCGACATTTGCTGTAATGTATTCATTAAAGCAGTACCATCTGGGTAAAGATTTTTAGGTAATTGGTTTAGTCCATTTGTCTGAGCAGGCATCAAAACCATCGATACACCTAAAAATAGAATGGAGTGCATCACAATCACCATACTAACCGGCGTTTCAATGGTAACGTTTGACATGATCCATAACATGATAAACATGATTGCAAATCCAGGTATAACAAGTCCTCTTGGTCCGAATTTGTCAAAGATACGACCTGTGATTGGGGACATTAATCCATTCAGCACACCACCTGGCAACAAAACAAGCCCCGCGGTAAATGCAGTCAATGCTAGTCCTGTTTGCAAATATAATGGCAACAAAATCATCGTGGACATTATTACCGTGAAGCAAATAAATACGGCCAATAAACCTAGAGTAAACATTGGATATTTTAATACACGTAAATCAAGCATAGGTTTATCCATTTTTAATTGTCGCAAAGAAAACAAGGTAAGTGCAGCAAGACCTATAATAATCATCGTGATCACAATCGTACTTCCCCAGCCATTCTCACCCGCGCTGCTAAAGCCATAGACAATTCCTCCAAAACCAATCGAAGATAGAAGAATAGATAATATATCAATTTTGGGTTTAGTTATGGTTGATACATTCTGCATATACACTATACCCGATACCAACGCAAGAATCAGAAAAGGCAAACAAACCCAGAAAATCCAATGCCAAGTCAGTTTTTCAAGAATTAATCCTGAGATTGAGGGTCCAACTGCGGGTGCAAACATAATGACTAACCCTATTAGTCCCATTGTTGCACCTCTCTTATTGACTGGAAAAATCAATAAGATCGAATTAAACATCAGAGGTAGCAATAATCCCGTACCTATAGCTTGAATCACTCGAGAAAACATTAATACTTCGAAGCTTGGTGCAAGAGCTGCGACTAGTGTCCCAATAATTGAAAAAATCAATGACACAATAAATATTTGACGTGTACTAAACCATTGAAGTAAGAGACCCGAGACAGGAACTAATATCCCTAAGGTCAATAAATAACCTGTTGTCAGCCATTGAACCGTGGAAGAACTAATAGAAAATACTTGTATTAAATCCCCGAGAGCCATGTTTAAAGCCGTTTCACTGAACAATCCAATGAAACCAGCAATTAAGAAAGAAATTAATATTGGAGTAGTTTTAATCACTTTTGTTTGTTGTGTTTCTACTGTTAATGACATAAATAATCCACCTAAAATTTTATTTTGTTATAAGCTTGTCGTTAGTCTTAGCAGATTAATTTTAATGGCAATTTCTTCTGCACTTCTTTTTTGGTCAATGAGTGGGTTCCTTCTCTCTTACTCTACTTTCTTTTTTAAACAGCAGATATACGAAATAAGGAACACCGATAATGTAGATCACAAATGCCTACAGGCAGTTCAGCTGGAGCAAAGATCATCTTTCCGATATTACATATTTATAATGAATACCGACTAGTCTTCTAGCCACTATGAGGGGCAATTAAGCCAATAAATCCAACACTTCCTGCTACAGATAAACATGCGCTAACTAACCCGACGCAGCATAAAAGAAAAAACATTCTTTCCCGGTCTTTCTTTAAGCCTATTCCTATGGCTAATACCTCATCCAAATTTAATAGGTTAAGTCTGTGCGATTTCCATCAAATGATTGGCGTTAAAATTATTATCCATGGAATACGCTAATATATGAATCCTAGTCGTACTATAAAGGCTGCCTGATAACCAGACAGTCGCCATTTCAAAATCTTGTGGGTCCATCTTTAATGAAATATAAAGAGTAATGGCCCTAAAACCTGAACTAAAGGCGCTCCCTACTAAACATCGGCCACGCCCATAGTCGAAGGGGATGCAAGATAATTTCTTGTCATCCCCTTCATTAAAACTCCTGAAACCGCCATGAAGGCGTCAAATAGCGCCCCTATCACACGCGGATGGCCCGATGTTTGAATGATTAAATGATCCATATTCTCTGAATCAAAATGAAAAAACGCCTGTCACATCATTTCATAGCTCATTGATTTCGAACCATAGAAAAGAGATACGATTATTGTCACACTGAACAGAATGCCTAATATGACAATTAAAACAAACTTATGGCTTAATAACGATTTCATTCCTTCTTGATCCATTCCATTACTTGTTCAGATGCTTTTGCACACTTTCTAAAAACTTGATTCGACTATAAACAGGACCTCCTTCCATGAGCGGATCAACCACATTGACATATACGTGATCGTGTTTAAAGGCATTAATATTTTGGATAATTGGATTCTTCTTCAAGTCTTCGAATGCATTTTCCGCATCTTTGTTATCATTCGTAGAGAATTGCACAAACAAATAGTCTGGGTTCATTTCTGCCAATTGTTCGGCAGAGATTGCATCTTGCAATTTAGCCATGCCTATCTGATCTGGCATTTCTAAACCAATGTCATTGTATAAAAAGGGGTTAAAGTCTACATTTTTCGCAAAAATGTAAGTTTGCCCTCCGCGAATACGAACAGCAGCTACTTTTTTACCTTGAAGCTTTTCTTTTAATGATGCTTTTACTGCTTGTGTATCTGTTTTATATTGGGATAGAATTTTTTCTGCCTCACCTTGCTTCCCAGTTAATTCAGCCATTAATTTCAAATTGTCTTCCCAGTTTGTAGAAACGTGCGACACCAAAATAGTGGGAGCAATTTTTTGCAATTTCTCCACTGCCCCTTTTGGGAACTTGGTTGAACCTAAAATAACGTCTGGCTCTAATTGCAATATCTTCTCAAAGTTAGGTTGTCTTTTTTCACCAATTGATTCCGCCTTGCCCGTTACCGAAGCAAACATTTCTGGAAACTTTCCGCCCACCGATATTGCCCCTACTGGATGAACGTCAAGCATTACTGCATCTTCCATCGCTTCCATAGCCCCAGTAATCACAATTTTTTCTGCTTTTTGTGGAACGGTATACTTTTCACCGAGATACTCAATCGTTCTTGTTTCGCTTGTTCCTGTATTGTCCACTTGAGATTGCGCTGAATCTCCGATGCTGCCGGAGGTTGAGTTTGATTTGCTCTGTTTGTCTCCTCCTCCACATGCAGCCAAAACAATCATGAATGATGCTATCAAACCAACTAGTATAAACTTTTTATTCATTCTTCACCTGAACCCCTTTCAAACAGTATCCCTATAATGATCAGTAATATTAATCCCTAAATGCTCACGCAAGGTGACACCCGTATATTCACTTCTGAACAAACCTCTTTCAACCAATTGCGGCATCAGCTTTTCAAAAAATAGTTTCAAAGATTTTTCTGAACCACCCGGAATAGCTATAAATCCGTCAATAGCTCCAGCCTCAAATCGCTCAATTATATCGTTCAATACGTCTTCAACCGTTCCAACTGAAACCCAGTGAGCAGACCCGACAACCTCTGACCTTGTTAATACCTCTTCCACTGTAGGCTGATGGTTTGTAATATACCGGCGCAACAGCTCAGCATGTGTTCGGCTGCGAACTGGCTGATTCGGATCAGGTAGCATATCCGAAGTTACTTGACGATCCAAAGCAAAGCTACTCAAATCAAGACCCAGTACTGATTTAAGCGATGCATGTCTGCGCTCAATAGTCAAATGTGCGTGTGCGGCCTTATGTAATTCATGGGCTTCCTCGCGAGTTTCGGCCAAGAAAAAATATAAACCTGGCAAAACTTTTATGGCGTCCGGATCGCGCCCATACTCGATAGCTCTTCTTCTCAGATCATTTCGCAATTCCACTCCCGATTCAAGGTCTGGCATCGCTGCAAAAATAGCATCTGCTATTGAAGAGGCAAAATTTCGTCCTGTATCCGACGCACCTGCTTGAAATAAAGGAATCGGTCCTGATTTATGGGCAGGCAAAGTAAGTGGTCCCTTAACACTAAAAAACTCACCTGAATGATTAATTGGAGAAATCTTATCCATATCAGAAAACATACCTGACTCACGGTCAATAACGATGGCTTCATTCGGAAAACTTCCCCAGAGTTTGCGTACGACCTCAGTAAATTCAATTGCTTTCGCATATCTTTCTTGTGATGAAGGCATAGGTGACTCACCGAAATTTTCGGCACCTTCAATAGAAGTGACAATATTCCAGCCAGCACGTCCATTGCTTAGCCAATGCAAAGACTGAAGCTGTCTAGCAACAACATACGGTGGATTAAAAGTCGTAGAAATAGTCGTAACTAACCCGATCCGCTCTGTTTCACGAGCAATCGCTGCAAATATCATAGTAGGGTCAGGACTACCGAAATTAGCGGAATCGCCAAGCATCTGTGGACTAACAAAAAGATAATCCGCCCTGAAAAGAAAATCGAGCTTTGACCTCTCCGCCATCTTTGCCAAATCAATGTAAGGGTCAATTGAACCCATTTTTTCCACACCGCTGTCTGGGCGCCGCCAGTCGCCTCCTTTCAACCAAGCAGATAAGACTAACCCAATACATAATTGTCCATTTACAGTCAATATTATCAATCCTTCCTATTAAAAATAGTTTTGCGCCCACGAAATACTCTGATCAGATGTTACCTCTAAAAGGCTATAATTAATAATGATTCTCATTATCAAATACAGTGTAGCAAGGTCTTCAACAAATGCAAATACACAAATCACAAATACTATATGCATTATTATCTAATCTAGGTTTACTGAATGATGATTTAGCCGACATGCAAGATAGAGCTGGAAGGAAAGAATGAGACAAAAGGGAAAAAGCCTGCACTCCCGGTTCATCACCAGTTGCAGGCGTAATATATAAATCAGTAACTCAATTTATATGATTATCTAAATTATGTATGTATACAGAGGGAGACACACCAAATTTCTTTTTAAACACTCTACTGAAATATAGCGGATTGGTATAACCAACACTAATAGCAATATCGTGAATGGGAAAATTGCTTACTTTAAGTAAGTCACTCGCTCTTTCCATACGATAATTGATAAGATAGTCGATTGGACGAAATCCAGTATGTTTGTGAAAGAAATAGGAGAAGCGTTTGGGACTCATTGCATGCAGCTCCGCCAATTCGTCGAGTGTCAACGGATTCATATAATGCCGGTGTATGTATGCAATAGCCTCCTCTATCACCCTTTCACTTGGAGAACTACCACTCTCTCGATGCTTACACCCCACCAAAACTTGATGCATGACACTTAAAAATAACTCCTTGACACGAAGCTTCCCAATACCTCTAAGTGTATTGGCATTCTGATGAAGCATGATAAGTAATTCTAGCACTCTTGGATTTGCTCCCGCTTCCAGTTTGAAATGAGAGTCGCATTCATGACCGCTATATACTTTGTCTAACTTGTCAAATCTATAAAACAGTAAATAGTACTCGTACTCTGATTGACTTAAAACTTGCGCGTCCAGTTGCATGCCTGGAGCCACATGAATTACTGAGCCTGGATGTAATTCATAGACAGTTTCATTCACACTCATTCTAGCCTCTCCACGAATTACAAAAAGAAATCCATGCCGGACAGCCCTAAATTCACTTAGTATACTTTTCGGCTGGATGACTAAACGGTGAACACCTTCTATATCATAGAAACCTCTAGCAAATATCTCGGCTAATTTATCCAAATCTATCATGATAATGCACCTGCTCCCTATCCAAACATTGTACATCTGGGTTACTTTCATTAATGCCAAACAACAAATCTATTTCTCGAGATATCAGCCTAACCGTTATTTGTTGGGGATCCACACAGTCAATATTGCCACCCCTTTCTATATAGTAAAAATAGTTTTGTCCCATGAAGTACTCTAATCAGATATTACCACTAGAAGACTATTAGTTAATAATGATTCTCATTATTAACTAATAGTCTAGCAAGGTCTGCAACAAATGCAAATACACAAATCACAAATGCTATATGCATTATTATCTAATCCAGGTTTACTGAAAGATGATTTAGCCGATATTGTAAGAGCCTTGTTAACTTCCACATACAATTTCCAATGTTTATTTTCTTCATACATTGTATCTCGATTTAGTCAAAATCGTCAGTCCTTAAGGTTTGGTTTACTATATCTCCTAAAACACGAACATAAACGTCTATTTCCCGTTTTGATTTTAAATTTTTCCTTCATCATTGGTGAGGCTGCCAGTACGATACTACCGGTTGCTCAAAGTTGCCTATAACTGCAATGGGATCTTTCAAGACATCTAAACCTTCTAGCATTGCCATACAGCTTGCGTAAAAGCATTTCATGTCAATAAAAATTGTCCTTGTTCGGCAGATTGTCGTAATTCATATTACCTCACGCTTCCAGTGTGTAGCAGGCATTATTGCTAGAACATTGTTAATAATAAATGTACGCTTTGCCTGCCTCGTAAAGCAAAATGCTGTAAAGGAATCACCAACAATCTTTATGATTTTCACACGCCTTTTCGTAATAACACCAGACTTGGCTACATAGATCATGCTAACTACTTGTTGACGCTGCATTGCTTTTATTAACTGTTCTTTCATCCTCGGTGCTCCTTTTCACTAGCCCTGTTTATATGCAGTGAGCACGACAGAGCCGTTTTTAAAAACAGAACAAACGTTTGTGTTATTATTATACGCACGTACGTTCCTAATTAGAAGAGGGAATTTCAGCTAATTCTTAAGGAGTATTTAGAGGATAAATAAATCCATTTCGCCTTGGCGTAATTGTTGTTGTTGCTGTTGTCGCTTCGCTTTCGCACAGAAAACATTGCTGAATGAGGATAGTGGGCGTTCGTGTAAGCCTACAATAGCTTTGTACATATTCTGTGCTTAAGACATGTATTGAAAATTTATTAGAAAGGATGTAATTATTAGTTCAAATATTGACTATACTTCACCATCAACCCAGTTCACTTTTGATGTAAATGACAGCACTCTTTTTAAAAAAGATGATCGGAATTTTATAAATATTCTAGGTGTAGAACAATTAAATACGTTAGAAAATATATCTTTGCTTGATATTTTTCTAAGTAAGAATAAGGTGATAGAGCCTCACTATCATCAAAATGCAGCAGAACTAGTTTATTGTATTTCTGGTGCTGCCATTGTTTCTATATTTAATCCCTTTACAAAAGAGCTTAAAAACTATCCTATCGAGCCTGGCCAAGTCGCCAATGTACCGCAAGGATGGTGGCATTATGAAATAGCTACTGAGAATGACACGCATTTACTAGCTATTTTTAATGCTTCAATACCTGAAGTTATTTTAGGTTCAGATATATTGAAATTTACACCTTCCAATGTTATGGCTCACACGTATTGTTTAGATGAAAATCAGTGGAAGAAAACAACCGCGCCTATTGTACCGTCAACATATATTGGTCCACCTAAAGACTGCAACCGTGTAAAATCAACTTCTGAAAAGCAAAAAGATCAAACGGAGCAAAAAGATCCTCATCATAAACATAAAAATAAGTATAGACCTTCACAATTTATGAACCCATATCCGCCATATCAATATCCAAATATGAATCCATATATGAATCCTTATGGCCCAAATCCTTATGGCACATATTATTAAGCAATAGTAAAAAAACGGAAATCGTAATCGTTCATACGAGTGTATGACTCGACATCATAAGCTCTACACCTTTCATCGCATAAAAATAAATAAAAAGGAAAATCTATATTTTAAGTCATAGCTTCGTTATTACTAAAAGAGGTGTAGAAAATGGAATTATTTCCAGTGATCCATACAAATTTTTGGGATGCTGTAATAGCCGTTCCAGCTGTGTTACTTATTACACAGCTAATTAAGGTGTTTATGCATGTTAAGCCTAAATATGTTCCCGCGATCGCCCTTGTTATTGGCTTGGTTATTTCTATTTTTATTAGCCATAGACATAATCTTATTGCAGGAATATTTATGGGCTTTTTTTATGGTTATGCAGCTATTGGGAATTTTGCTGCATTAAAAACAACTATTAATAGCTTTAAAAGCAAGAAATTAAAGGAATAAACCTTTCACTAGTTCACCACCCAAAGTTTGGGATGATGTTTGTTAAAAAGCGGATATTGGTGGCCACACCTGATCAGTTTTCTCTTAGACCTAAGCAGATCTTGAATCGACCCGAGCAGTTTTCTCTTGGGCCTAAGCGTGTCCTTGGCTAATCGTTTTCACATGGACTACAGCGTCACAGATGAGACCCTGGAGCGCAAACGAAGCGACTCACCGTCATCAACCCTTTTATTGTAAAAAATGATTAGAATTTCATTTATTAGCACATCCTAATCTCATAATTAATGAACGAGAGTTAGGATGTGTAACAATGGAATTGATGAATGGAAATCTAACATCATTACGCTATAAGGAAATTTTTAAGATATGGACACAGATCGGCGTTAATCATGGCTATATAGCTTCAAATCATGCATTTTTTAAGCACGCCATTGATAAAAAATTGAAAGCTATTATCGTGGATTTTGTGCAATGTTTAAAAGAGGAAAATAAACATCTAACGGTGTTATTAAAGGAAAATGGGGTGCTTGCCCCTACTACATCAATCGACTACAGACAGTTGAAAATGGGTAATATCCGAGGAAAAAAAGCTATTAATGATACGGAAATTAGCACCATTTTATCGATGAATATAGCTTCTTCACTTATTTCAGTTAGTCAAGCTTTAGAAATATCTGTTAAGAAGAAGCATACTGCAAAATATGGAGAACTTCATATGAGGTATGCCACACTTGGCGCAAAGCTAGTGCGACTCAGTAACGACAAAGGCTGGCTACTAGCTCCTACTACACTTTGACACTCCCCTCTAAAGGGGCAAGCTGACTAACGTCAGTGGGATTCTTGCTACCAAAGGCGAAATCTGTAATGTTAAAAAGCTCTCGTTTGAAAGCGAGAGCTTCTATGTTTTTTCCTTCTTATCGCCTTCTTACGAACAACAGCTTGTACCACTGATTCACAAGGAACGGTAGCACAGACAAGCTATAAATAAAGCCTAATTGTGCGGTACTTAATGTGGCAACCTCAAACACACTTGTAAGCATTGGAATAAACAGTACTGCGTGTAAACTTAAAAAACCGATTAAGAATGCAAGCCAAGTATATTTATTCGAAAATAATCCAATGGCGAAGATCGATTCTTTAGCTCTAGAGTTGAAGCCATGCACTAATCGTGACAAGCATAATGTTGTAAATGCCATAGTGCTCGCCGTTAAAGTATCTCCCGTTGACAATCCGATTTCAAAGGCAATAGTTGTCGAAATTGCAATTAGTAATCCCTCGAGTACTACTTGAGTAGTAAATGCTTTATTTAATAATGGTGTATGAATATTTCGGGGCTTGTCCTTCATTGTTTTTTTATTATTCGGCTCTAGACCGATTGCAATCGCCGGTAAACTATCCGTTAGTAAGTTAATAAATAATAGATGCACAGCCGCAAAAGGAACTGGTAGACCTAAAATTGTTGCATATAAAACAACAAAAATGGCACCTGCATTCCCAGATAATAAGAACAAAATAGCGTTTTTAATATTCGTATAGATACTCCTACCGTTTGCAATAGCCTTAACAATCGTTGAAAAATTATCATCTGTTAGTATCATAGAGGAGGCATCCTTAGCGACCTCTGTGCCAGTAACGCCCATTGCCACGCCAATGTCGGCCTGTTTTAGGGCAGGTCCATCATTAACACCATCTCCTGTCATGGCGACGACATGTCCTTTTTCCTGCCACGCTTTAACGATACGAATTTTTTGAGCTGGTGTTACTCGGGCATAAACAGAAAAATCATTAACCTTTTCTTGAAGCTGCTGATCTGTTAGGCCTTCTATTTCATGCCCTTCAATCGCTTCAGAAGGATCATTTAAAATCCCGATTTGATTGGCAATAGCCGTTGCCGTAATTTTATGATCCCCTGTAATCATCACCGGTTTGATCCCAGCTTTTATACATTTTTCAACCGCACCTTTAGATTCTTCTCTTGGCGGATCCATCATCGCAACTAAACCAACAAAGATTAAATCTTTTTCAGCTCTTGCATCAATTGCTTGATTTCCCTTTACCTCTTTGTAGGCAACTGCTAGCACCCTTAACCCATTCATAGAAAAATCACGATTTACCGCTTCGATTTTTTGGCGTTGTTGTTTTGTAATATTAACTATACCTTTTGAAGTTTTTATTTTTATAATTTTAGGGAGAAGGACATCTAATGCTCCTTTTGTAATCATGATAGATTGCTGATTGATATTATTTACAGTACTCATGAGCTTTCTATCTGAATCAAAAGGGATTTCGGCCACTCTTGGATAATGATCTCTTATCTGTAATTCGTCAAAACCATATTGCTTCCCTAGTTTTACGAGTGCAATCTCAGTGGGATCACCGATTTCCTTATCGTCCCTTTCTACAGCATCATTACATAATATTGCCTTTAACATAAGATCTTTCTCAACTGCATTTCCAGTGTATAGCCGATCATGTGGAATCACTTTTTCATCCACATATAACTCTTGTACAACCATTTTATTTTCAGTTAATGTTCCTGTTTTATCTGAACAAATGACAGATACACTGCCAAGACTTTCAACAGCATAAAGCTTTCGAATAATGGCATTTTCCTTTGCCATTTTTTGTGTTCCAAAAGCTAGCACAATGGTAACAATGGAACTTAATGCTTCTGGAATTGCTGCGACGGCAAGTGAAACAGCAAACATAAACGATTCTACTAGCGCACGCCCTCTAACAAGGTCAATCACGAAAATGGCTAAACAGACTAACGTAATCCCTAAAGCTAATTTTTCTCCGAACTGATCCAAACTTACTTGTAAAGGTGTTTTCTTCTCTTTCGCAGTATCGAGTAAATTTGCAATTTTGCCGATTTCCGTTTGCATCCCGATAGCTGTAACCATGACAATACCACGACCTGTTGTCACAAAGCTTCCAGAGTACACCATATTCCTTTTATCAGCAACCGTTACATTGCCTTCCTTAATAGGATCGATACTTTTCGCTACAGCGATTGATTCACCTGTCAGCGAGCTTTCATTGATATGCAAATTATGGCTTTCTAATAATCTACCATCTGCATTTATATAATCGCCAGACTCCAAATACAGAAGATCTCCAACGACAATATCTTCTGAAGAAATCTCTATGAGCTGATTATTTCGCATTACTTTGGCAATCGGAGAGGTTAAGGCTTTTAAATTATCCAAAGACTGTTCTGCCTTGATATGCTGTACAGTACCTAGGATAGCGTTCAATATAACGACAACCATAATCACAATCGTGCTTCCAACTTCCCCTAATAGAAATGAAACGAAAGCAGCGATGATTAAAATAATGACCAATAAATCTTTAAACTGACCAAAGAAAACGGCGAATGCACTTGTTTTTTTTCCTTCCTTTAATACATTATAGCCGTATACTTCTTGCCTCTTTTGAACGTCATAATCACTCAATCCTTGATCTGTCACGTTCAAATTTTTCATAACTTCAGCTGATGATTGTTGATGATAGTCTGACATTCGATTCCCCCTCCATTTGAAATTATTAAGTAACTCACAGCAGCCACCCTGTCCCGAATTCCTTCTCACTGACTGAATTCAGGAGAAAATACTGTTATTAGTTAATAAGTTAGATTCCCAACAGTAGACCCCTTTGAATTATCTATCTTAGGCAGAGAGAAACTTATATATCCTAAAAATAGTATTGAATCATCAGACTCTCTATCTACTCGAGCCCCTAAAATACTTTAACTACAACAATCTATTCCTTGCCCTATTCCAGTATGATAATAATCGATATAGAAATTAAATATTTGTTTATAGATGAAAATATAATATAAAGTGAAGCTTGAATCAGTGGGGCTTCTTCATCTGCACTGTAGAAATTCGTGATGACCATTAAGGCCAATGTGAGCACAAAAAAAGACATTTGGAGTATGGCTACTCCAAATGCCCTTCGTCATATGCATAGACTCCCAATAGGCCAGTCTTGCCATTATTTTATTGTTTTATTTGCGACTAACAAATAATCGAGTGCACTCATTCTAGTAAGCTTATGAGTAAATTTTATAGCATCCGCTTGAGAATCAAACATAAAGTTTTCGAGTTCATCTGTTGGTATATATTGATCAGCGATTTTTCGTTTTAGTTTTCGTACAGATAAAGTGTGTGAATCCTCTTCATATAAAATAATAGCACCCACATTTCGGTAAAGCGTCTGGTCAATCGTTGCGACAACTTTCACATTTGATCCTTTGAATTCTGTTAAATCTATCTGCATGTATTTACCAACCTCCTCTAAACTTACATTCTATCTCCCTATATAATTGTCCTTCTTTTTCAGCAGCATTTCCTGGTTATTCAACCAAAAAACTCCATTATAAAAGTTCATCACCATAAGGAGTGGCTGATTTCCGTTCCGGCTGGGCGCTTTGCCGCTGACGCTTCGCTTTCGCGCAGATAAAACATTTGCCGCTGACGCTTCGCTTTCGCGCAGAGCAGAGCTTCCTGGGGGCATCCGATGAGCCACTCTAGACTATGAGTTGTTGTGAGCCGATTTCAGCTCTAGCTCAGCCTCATTTGAAACTGGCGCTCTTTTTAGAGAGAAAATAGCACAGCCTAGCGCACATAAAACTAAAATGACACCGAAGCTAGATAAATGCATAGCAGATCCTGTAACAGTAAACATAGCTCCACCAACAGCTGAACCTATAGATATACCGATTTGTAATGCAGCCGTATTTAAGCTTTGTTGAATATCAGATGTTTTTGGATCAGTTTGTATTAAATAATTTTGTAATGGAGGTGTAAGAGCCCAGCTAAGTGCACCCCATAAAATTGTTACGACTAAAAAGAGTGGCAACGCAACAATCGTGTAAGGAATACTCAATAATACAACGGCGAAGGTAGATACAATCAATAGAATGGCTTTACCAGTACCAATTTTGTCACCTAGCCAACCACCTAGAGCATTCCCACTGACAGACGCTATTCCGAAGATTAGATAACAGATACTAATCCAAGAGGCACTCATATCAAATGCTTCTACTAAAAATGGTGTTAAATATGCGTAAAGCATATAGTGACCAGCCAGCATAAATAGTGTTATCAATTGTGCACTTAAGATTTTTAAATTGGCTAATGATTTCATTTGAGCCTTTAATGGGACAACTTCTACAACTGGCATTTTTTCCAGTAGTAACGCAATAAGAATCATAGATACAGTTGAAAGAAGCGCTATTCCTAAGAACACAGCTCGCCATCCAAATGCTTCTGCCACAAATATCCCCATTGGCACACCGATGACAAGTGCAGAACTGACACCCATGAACACAAGCCCTAAAGCTTTTGCACGATGTCTTGGTTCAACAATTTTTGTTGTAATCGTTAAGGATAAAACGATGACCAATGCAGTACTCATTGCTGTGAAAATTCTAGCAATCATGACGATCGAGAATGTCGTACTAAAATAAGTCATCAGATTCCCTAAAGTAAAAATAAATAAAGAAATAAGATAAAGGCGCTTCCTTTCCACTTTTGCGGTTAATGATAAAAGGACAGGCGCAGATATTGCATAGACAAGAGCAAAGATTGTAATTAATTGTCCTGCAGTTGCTAAGGACACATTTAAATCCTCTGCAATTGTTGGTAATATACCACCTACAATTAATTCCACCAATCCTACCGCAAAGGTAGTAACGGCAAGAATATATACTCTCCAATTCATAGTAATCACCCTTCTGTTACACTTTCATTTTTGTAGGGAGAATAAAAAAAATCCTGACTACAAAAATAAAGCAAAATTTTTGTAGTCAGGATTTTATGGTTCCTGGTAGAGACCCTCAATCCATATCATTGAGGTTATACAGATCAAATATTTACGTTAGCTATAGTAGCATATTGAATTTTGCATGACAACATTTATTTCATAAAATCGGTTCACTATAACCTTTCAATCATTGAAATGCAAACGCTTACCGAATAAAAAATCATTTCAAAAGAGAGAAATTTTAGATTTTACTTATATTTTTTTAAGTTTGACCATACATACTAATATAACAGAACATTGCGAGGTGATTGTTTGCGTATATTAGGTTTAGTATGCTATTTTTTATTGTTGTTTTATGGTGTAGAACCAGTAATAGAAGAGCTCTCACTCGATAAACAAGCAATCATTTCTCCTAGTCTCAGCAAACAGCAAATCCCCATAAGAGAAACAGTTGAAAATTCAACAGTTTGTGTCTATTACCCCGCTTATAAAGTTTGTAAAGAATTATCAGCCAACTAAAAAAGTGAAAAAAGATGCAACTCAAGGCTGCCTCTTTTTTCACTGAAATTCCAATTTATTTTATTTTGGACCGATATGGAAACGACTAAACGGATATATTGTTAATTTAGCTTCACCATAGATGGCATCTTTAGAAATTAAGCCATAATGGCGGCTATCAGAACTTTTCAAACGGTTGTCCCCCAGTACAAAATACATACCCTCAGGAACCTTTTTTTCATTTAATAATTGCTCTAACGTGAAATTCTCTGTAATACGTAATTGATTAGGATCATCTGTTTGACGATTCACATAATCTTCTTTATAAGCTTTGCCATTTACATACAAAATATCGTCTTTCATTTCAACTGTATCACCTGGCAGGCCAATCACTCGTTTAATATAAAGTTCATCTTCTGTTGGTGATTGAAAAACAATTTGATCAAAGCGTTCAATTTTGCTCATTTTACTTACAATAATAATATCTTTATCATGATAAGTTGGGTACATAGAAGCACCTTGCACTTTAATCGGTGCAAATAAGAATTGCTTACAGCCCAAAACAACTATAGCTGTAATCACAATAATTTTAAGATAAGATATTAATTCTTTTTTGAAACTTGATTTCTCTTCTTGCATGCTCATTCCCCGATACTGTTTTTTTATAGTATAACATTTTCTACAGTATAATGACGAATTAATCACATAAATTGTTCCAAGTTCACCAAAATGACTCATCGGCATAACGTGAGGTTGATTTCTGTTCGAACTGGAGGCTTTCCCAGGGGCATCGGAAGATCTACTTCTCTTGAGCTCCTCATCTATGACGCTGTAGTCCATGTAAAAAGGAAACGCTTAGGTTAAATAGAAAACTGATCAGGTCAACCCAAGATCTGCATAGGTCCAAAAGAAACTAATCGGGTCAGTCCAAAATTCGCTCATACATTTTAACAAATGCCATCCCTAATTTTTGGTTATGAGCCACAAAAATAGACAAAGTTACTTTATAACTTTGCCTAGATGCATCCTATTCTTTTGTTTTTCGAGTATGAATGGTTACTTTGCGTAGTAGAGTGATGCTGCTATTAATTAAGTCGACCGCTAAACCAATACCTGCACGTAAGGTAACTACTAATAAAAGTGTGCCTATAATCAACACAATCACTCCCTCAACCATTTCTAATAAAATTATACATCAATTTTCTGACTTTTCAAACACGTGGTCCGAAATCAATTATGCCGCGGCATACACGTCCGGAATCGGCTTTGTGTTCAGGCTACATGAGGGCATACACGATGTCGTTCTTAAACTGAGTTCCTCTATTTCAGCGTGTTTGGACACCTACTGAAAAAATTAAAAAAACCATTCAACTAGGCATGCACCCTACCTGAATGATTTTTTTATTTTTTACATAAAAATTTTTAAACACAATAGTTGTAAATGTCGCATAGCTGAACTGACTCGACTTTTTTGAACCTTACGCTTAGGCACATAGCTTTGCATGCAATCGTTTAGAGCTGTATACCTAAGCACCTGGGTCCTCCCATTCATTGATCTCCCTCCCTTCATTGTCAATAAATTCACAGCTATCTTACTCAACTGGTCACTCCAAAGTATTTATTGCAAACTGGCTTTTAATTCCGATTTTATTTTTTCTAGCTCTGTCTCTTCAGGGATGAAATACCATATATGGTCAATCTTTTTGCCATTTCCTTCTTTAAATGATAACTGATCAATATTACCATCCATTTTTTTATAAATACTTTGTAATTGGATTAAGTCCTTCATCGTAAAATTCATACGAACATTATCTCCTACTACATCAAGCATATCTGTAGCCTTTAATAATATAGAAGGTGTCGAAGAGGCTTTTTTCAGAACCGCTTCAATAATTTGACGTTGTCGAATTTGACGACCAAAATCACCACGGGGATCTTCATAACGAATACGTGAAAAAATCAGTGCCTTATCACCGTCTAAAGTGATCTCACCCTTCGGATAATGGTAGGCGTTATAAGTTAAATCCATGTCGTTATCAATTGTAACCCCACCAATCGTGTCTATAATTTGCAGGAAGCCTTCCATATTAACAAACACATAATAATCGATTGGTATATCTAAAAAATGCTCCACCGTATTCACCGCCATTGGAACGCCTCCAAATGCATAGGCATGGTTGATTTTATCGACGGAATTATGTCCAATAATTTCTGTACGAGTATCTCGAGGTATGCTGAGCATCTTCATCGTGTGTTCTTCAGGATTCACGGTAATGACTATCATCGTGTCTGAACGGCCACTATCATTTTTACGTTCATCCACCCCAAGCATTAACACAGAAAACGGATCTTTTTTCGTAACTATTTTTTGTTCTTTATTTTCATCACCTGTCGTTTCAATTAAGGGTGTATTTATTTTATTCATCGTTTTTTGGATTGTATAATAAGCAGTACCTATAAAAATTAAAAAAATTGTTAATAAACTACCTACTATCCATAGCCAAATTTTCTTCTTGCTCTTTTTTTCCTTAGAGCGTTTCATATTTTTTTCCATACATTATGTCCTCTCTTGCCAAAAAATTTACCCCTACATTTGACGTTTGAAGTTGGAAAAAAGTTAATATAGTCTATATTATATGCATATTGGACGAAAAAAAGACGTACACTAGTATTTACTAAATGCACGACATTCTATTCCTTTAATTGTACATACCCCCTCATTTATTTAGTGTCAGCATATGACAATAAACCTTATTTGATTCTTTTATACAAGATGGAAACTTTTGTAGCTGACATTTCACTTTCGTTACAAAACATTTGCTAAAGAAATAAAATAACAATAGTAAAAGGCTCAAGACAGCTTTACATTGTATTAAAAGTCAAGAGTTAAAGTGATGCACTTAATATTTCATGATCCTGTATACAATGTGCAAAATTATAATATGCTATTTTTAAGCTGAACTAATTTTGATTAGTTCGGCTTTTCTTATGTTGCGGATTCAGTTAGCATTGAAATTAATAAAAGGTTTACTAATAAAAGGAGGATTTGAATGAATACAGAAATAAGGTTCAGAATGGCTACTGAAAAAGATTTAGATTGCATTATTGCAATGCTTGCAGATGATGTTTTGGGAAGTAAACGTGAGCGTTATGAGCATCCACTTCCTAATAGTTACATAAAAGCATTTGAGGCTATAACATCTGACCCCAATAATGAGTTAGTAGTGGCTTGTGACGGCAATGAAGTGATTGGGGTACAACAAATTACTTTTACTCCTTATATAACACATCAAGGTGGATGGAGAGCTACTATTGAAGGAGTGAGAACAGCTGCTTCTGTAAGAGGAATGGGTGTAGGTACTGAACTAATAAAATGGGCAATTCAACGTGCAGAAGAACGTGGTTGTCATTTGGTACAACTGACAACTGATAAAAAAAGACCAGATGCGTTAAGGTTTTATGAACGGTTAGGTTTTAAAGCAACGCACGAAGGTTTAAAGCTAAAGATTTAAAATTTTTTATTCAACCAACGAGGGCTTTACTTCAATAAGGGGTAGAGCCTTTTTCTGTTTCCTGGAATGAACAGTCAGTTATAGAGAACACTAATATGAGGTGTTTTCCTAATGAAGAAAGTTCTTATATTAATTATTGCCATTTCTCTTTTTGCCGTTTTATCAAAAACTAAAGCGATGATAAATGAATATGAGGAAATTACAAAATCTGATAAAGCAGATATTACCCTCTGTGCTAAAAAGATGAATGAAGCATATACAGATTTTAAAATTATTTTTAAAGGTGGTGTCCTTACAAGACCTTATTGGATAAATACAACAAGTCCTACTTGGTCACCTCAAATTATCTATGAGGATATCAATAAAGATGGAAAAAATGAGTTAATCATAATTTTGACCAAGGGTACTGGTACTGGAATATTAGAACGAGAAGTTCACGTTTTCCATATCCAGAATCAAAGAATAAAAAACGAGCTTGTTGAAGTACCAGTTGAAGTGCTTGTTGATAACCCGATTGCTATAGTGTTAAAAAACGTAAAGACTGAGTTATCACCTAACAAAGCCATTATTAGTATCGGAGAGAAAAAATTCACAATTAATGTTAAACCTTTAAAAATTGAACCTGAACATTTATTTCCTGATATATACTTTGGCAATCTTATCAATTTTGAAATAAATGACAATCAACTTATTGCGAAAATTGGAGGTCAAATTTCCCCAGCTGGAGGGAGTATAGGGGGTATTCAAATTACGTATATGTTTAAGGATAAAATGTATCAAGCAAAATCAATTGAATTTAATCCAAATGAATAATGTATTGTTAAATTAACAGGCGTTTCTATAATAAATTGAAACGCTTTTTTACTAACGGCGCAGGATAGTTAAAGAAGATTTAGGGTACGTTACTTATAAAAAGGAGTAACGTACCCTAAATGAAAAATCTATTCTTAATTAGTTTGTATACGTTTATATTTTCGTTCAGTCTTTCCATGTTATTAGGAAATCCTGTTTATTCACAAACTACATCTTCAGATAAAATTGAATATTTACATCCTGCAAATAAGGAAAAAGTTTTTGATGAAACTGTAGATGAATTTTACCAGGCATTAAGAGATCTAAAGTATCCTGTACATCAGGAGTTTTATCAAAGATTTAAGCAGAAGCCCAAGCAACAGCAACAGCAAAGAGATTTGGATACTGCTCTTTTTAAAGAAATGCCTGATGCATCTGTAAATATTAGAAAAAAGTTATTGTTTAATGAGATAGAAGGATTAAATTATATAACTTTTGATGGAAATATTCTTCGGCCCTACCCTGATATAGATATTAACTACCAGCAGACTGTTAGCCCTGATCGGCAAGTTTATTTCTTTTATTCCTTTAAAGACACAGACAAAGAATTTAGAGGTAGATATGCAATTTATGATGTTGAAACAAAGAAAATGGTAGCAGGTGGAGGTACTTATATGCCAAAGATCAATCTTACAAGGAACACTTACGATAAAGAAGGATAAATGTAGGTGAAGCATAACAAAAGAGCTTGTGTGTTTTTGCGCACAAGCTCTTAGATTGTGTGTGATGGAGTATTGTGTGGATTGTCGAAAAGTCGAGAATAGCCCTCTTTTAATAAGTAAATTTGACTTAAGTAGCTGTATCTTAACTCATGCTTTTATTAGCTAACTAAGTTAAAACTATAGATATGAAAGTTGTAATCCTACTCCAACTTCTCCTAAATTAGCAACTGTCGAAAGAGCTATTTTAGAGTGTAAATCTGTATAATGGCAAGCATGAAGCTTAGCAGGTTTAAGATTTTTTATATAATGAACTGTATTATCTAACTGCTCTTTCGTCGGATTTAATAGGTGAAATCCTCCAATAATATCAAATACTCTCTCTTCCTGACATACCTCTTTGGCATATTCTATAATGTTACATATCCCAGAATGTGCACATCCAACGATAATAACTAACCCTTCCGAAGATTTATAAACGATTGCTGTGTCATCCAAAACGAAGTCGTTAACACTCCCTTGATCTGTCACAACTTGCCCTATAGAATCTTTTCCTTCAAAATCAAATACTCTTTTAATTTCCCCTAGAAATACTAGTCGATCTGTTAGCCATAATGGTTCTTTAGTTAGTCGGACTGGAAAGTGTCTACTTAACTTTTCATGAGATAAGATACTCCCTATCTCTCCTACAGGATCAAATAATTTAGTGTTAAAAACCAATGGATGCCCAATAATCTTAGGCGTATTGTGGCGTATTTCTTCATTTTTTGCTTCCATATGTAGTCTAATTAAATGCGTCAGTCCCCATGTATGATCCACATGTCCATGCGACAAAACAACATAATCGAGATTTCTTAAATCAATTCTCATTTTATCTGCATTCTTTATAAAGACATCAGAATATCCAGTATCAAAAAGGATACGTTTATCATCCTCTTCAATAAAAAAAGAAAGCCCAGGTTCCCCTAAAAAATAGCGATCAATGAAAGTGTTATTATCTACTAAAACGGTTAATTTCATATAATATCCCCTTTTTTGTTAATTATAACAAAATAGAGTGAGGTCTGATCTATATGATTAATCTTTTTCTAGAACAATGCAAATCATAAATATTGAACTAACCTGTATCGTAAAAGGGGCTGGGACATAACTAAATGGTTCCTTCATAAAGCCGAATAATCTCTAAATTAACAAAACACGATAAATAGAAAAACCGAACTATTCCGAAACACTTCATGAGAGTTTCATTGGATAGTTCGGTATTTTTGTTGGCTGAAACACATTTGTCCCAGCCTCTTAAAAATAGCTTATTGTTTTGTAGAATAGCTTTTTCATCATCACAAAAGCGAACTACCGAGATTTTTACCTTTATCGTCTTTGCACATGCTAATACAAGTAATTAAGCTTACATTTCATTTGCAATCTGTTTAACAATTTCATCAATAGTTGGGATAGCTGAAGTTTTATTGGCCTGTGTCAAAATACTAAAGATATACCACTTGCCACTTTTTCCTTTTACATAACCACTTAAAGAATATGTTCCAGAAATATAGCCTGTTTTAGCAGATACACTATAGCCCTTCATACGATTTTCTAAAGTCGCACCAACAAGGCTACCCTTTCTTCCTGCATGCGGTAATGCATCTAAATATGAGTTATACCAGGATTTACTTCGAACTTTATATAATAATAGACTTTCTTGCATACTATTAACTCGATTTTGATGACTTAAACCTGAACCGTCTTCAAAATACCACTGATCCATAGTAAGCCCATTATCACTACCATATGTACGAATTGCTTGGATGCCAGCCGACCAGCTTCCTTCCCCGAGTCGCTCTCGTCCAAGTTGTTTTGTCAACATATCACCCATGCCATTAATGCTTAGCTTTAAATATTTAAAGTTAATATCAGTTAATGGCTTTGAATACGAAATACCTACTCGCTGTGCATTTTCAGGTACCTTCCCTGTTTCAAGAGGCATTGTTTGGATACCTTTTGCTACTAATTTTTCCCGAAATACATCGAGTGTATATAAGGTTGGATTAAAGACAGTTACATATGTACTTTTCTGTGAACCTGCTGGTAAGTTACCCGTTACAATGATTCGATCTGTACCATATTCTCTTGTAATTTTTACAGTACTTTTCTCGCCCTTTTTAACAATTTTTGTTTTGTTTACAACCGGGATAGTACTTGCAAACGGAACAAGCTGAACATTAGCCGTAGTGCCAACCTTTGAGCCTGTCACTTTCACTTGCACATTTGCAATATCATATTGATCATTTGGCGAAATCGTTAACGCTGAAATACGTGAAGCATAAGGTTGATCCTCTTCTTGAGGTACAATACCCTTCGGTAAGCGATCTTCATCAAACCAAGTATCATCCCCGATTAAAGAACCCGTAATTTTAGAGATACCCATTTTTTTCAGGCCATTGGCGAATGACTCTAAATGACTAGGTAAAAGCGTTGGATCTCCCCCGCCCTGTAAATAAATATTACCGTTTAGTACACCATCTTCAATTGATCCATCGACATATGTCTTCGTAGCAAAGCGATAATCAGGTCCTAATAAATCCAATGCAGCGGCACTAACTAAAAGCTTATGCGTAGAAGCAGGACGTATCATTTTGTCTCCATTATTATTGTAGAGCACTTTCCCTGTTTCTATATCTCGTACGGTAATGCTGTACTCGTTGTTCTTCCAATTCTTCGCAATAATGCTATTCACTTTTGTTGTCATCATTTGCTCACTAGCACCTGCCTTCTCAGGAAAGATGATGGTCGAGTAACAGACCATTAAAATCATTATTAAAAAATTAATTTTCTTTTTCATAGACCCTCCAATTGGCAAATTTCTACTTTTCACGCTTTTATTCTACGGAAAAAATTAGCATTTTACAATAAAACACTTTTTTATTTTACAAAGAATAATGTGTCATCTTTTTTATTCGACAAGAATAAACTGTAATAGCTAGCTAAATCATTTCGGGAAAGGAGTTGTTTTATAAATGGGTGCTAAATGGATAAAGATTTCAGTTTTATATTTAGTGATTGTTTTGGCCTTTGGACTGTTTATGCATTATACAATTCAACTCGAATGGAAGGCGACACATGCACATATTGGTGTAGTAGGTTGGCTAACAACTGGTTTAATCGGTTTAATTTATTCCGTATATAAAGATGCCGCCGAGACAGGATTAGCCAAAGCACAATTTTGGTTTTACAATATTGGATTGCCGTTCCTCTTAGTCGGTATGATGATGGTTTATATAGATGTACCGCGCTGGTTATTTGAACTCTTTGTATCTGGTGGCGGTATCGCAGTAGCAATTTCAGTGCTGTTCTTTGTTGTCAATGTCTTTAAAAATGTAAAATCTTAAATAGAAAGCCCCACTTTTTTCATAGAGTGGGGCTTCATTTATTTTATTGCAATGAATTCGCCTGCATTTGATACATTTTTTCGTAAATGCCGCCCTGCGCTAATAACTCATCATGTGTGCCACGCTCAACAATCTTACCTCGATCTAAGACAAGAATACGATCTGCATTTTTAATAGTAGAAAGTCGGTGAGCGATAATGAATGTTGTACGTCCTTTTTTTAGTACATCCATCGCATGCTGAATAATCTCCTCTGTTTCCGTATCGATATTAGAAGTAGCCTCATCTAAAATTAAAATAGCCGGGTCAAAGGCAAGCGCACGCGCAAAGGAAATTAACTGACGCTGCCCAGACGATAGTGTGCTTCCCTTCTCAATAACAGGCTCATCATAGCCATTTGGCAAGTTCGCTAAAACACGTTCCCCGCCAACAGCTTTTAATGAGGTTTCTATTTTTTCACGTGAAATTTTAGGATTATTCAGGCTAACGTTCGAAGCAATAGTGCCTGTAAATAAGTATGGATCCTGTAGAACAATGCCCATATGTTCACGCATTGTTTGACGAGGAACCGAAGTGATATCAATTCCATCAATCGTAATTTTCCCTTTAGATGGGTCATAGAAACGGAACAATAAGTTCATAATAGAACTTTTCCCAGATCCTGTATGACCAACTAAGGCAATGGTTTCACCTTGGTGTGCTTCAAATGAAAGGTTTTTCAATACGTATTCATCATTTTTATAAGCAAAAGAAACATCTTCAAACACCACATTTCCTTTATATCGAGGTAAACTTTTTTCAGATACCGGCTCCCCGTTAATATCTAACACCTCAAAGACACGCTTTCCTGCTACAAGTGAGCGCTCAAGCTGAGAAAATTGATTGACGATATTCGTGATCGGATTAAATAATCTCGTTAAATAATCAACAAAGGCATATAATGTCCCCGCAGAAATAACTTCCGTTGCCGTAAATGACTGTGTACCAAAGTAGATAATAAAAATAGTAAACATCGTAAGTCTTAATGCATTAACAAGGTTAAAGGAAGTTGCCGAATCAAGGAAAAGCAGCTTGCGTTCATACGCATAATGCTCATTATTCATGTCATCAAATTCCTTCGTCATTTGCTGTTCACGGCGGAATGCTTGAATAATCGTCATCCCTTGAATCGATTCATTAATCATTGCGTTAATATCGGCTATTTTCGTTCTAATAACATCATTATATTTCGAAGCAACTTTACGGTATAAAATCATCCATAAATAAACGATTGGTACCATAGTCAACGCTAGGAATGCCATTTTCCAATTTAAAATGAAGAGTGCGATATAAACACCTACAATAGAAATTAAACTCGTAACGAAGTTTGAAAGTACTTGAACATATAAATTACGAACAGCCTCGGTATCATTCGTGACACGGGCTACAATTTTCCCTGCTGGTAAATTATCGAAGTATTGAATTGGCAATGTTTGAATATGCTCAAATACATCCTTACGTAATTTTTGTACAACACGGTTGGCACCCATTTGTAAATAGATATACATAAAATAGCGTAAAACAGCTGTAGCTATTGCTAAAAGTAAATAGACAACTAATAGCCAAGTAATTGGTTTTAATTCAATGTGGCCAATTGTCATGTAATTATCAATGATATGCTTCGCAATAAACGGCCCAACAAGCTCCGTAAAGACGGCGATTGTTAAGAAAAATAGTCCAAGTAGTATCGGTTTTTTAAAATACATTGCATAGCGTGTTAAACGTTGACTCGTACTCATGAGGCACCTCCTTCTAGCTGCTGACGGTCAAATTGCTCTTTATACCATCCTTGTTGTGAAAGAAGCTGCTCATGTGTTCCCTGCTCTACAATTTGACCTTCATCTAGCACGATAATTAAATCGGCGTGCTGAATTCCTGATAAACGATGCGTTGTAATAATCGTCGTTTTGTCTTGTCGTTCTCGCTGTATATTCTCAATAATTCTTGCCTCTGTTTTGGCGTCTACAGCAGAAAGCGAGTCATCAAGCATTAAAATTTCAGGGTCTTTAATAAGAGCACGCGCAATTGAAACACGTTGCTTTTGACCACCTGAAAGAGATACACCTTTTTCACCAACAAGTGTCTCAAGGCCCATTGGTAAATTTTTTAAATCCTTTTCAAAGTATGCTGCACGAACCGCCTGCTGCAACTCAGACTGTGTAGCATCCTCTTTCCCAAATAAAATATTTTCACGAATAGTACGTGAGAATAGAACATGATCCTGTGGAACATAACCAATCCAGTCGAGTAACTGCTCCTTCGTTTGTGCAGTAATATCGACTCCATCAATCGATAGCTGTCCTTCGCCGATTGGATACTCGCGTAATAATTGTCGTAAGAAGGTCGTTTTACCCGCTCCTGTTTTACCAACAATTCCAAGTGTTTGCCCCTTTTTCAATGACAGCGAAATTTCCTGGAGATTTTTCACCTGACTCATTGGATATTGAAATGTTAAATCATCAAAGCCAATTGCACTTGGTGTCGAAATCATTCGTGGATTCGCAATATTCCGAACGTCCGCCTCATAGTTTAGCGTTTCTTGTACACGATCAAGAGAAGCGTTACCTTGTTGCATCACATTGATAAGTTCCCCAATTGCAAATATTGGCCAAACTGCTAGCCCCAAGTAAACATTGAACGTTACAAGCTGCCCAACTGTCATAGCCTCTGTTGCTACTAAATGAGCACCATAGCCAAGCGCTACAACATAACTAATCCCCGTACCGACCTTTGTAATCGGTCCGAATAAGGCGTTAATTTTTGCGGTATGCATATTTTTTTCATACACAATCTCGCTCATCTCTGCAAAATTTGTTTCGTCCTTTTTTTCTTGTACGTATGCCCGTACAACCCGCACACCTGCAACCGACTCTAGAACACTATCATTCAGCTCTCCAAAAACATCCTGCGCCTTCATATAGCGTTCGTGCACAATCTTCCCTAAATATTGAATAAGGATAGCCATGATCGGTACTGGCAGCATTGCAAAAAAAGTAAGCTTCCACGAAATCATAAAACCCATGGCAAAAATAATAAAGCCCATGTAGATTGTGGAATCAACCAATGTCATAATCCCGAAACCAGCGGTCAACGACACTGCGTTTAAATCATTAGTCGCACGTGCCATTAAATCCCCGGTGCGATTTTTTTCATAAAACGTCGGTGTCATGCGTAAAAAATGCTGCATAAGGTTTCGACGTAAAATTTTCTCTAAGTTAATAGCCCCTTCAAATAATCTGAATTGCCACACAAAATTAAGGGCATAACCCCCAATAATGATACACACGAAAATCAAAATATACTTCGTTAAAATAGCTGGTGTCATTTCTCCAGCAGTCAATATATCAATAATTGACCCTAGTAAATACGGTGGAACAACTTCTAAGCCACTCGCAATCATTAATAGCACGACAGCTATAGAATATTGCTTCCAATATTTCTTAAAAAACCAGCCTAATTTACTTAAAACATCAAACATACGTTATAACCTTCTTTCTCTAGTGCTGTTAAAGCTGTGCTACCCACTATCCAGAAATACCTTGATGAAAATCATTTTTTGTACTTTGTTTCGCATACACATGCACTCCTTTTTCATTGTCACTACAACCCTTTTTTGCAACAAAAAAGACACATACCCAAAAAAAGAGCATGTGTCTCTTCATAAAAGGTCAGGAGTTACCCATGCCCTTTATTTGCAACGCAAAATAAAAAAGTTAGAAGACATGGACAATGTATGCAGTTGTGCTTTGATATGATACTGGTAAAATTAACATCGTCATGCCCTCCTCTACTTAAGATTGTTATAGTGTTCTTGAAGATTATCACACTTTAGAAATATTTGTCAACCAACTAACTGTTATTTTTTACGTTTTTCAGGAAATAATTAACGCTTTAAAGCAATGAATTACTACAATTACAATCTTGGAACAAAGTAAACTAGGCACCTTAAATTTAGAATTTCAAACCTATAACTTTTTGTATTGACTTTAACGCAACGTAAGCCTTTATGGTTAGTTTGTATGAACCTAAAGGAGGAAATAAACATGAATGAATTTTATCAAATGCCCTTATTCGTAAAGCTAAAAGTAAGAAATATTGAAAAATCAAAGGAATGGTATGCAAACGTACTCAATTTCAATTCGGTATTTGATTTCCCAGATGCGAACGGAACAACTTCCATGACACATTTGAGAGGAGCCAAGTATCAAGATTTAATGTTATTAAAGGATGAAGAAGTCAGCACTTCTAACTCTGTCATTATTAATGTTTTCTCTAATAATATTCATAGTATTTATCTGGCTGCACTAGAAAATAAAACGAAAATCATTCAACAGCCGACAGTTCAACCATGGAATGCAAAAGAATTAACGATAGAAGATCCAGATGGTTATGTTTTTACAATAACTGAAAGTGTCGATTCCAATAAAGACTTCGATACTGTCATTGACAATGTTAATAATCAATCATAGTAATAAATTATGACATGATTGCAACAGCAGAAACAAGTTCATCTGTTACACTACTTGTGTGAAGCAGATGCTATATGTATACACGTGCGATGGCAGAGTGGCTAAAAGAATCAAGTTCCTTTTACGATGAAGGAAATAAAATCGGTAAGAAGTGTCCTTGATTCCTACAAATAGACAATACGATTGGCTGTGTTAACTAATTAACCTTTACTACTACTCCAACATTTACTATTATGGTTTGCCGCAGTTAAACGAAATAATAGAAACTGTCTTTATTTTCAAGAAGAGCGAAAGTCAACAATCTTCTATTTTTCAATTAAAACATGTTATTGAAACATCGCTGGAAGACCCTGTCGAACAAAGCTAGTTCGATAGGGTCCAAATCAATTTATCGGAACAATTTCAAGGTTTATCGCCCTAATTTTTAAATTTATCGCCTAACTTTTTTAATTTATCACCCAACTTTAATTTAACGCCTAACTATTATCTAAAATGGGTATCTCATGATACACTTTTTAATATAGACATTTTAATAAGGAGTCTTTACTTTGAAATCATTTTTAGCTGTTGGAATCGGCGGATTTTTGGGTGCCATCTGTCGATATAGCCTTGGTCTAGTACTTTCAAATAACGGTGGTTTTCCATTTGCGACACTTTGTATGAACTTAATTGGCTGCTTTTGTTTAGCATGGCTATTTACAACGTTTACAAAGCGAACACCTGTTATTATAGGAATTGGTACTGGCTTTTTTGGTGCTTTTACAACCTTTTCAACATTTTCTTTAGAAACGCTATTACTTTTGCAGGATAGTAAATGGCTACAAGCCGTTCTTTATATTTTTGTAAGTGTTTTTGGCGGTTTAGCTTGTGCATGGCTAGGATTTAAACTAGCAAAGGGGCGCTTCGTATGATAATGATTGGTATCGGTGGATTTTTGGGTGCACTAACAAGATTTTATCTAGGAAGATTGATTGTCCATACATACCCATGGGCAACATTTTTTATTAATATAACAGGTTCTTTTGCACTTGGCTTTCTATTTGCATTACATCCAAATGATTGGATTTGGCAGTTTATAGGGCTTGGTTTTTTAGGAGCATATACGACCTTTTCAACATTTGGTTTTGAATGTTTGCAACTCTTAGAGCAGAAAAAATGGAGGCAAGCGATTATTTATATATGCACTACAGTTTTATTCGGTTTACTTTTCGCGGCACTTGGCTTTGTCCTTGTGTAGCAGCATTTTTGAAATACTAGAGGTGATTTTTTGACACAGCCGTCCATTGAACAATTACAAGCGCTCGAAGCTGAAATTGAACAAACATTATATACTTTAATCGACTTAGAACTAGAAGAAAACTTTCCAGAAATGAATACTCGCTTTGCACAATTACTTGCAAAGGTTCAGGCTGCTCAGTTAATTGATTATAAACTTGACGTCCTCGTTGATCCTCAAGGATTGGCAACAGAAACATGCACTCTACTACAAAGTTTAATAGAAGCAAAGGCTAGACCACAAAAAAGACAACGCCTCCTAACACATCGTATGATTTTAAAAATATGGCTACGTAAAAATCAACGCTTTATGACGGAATTTTTACCACAAATGTTTTAGGTGAGGCGCCCCTCCAATTCTAAGGGCGCCTCCTTTTTCCCCCTTTCAGTTGTTAAATCAAGTTGTGCTGCGTAAAAACAGCGACACCAAAAATTCACGCTTTCCTATCCTCTAAACCTCTTACTTGTTCAATTTCCTTAATTAATATAGCTTTTAAACCAAGCTTGATTAAAAATATGTTGCAAAAATCGACTTTTTATTATAATATTTATTATTGTGAAAAAAAATAATATATTTGCTTCTTATCAAGAGAGATGGAGGGACTGGCCCGATGAAATCTCGGCAGCGGAACTTATGATTTAAGTTACTGTGCCAAATCCAGCAGGCAAAGGCTTGATAGATAAGAGGAGTGTTTTATAGATATAAGGCCTCTTCTTGTTGTTACAAGAAGAGGCCTTTTTATCGTAAAAAGAATGGACAAAAGACGTGTCCAATTTTATTTTTTGGAGGTAGACATGAAGAAAGAGAATCCATGGGCGCTGATCCCATTTGTTGTTTTTTTAATTTTATTTATTGGTTCAGGGGTTATTACAGGTGATTTTTACGCCTTCCCTGTCATTGTAGCCATTTCTATTTCAGGCGCTGTGGCTTTGGCAATGAATCGAAAAGAATCGTTTGCGCAAAAGGTTGATATTTTTTGCAAAGGCGCAGGAAACTTAAATGTCATGCTGATGGTCATTATTTTTCTCTTGGCTGGTGCCTTTTCAGCGGTAGCAAAAGGCATGGGGGCAGTGGACTCCACTGTAAACTTTGCTTTATCGGTCGTTCCGCCAAACTTACTTGTCGTAGGCTTGTTCATCATCGCCTGCTTTATCTCCCTATCAATGGGTACATCGGTGGGAACGATTGTTGCACTGGCTCCAATTGGAGTTGGGATAAGCGAGCATATCGACCTTTCCATGGCTTTAGTAATGGCAGCGATTGTTGGCGGTTCGATGTTTGGCGATAATTTATCTTTTATTTCAGATACAACAATTACTGCCGTTCGTTCACAAGGTGCACAAATGAAGGATAAATTTAAGGTGAATTTTTGGATTGTGTTGCCGGCAGCTATTGTAACGAGCCTTATTTTAGGAGTTATCACAATGGGTGAAACTGCACAAGTGGAGCATTTAAGCTATAGTTGGGTAAAAATTGTTCCCTATGTTTTGGTTATTATTTTAGCGTTAGCTGGAATGAATGTTTTCCTTGTTCTGGCATCTGGGATTGTTCTTGCCGGGGCTGTTGGCTTAGCGGATGGCAGCTATCACTTAATGAGCCTTTTTCAAAAGATCGGCGAAGGAATGTCAGGCATGTATGAAATGGCATTCCTTGCGATATTAATAGCTGGAATGGTGGAGGTTATTAAGTTTAACGGAGGGATTGACTTTCTACTTCACCTTGCAACAAAAAGGATTAAATCGAAAAAAGGTGCTGAATTTGGCATTGCCGGCCTAGTGGGTTTAACAAATTTATCTACGGCCAATAATACGATTGCTATTTTAATTGCTGGTCCACTTGCAAAAAATATTGCTGAACAGTATGAGATTGAGCCGAGAAAATCCGCAAGTATATTAGATATTTTCTCCTGTACGATCCAAGGTCTACTGCCATACGGAGCCCAATTCCTGGCAGCCGCAAGCGTAGCCGGAATATCGCCAGTGAGCATGCTGCAATACTCTTTCTATCCAGTCCTTATAGGAATTTGCGGAACCATTGCTATCCTCATCGGATACCCGAAAGAAAAGAAAGCCTGAGCTTCATCACTTAAAAAAAAATATTGTTTTACCATTAAAATAATCCAATTGTTTTGAAAGAAATAATCAAAACGATTGGATTTTTTATTTGAGGCTATTCATTTTTTGTGATAGAGATAATACTTAAAAGTTACAATTACACTTTCTCATTAGTTATTTCGTAGCGTCTATATTTGAACATAAATCCAATTCCAAGAATAGGTCCAATCGCTAATATTGTAAAGATCCACTCCCATCCAATGATCCTCAGTATAATAGGGATTAGATTTATTGAAAATATAGTAAGTAAGAAACCAATACACATTTGAAAAGTAAGGGCTGTACCTACATAATCAACCTCGGCTATGTCTGAAACTAACCTTCCTAAAAACAAAATCATTCTTTGATCTATACGAAAAGGTTGGATTGTCATTTACACAAAATTATTGACTGTCCCTTGATTAAATAATACCAAATACAGGATAAAATTCCTTCGTAAATCTTATCATTGATAAAATAAAAATAATCTACTATTATTTCTTATTGAAATAATAGTAGATTCTCATATTTTATACTATTAGTTACATGAAGCCTGCAGCTTACTGTTTGATGTTTGTAACCACTCACTTAATTGTCATGTTTACCTCTACCATTCATGGCATCATCATATGGTGTATAGGTCATAGTAGGTACTTTCTTTTTCACAAAAACGCGATATATTGCCCGAACCAAAATGCTTGAAAAAATCAGACTTACAATAAGCGCAACACTATTCCCAATATTCATTCCATCCTATCCTTTCTCACTGAGTAGTTAGTTATAGTTTTCCTACTTTGCAAGTGTACTACTAATTAATGTAGGCAACTGTACTATTATATTGTCATCAAACATTGGACATGCCTAGATTGTAATATAATGATCTAAAACACCCCAATTATTTTCGAAATAATTAGATATCTATATTCTACATACTAATACTTCGGCACGAAGTCAAATTTTTCCTGTGGTTCAGTTTATCTTTTCTTCATAACACTACGCTTGGACCAAGCGGCTCATCGAAATCGCCTAGTTGAAACAGAAACCCACCCCCTCATTTTACCGAACATGAAAAAAACAGCTGATAAACTTCAGCTGTTCGTTCTTTATATATGCTTTGATTTTAATCGTAGGTTCTTCCACATATGATAGTATACTCCACCAGAAGTCATCACTGCTGGAACAGTAAAAATAAAGGAATATTCAAATCCTTGCTCTGCAACGTGTTGAATTGTCCCAGTGGTAAACATCATAAATATCCACAAAACCATCGTTATAGCAAGAGAAATAGATGCAGCTAGGTTTACAGGCTTTGCAAGACGCGCTAGTTTATCAATAGAAGACTCAGCGTCACTATATATGGGTGTAGTTTCTGGTGCTGCCTTAAAAATATGCATATCTGCACTAGAACAAACATGTGTCCAGCCACCGTAAGCAAATAGCTCAAAATACTCCTCTTCTTCATCCTTCGGTAATTTACGATAATCAATACTAAAAATGACGTCTTCTGGTTCACCTTTCTCTAGCCCATAGCCAGCACATCGAAATCTTTTTAAATGCCACCCATTTGCCGCTTTTTCACTTAATTCTTTCATATCGCGCTCCTCAAAAAAAGCTAAACCATATGATGCCATATATCTCTTATTTCGCACTATTTTTGCCCCCTTTGTAGTCCCTGCTCTGCCAATTGAATCATGACCTTTCTTCTTTCAATATCTTCGAGCAATATTTCTCGACCTTTATCCGTTAAGACATAGACCTTTCTCCGAGAATCCGAATCATCATGTAGCTGAATAAGTTGTTCAGATAATAGTTTTTTAATAATTGTATAAAGGGATGCTGGACCAACTACGAAAGTCCCCTTTGTTGTCTCCTCTATTAAACTCATGACAGCATAACCATGGCGAGGCTCCGTTAAGGCAGCCATAATATAAAAAACAGAATCTGTTAACTGCTCTAATGATTTCATTGTCTACACCTCCAATATATCACAAAATGATATATCATTAAATAATATATCATTTTGTGATATATAGAGCAACTCTATAAAAAACCCCCTCACAAGTCGTTACTTGGAGGGGATAAATAATTCTACGCTCTTTAATTTTCACTGAACTGGGCGATTCCAACGTAGCTGATATCTGAACATTTCTTTTTTCGTGTTCTTATCTAACAACAAAAACTCATCTCCTGCTTGAATCGCAAAGTAGTTCTCTAATGTACGAACACCCGGATTTTTTTGCTCAGCGTTAACAACACCTATATTTTCTTCCCAAATAATGCGATGGTTTTTCATGTCATATAATAATACGATACTGTCTGCACTTTCTCGCTTCGTTTGTCGATAAGATACAATAGCTGTTTGTTGTTGCAAATCAACATCTAATACGGCAGGATCTAAATTCTTGTATACTTGTATGGCAGGTTCAGCTAATACATTGCTGCTAAATTCTCGAACCTCTTCATAATCCTCCAACGGTTGATTGTGCGAAGCAAAATAACCTGGAATATCGGATTCTATGAAAAATTTTGTAGAAAGATATTTTTCAGCTTTGTTATCTTCAGCTAATTTCTTGCCATCGAAGCGATAAAAGTTCCCATCGACACCCTCTAAATAAAGATTATTCTCTAATAAAACTATATTGTGAGAACCTATATCTAAAACATCTATTAACTGTTTATGCTTTTCCGTAAATTCTTTTTCAGAGAGCTTTTCTTTCCCCGTTTTCATATCTAATAATGAAAGTTTCCCGTATTCACCGTCACGATGATGAACAAGAAGTCCCCCCATAAAATTGCCTATTAAAGTCTCTTTACTTGAAGAGGATTTCGTCCACTGTTTTTCACCTGTTTGCAAATTAATCGCAATAATTTGATGATGTGAAATAATTTGCGTAATGCCATTACCTGTACCGTTATTTTCAGATCCTTTAACCATTTGGACAGCAATTTTCTGTGCATTATCTGTATATATGGGTGATTCTGAATTGATAGGGAAGCTTCGACCAGCTAAACCAAAGGCAATCATCAAAAGATTCCCTAAAAAAGCGTACAGGATAAAAGTTATGACAAGAGCAAAATTAAATCGGCGTTTGAACAAAGCATACAATACTAATAAAAGCCCAACGCCAATGACAATGCCTAAAAAGATATCGTGGATAAACCAACCATTAAAACGCCATGAATCTATATAACGTTGAAAAAAATTGTCCAATTCTCCTCCCCCTCATCAGATCAATTTCGCCTCGGCGTAATTGCGTTCGGATTTTGAATTGTGCCCAGGCCTGCACGAGGGCCGACACGATGTCGGTCATTTCGGTAATACCACAGGACGTGGTGTTTTTACCGATGCAGGTCAGTTAGCCGTTTTAGCTGGATGCGAAGGTTTTAGGCTAACTTCCTTTATTCATTCCTTTAAAAAATCCGTAACATCCACCGGAGGCTTTAGGCCAATACGATGTTGGTCACTCAGTCGTTGCCACAGGACGTGGCGTTCTTAGACTGAGTTCCTCTATTTCAGTAGATGTTTGGACACCTTGAAAAGAAACCACATCCTCATTCATCTCACCACTTTAAGAGGTAGGAGTCTTCTACTGAATGAAGATATACTGTTTTTCACGTTTAACTAAAATCAGAATAAAGGACATAGCGACCACATTCTAAGCATCGAAATAAATACCCTTGATGATGCCCATTATTCATAAGTGATTCTGATAACTCTTCAATAGAAAAACCAGTATAATTTTCAAATTGTTCTGTAATGCCCAACTCCACTAACTCACTCCAGCCAACATAGCCAATAAATGCACAATAATCTGAGCAATGAGCCATCCAATTATTACCTTGCCAACTAATAAAACCAGGTGTTCTACACATTACTTCCTCAGTAAAACTGGAATTTATAACATTCTCATCATTTAGTAAGTCCTGCTGGAAAGAACCGTCGTATTTTTTAGCAGCTGCACCACTATGTATACATGTAGGACAGAGATAATCAACCTCTTCAACAGCATAAATACTTCCAGTATAATAAACATCTACTTCCTGTTCGCAGCAATCACAAGTTACATCTTCTTCCGCTTCAAAGATTTTAGATTTTAATGGGTCTGGCAAATACTTAAATTTAGGTATTATTGTTTTAATTATTTTATCCTCTCTAATTTTACAAGGATACAAAGGTTTCACACAATTCGGATTATCTATGTAATATTTTATTGATCCAAATTTTTTCTGATCTTTCTTGTTCCCTACATCCATAACTAAAGTGAAAATCTTATAGGCATCCGAATACATCCTAAGCATACAGTAGATGTCTGCGAGTATCCTAAAATTACCTTCAGTTTGCTCTTGAAGTTTCACTTTTTCCTTAAACTCATGCATTTGATTAATACTGGCTGGATCAGAAGGATTAAAATTTCTTCTTTGTTCATGCCATTCTTCTAAAATAGTCATATATTAAATTCTCCTAAATTTGGTTTTGACGTTTCCCGATTACATTGTAAAAGAATAATCTTTTATGACTGTACAAATTTCCACGTTATATTCCATGTACCATTTTTCTTTTCCGAATTGCTGTGCAACTAGATGTTTTGAATTTTCTTTCCATGCTTGGATGGCCTCTAGTGACTCCCAATAGGATACAGTAATTCCTTTCCCTTCAGCATCTCTAGCACTTTCTACACGAAGAAATCCAGGTTGCTTTTGTGCTAGTTCGTCCATCACTTCTGCCATCTTGGCATAGCCTTCCCCATCCTCATCTGTTCTTTGTGATGTAAAAATTACAGCATAATATGTTTCCATAGCTATTTACTCCCACCTTTTTATGTATTATTGTAAACGATAAATACTTTTATGAAAATCGAAATATGGAATGCAGAAAGGATTGTGACAAATGAGTATTAATCCAAATATGGCTGAAATTGCTTCTCTCCTTGGAGAAACTTCAAGAGCTACGATGCTAGCTAGTATGATGGATGGTCGTTTTCATACAGCAAGTGAATTAGCTTATATGGCTGCCATTAAACCCCAGACAGCTAGCTTTCATCTTGCAAAGTTAGTAGACGGTAAACTTGTGAAAGTAGAGAAACAAGGCCGTCATCGATATTTTCAATTAGCAGACGAAGAAATTGCTCATTTACTAGAATCCTTCCTAGCGATTTCTCCACCACCTGAAGTACGCTCATTAAAACAATCAAGCCAAATGAAATTACTACAAGGTGCAAGAACTTGCTATGACCATTTAGCTGGTAAACTAGGTGTTCAATTAACAGACTCTTTGGTTAACGCAGGCTATCTAAAACTAGAAGAAAAGCAGTTTCTCATAACAGCTGAAGGTGCACAATTTTTTATAGATTTCGGTCTTGATTTAGATGATTTAAAAAGAAAGCGTCGATCATTTTCCCATGCATGTTTGGATTGGAGTGAACGACGTTATCATCTAGCTGGTGCTCTTGGTCAAGGAATGCTTACACATTTTTTAAGTTTGGGTTGGGTGACTCGTGTCCCGTCTATTCGTGCCATTAAAGTGACTGAAAAAGGAAGGGCTGGCTTTAAAGACGTTTTTCAATTAGATGTATAAACTAGCACAGGGCTCTGCCTACTTTCCGCGGACAGTCTATATTCGACTCCCCGCGGATATTTTTTTTGCGTTAGCCGTAAAGTTACGGTTCACCAAATAAATACCGACAATTATAAACAGCCCTCCTACGACTAGCGATGGTTTTAATGGTTCATTTAATAGTATCCAGCCTGTTATCACGCCGAAAAAAGGAGCTAAAAACAAAAAGGCACTCGTTTTTCCAGGATCACTATTTTGTAAAAGATAATACCAGCCGGCAAATTGAACAATTGACGAGAAAATGCTAAGCCATAATAAAATGGATACTGAATGAACATTCACAGTAAAAAATGGTTGTTCTAACACGAAACTTGCCATTAAAAGTAGTAAACCACCAAAAAGCATTTGATAGGCTGAAAGCACCCATGTATCAAATGATACTCCCCACTTTTTAGCTAGTAATGTCGCAATTGCCCAAAAAACAGCTGAAAGAAAACCAAAAAGAATGCCGATTTCACCTTCAATCTGTATACCCATTGTAATCGTAACACCAATTAACCCCAAGAAAACACCACACCATTGATACAATCGGTAACGTGCTTTCGTAAATATTGTAGCGAATATAACTACAAGCAAAGGATTCGTAAACGTTAGAATAGAAGATTCACTTGCTGTAATTGTCCGTAAGCTTAAAAAAATACAGCCCATTACACCCGCAGTTTGAAATGCTCCAATCGTTAAAATTTTCATCCAGCCTTCTTTTGAAGTAGGATGAGGTCTTTTTAACGCTAATACGACGACAGCCATCAAAATCCCTGCCAGTAGAAAGCGGAGTGCAGCCAATAACAGTGGAGATGCATAAGGCAATCCCAATTTAACAATGGCAAACGAAGATCCCATTAAAAAGGTCGTTAAAACTAACAATGCTGTAAATTTATAAATATTCATTATTTGTCCCCCTATTTCTATGTTTAAGAACATTATAGACAGGAAAAACTTCAACTCTTATCGAAGTATGGAATACAATAATGGAGGAAGGAACTTTTTTCAGTTTCATTTCATTTTTATATGCGTATACTTAGTTGAATATAGTATATAGGAGGAAGCTGCTTTGAAAATATTACTAGCAGAAGACGATGCACGGTTAAGAAGAAATATCGTTCATATTTTAAAGAAAGAATTTCATAATGTGACTGAAGCGGAGAATGGACAGGAAGCGCTAGACCATACGCTTACAGAACAATACGATCTTGTTATTTTAGATTGGATGATGCCGCACCTTAGTGGAATTCAAGTGTGCCAGCAGCTACGAAACACTGGATTCAATGGTAGTATTTTAATGCTAACAGCGAAGGACGACACAGAGGACATCATTAAAGGTCTTGATAGTGGCGCAGATGATTACATAGTAAAACCATTTAAAATAGAGGAACTGTTAGCAAGAGTTCGCGCATTACTACGAAGAAAAGATAAAGTGATAGAACAGGTCATCCAGATCGATCAATTACAGCTGAATGTAGATTCTCGTGTGTTTTTGTACAATAATGAAGTAGTTGATCTAACTAAAAATGAATTTTTACTTTTGGAGTATTTATTTATCAATAAAGGTCGTGTACTAACTAGAGAACAAATTTGTATTTATATTTGGGGCTACGATTACGATGTTTCGAATAATTCCTTAGATGCTTTAGTCAAGCTTGTTCGAAAAAAAATTGATGATGGTCAATCCAAATCACGTATTCAAAACGTTAGAGGGATTGGCTATAAACTGAGGGAAGACTAATGTTTCATAAAACGAAAAAAAAATTATCCTTTTTGTATGCAACGCTTTACTTATTGTTATTTTCACTATTCGTTATTGTTATATACTTTTCCCTCGTAAAATTAATGGAAAATCAACAAATAAACGAATTAGAAGACTTTTATGGTAAGCAAGAGCATGATTTCTTTGAACATGTTCATGCAGACACTAAAACTTTAAATTTTGACCCAAATCGCAGTTTTTTTTACTATATTTACACAAAAGATCATAAGTTTGTCCATGGTGATGAATCTTACAAGGGTCTGAAGAATCAGATTGAAAAAGCGTTTGGGAATGAAAATCCTGATGAGGAGCTCATACAACATTATGAATGGCAAGAAGAGCATTTTCTAATTTTGAAAAAGCCAATTTACAACGATGATACTGTAGCAGGCTATATTTTCGTTGGTAAATCTGTGACGTCACAGCATCACTTTTTCCAGATGACAAAGTATTTACTAATAGTATTAACTTGTATTTCTACGATCTTAATCGGTCTATTGGCCTATTATTTAGCTGGTAAAGCGATGGTCCCTATTCAATGGTCGTTCGATAAACAAAAAAAGTTCGTATCCGATGCTTCCCATGAATTACGAACACCATTAAGTATTTTTTATAGTTCACTTGAAATTTTAGAATTGGAAGAAGAAAAGCAATTAAGCCCTTTTGGGAAGGAATTAATTGTGGACTTAAAAGATGAGGCTGAAATAATGAAAGAGCTCATAGATAAACTGCTGTTCTTAGCAAGACACGATCAGCAGCAGGTTTCCATTCAAAAAGAAAGCATACCATTATCAACATTACTCCTAAAAGTGAGCACGAAATTTCAAAGGATTATGCCTCCTGACATACAGTTTTCTACTGAAATCCAAGAAAACATCGAGCTGCTTGGTGATGCTTCAAAGATACAAGAGCTGCTCTATATTCTTTTAGACAATGCGATAAGATATACAAATAGTGGAGCAATAACACTGACGCTTTTAAAAAATAGAGATTCTGTAAAAATTACTGTTGCTGATAGCGGCGTTGGTATAACTGAACAGGAATTACCTTTAGTGTTTGAGCGATTTTACCGAAGTGATGCTGCTCGTCAACGAAATGGTACTGGTTTAGGTCTTGCCATAGCAAAAGCAATAGTGGAGCAGCATGAGGGGGAAATTTATGCGACAAGTAAAGTCGATAAAGGCACTACATTTCATATTGAATTCCCAATATAAACATTATTCAACATAAAGGAAGCGGGGCTTTTTAAAACAGCCCCGCTTCCTCTTAATTATTGTTGTGACGTTGAAATATTTACTTTTTTCATGAACTGGCTTATTGTTCTTGCAACCAGCACTAACATGGTAATTCCCCCAGAAACTACATAAAACATAATAATCAACGTATTTTCTGTATCCGTTCCTATTAACACTCCATGAGCAAGTGATAATGCCCATGCTGGTAACACAAGAAAGTGTAGCTTTTTCCATAACGAGCGATTCATTGTTCGAATCCATAAATCCGATGTCATGACTACCATTAAAAATAAATAAAATGCTATTGTTCCAAGTGCCGATGGTAGAGACTGATATTTAGCGGAGAACGGAATTAAAATCCCCATTATACTATAAGGCTGATAATGATCGATTAAAAGCACTAACATATGCGCAATTACGGTAATTAATCCTAGCCATCCAGCATTTTGATGTATATGATAAATTAAGTTTTTATGGGATTTGACAAATGCTGCTTTTCTCAACAAACCAAATATAATGGAAATTGTAAAATAAAAATACGCTAAAAACCCTAATAATCGAATCCATTCCCACGTACTGATGATCATTTATTTCACCCCCGTCATTCTCCAGTTTGCTACTTGCCCTTCTTTAACAATGAAGCGGGCACTTTGTTGACAATTATTTTCGAACCATTGCTGCAATTCACCTTCATCCATAAGAAAGCATAGTTTAGCACCAACCTCTGCATCACATAATGAGGACGTTACGACTGAAGCTTGTAAGACTTCTGTATTAGCTATTTCACCTGTTTGTCCGTTTAATAAATGATGTTTCTTCATGGATCCTTGCATCCAGCTTCGATACACTCGATTGGATGTAGCGATAGCACCTGTTTTCATTTTGATGGAGCTAATTTCCTTGTCGATATCCCAGGCATCTGCAACACCAATTGTCCAAGTTTTTTCCCCAGAAGACCACATTTTCATATCCCCTCCCCCATCTATTAGTCCGAAATCGGGAGATATCTCTTGCTCAAGCCACTTCGCCAATATTTCAATGGCATACCCTTTGGCAAATCCACCTAAATCAATTTCCTGCTGAGCTACCTTCATGACTTGCTCATCGCCTAGAAATTGAAATGGTTGATTAGCAATAAGAGGTTTGTTCTGAAATACCTTGCTTTTAGCTGAATCAAATGGGAAAGATTGATTGTAGCCATGCTGTTCTAATTGGCGTTTAAGATACGGTGAAAATAAACCGTTAGAAAGTTGATAATATTGATTTGCTTGCATTAAACAATCATACAGTAACGAATTAATGCGTAGCGTTTCTCCAATTTTCAAATCATTTAGTTGTGATAATTCATTATTCGCTTGAAATCTTGACCATTCTTTTGCTACGTATTGAAGCCATTTCTCCGCTTTATCTTTCCATACGAAATAAACACCTTTTGGCATAGCTATATAAAATTCAGTATTCATTATTTGCAAAGTTAGTGTATCCACACGACCAACTCCATTAAGTTCTTTTCGTTTTGCGCTCGCTTTTAACAGCAGGCTGACTTGTCATTTCAAAGTTTGTCCAATCCAGCTGAGCTAGTTCTTTTTCTTTTTCCGTCATATTTTTCTGATCTACTTCCTGAATATTTTTTGTACGTGTAGTTTCGGCTTCTGTTGGATTGTTAATTTGGGTTAGTATCGCTGCAGATAAAAGTATCCCTGACGCCCCTAATACCCATTTTGCCTTTTTCGGATCTTTCATAGTGCTTCCCCCCTAATTCGTAATTGGTTGGCAGACAAATGTTTGATTATTTTCTTGCCACTCTGCTATATAGCCTAAGCCATTCGTTATTGTACTAATCGGTACATATAATTCTTCATTCATGTAAAATACTTGTGCAGGAGATGGTGTTTTCACATTGTTATCATAAACAACGTTAGTTCCTGCTCGGTAAATTAATTCATTTGCTCCATTTCGGACGTCTAAAATTTTACTTTCTTTGTAAAATGTCGCTTTTGCTCCTAGGGCCTGTGCTACTGCTTTACCCGGTACAAAAAATTCACCGTCTTTTGGTACAATAAAAAAGCTTAGCTCCTTATTTGTCCCTTCTACCTTTAACGTGACTTTTTGAGAGTTTATAAAAGGTAGCACTTCTTTATTTGCAGCAACTGTTCGTGTCCAAATATTCCAAGTACCTTTCGCACTTACTGCGTCTTGAAAATAATAAGTTTCCCCTTCTTCTTCATCGTCATAGTAATATTTCTTATCGTCATCATCATCGTCGTCTTTATAGTCCTTATATTCTTTATACTTTTCATGTTTTTTATCTTTATGTTCGTGATCATCTGCATGTACGACTACGTCATTTGTTATAAAACCTGTCAATATAAGAACTACAACAAGACTAATTTTTTTCATTTTCATCTACACTACTCCTTTCCTTTGACTTCATTGTAGGTTTTAAAAATGATATAAGACTGAATTTTTCAAACAAATTTTTACATACAATAAAAAGCCATTTCTACGGACAGATTCCTCTGCTTAGAAATAGCTTAGTTCATAAATCTATGATTCTTTTGTATATCTTGGTAAAAACTATCCTACAATTATAAAAATCAGCGTAACATTTGATATACTCTTTACATTCACTTTAAATTACTAACAACCAATTTTGAAAGGAAAATATGTCTTAAATGAAGGTTAACATTAAAATTATAGAAAAACTTAAAGAAGAATCATGTACATTTAACATTCACAAAGTAACGTCTTTTATTCAAGATATCGTATCAACTCTTGAAAAAAGCTCCGACAACTATTTACTAGCAAAGTCTACATCCAAAAACGAACAAGAAAAAATTCCTTATTCCAATATATTTTATTTAGAATATCTTGAACGAAAAATATTCATTTATACAAATGATACTATTTTTGAAACAAAAAGCCCTTTATATAAATTGGAGCATGATCTTCCCAATAACTTCATCAGAATCTCAAAAACGATCCTGATCAATATTCATTTTTTAAATAAATTTTCGGTTAAACCTAACGGTAATCTTGAAGCAATTCTATCGAATGAAGAGAAAGTAATTGTGTCAAGAAAATATGTATCTTCTTTGAAAAAGACACTAACAAGATATTCCAAAAGCCCACTTATGTATTGATTTTCACCACATATGTTTAGACGTATTTCTTTATTCCCTCTTTGATGCCATTATGAATAACATCAAAGGAGGCAATAAAGAATGTATAACATCATTAGAGAAGTAGTTTTAAGAACGCCATTGTCAGTATGGATATTATTAATTATTTTAACAAAAAGAGGTATCGCTATTTCCCAGGAAAGGCCAATCAATTTATCTAAAATGTTTTTAGTTCCTTTCATATTTATGATATGGGGATTTGAAAAAATGATCTCTCAATTTTCTCACTTAGAAATTTGTTTGATTAGCTATTTCTTTTTCATATTTCCTGGGACTTTAATTGGTTATTTGTTGTACAAAAAATATCAAATGTTCCTCAAACAGGAATCAGTAATCATCAGAAAGAAGTGCTATCTTCCATTAATCATTATTCTAATAAATTTTTTAGTGAAGTATCTCTTAAATGTAACTTTAGGCATCTCGCCATCATTTTATAATGACCTTTCATTTAATATCATTTATTCTGCCATAAATGGACTATCTATCGGACTTTTCTTCGGAGGAATTCTTTATACATATTATGTACAAAAAGAATTAAACAAGCCTATCTTATTTTGAGAGGAAGACATTTCGTTGCAATTAAAAAATAGACTATTTTCAGGTTTAGGCACTGGTGCATTTATTTATATGATGGTTTTACTATCGAGAAAAAATATCATTTCTTCAGAAGCTGAGATTATTAGTGTATTCATAATCTCAGCTTGCGCAGGTATTTTTACAATCATTTTTGACATTGAAAAAATGAACTATTTGTTTGCTTTAGTCATTCATTTTATCATGATGTTTCTAGTAGTCTTTTCTATATCTTTATATAACAAGTGGTCAGATCATTTTCTAAGCGTAGATTTCCTTGGTGGTTTTTTATTACTCTATTTGTTTGCTTGGATCATAACACTGATTAAGACTAAAAAAGAGGCGAATGAACTCAATTCCTTACTAAAACAGATAAGAAATTTTTAAAGGGATGCATTGGGTCACATTTAGTCTAGTGACCCCTTAATGCCCTATCACGCAAACGAATATAAACTTAAACTTTGTTTTTTCAGCATATTTTACGGTAATTAGGTAAATCAAGCTTCATTAAAACTCTCTTTAATGATTTTTTTCTTATTCGGAACTTTCGCCCAATAAGTAAAGTATCGTAATAACAATTCAACTGGCCCCATTTTAAAATACTTTAACCATACTATACTAAAAGTAATTAAAATAGCGTGGATTAAGAAACACACTATTAATGAATGAATAGGTGTCATACCAATTAGGAAGCTAAATACAATTAGTAAGGCACTTTGCGCAAGATAATTTGTTAAAGACATTTGTCCATAAAATTTTAATGGAGATAATATCATTTTTGCTCTATCCCATTGTAAAATAATAAGGAAACTGCTCATCATCATAAAAGGAACAATATAATCTTCTAGCATTTCTGTTCCTGCAGGAGTAATGTCAATTGACAGCTTTATATAAAATAAAGATACATAAGTACAAATATTAACTATAAAAAAAACCGAAATATACCTTAATCTCCCATGCATATTTTCAAAAAAATTAAATTGCCCCATCGTAAAACCTAGCATCATCGGTGCAAACCATTTACTTATGTTGGATAGTAAATCTAGCCATACTATTCTCTCACCATAATACGGTTGATAAAAAGCTGTAACAATAGATAAGGCTATTAGTGAAATCGTTATTATTAAGTTGTTCCATTTACTTCTTTTAAAAAATATTGCCATAAACAGGCCAAGTACTGCATACACCATTAATACATCGGTAATCCCTGGCGGTGCATATAATGTATGAATCAGTCCTAGTACAAATAAAAAACCGATTCTGCGGAAATACAAAAGGTATCTATTGTTTATTTTTTGTTTGGATCGATTCATAAAAAGATAACACCCAAATCCAAATAAGAAGAATAAAATAGGGTGAAATTCCCTGTTGAATATAGAATATAATACTCCGTGTAATTCATTATAGTTGGACGAATCCATAACCTGAAAGCTATTCACAAGAAGTACCCCCAGCAAGGCAAACCCTCGTAAGTAATCCATAGTGTCTATTCTTTCATACGTATTTAATTTATTCATTCAGAATCTCCTAATAGAAAACTATATTTTTTAGCATTAATACATAAAAAAGCTACTGTTTTTTTCATTTTGCCAGCTCCTTATTTTTGATACTTTAAACATAAACGTTATTTTTTGATAAATGAATGACTGTTCCCTTACAATATGACTTTTAATCTTACTAAATTGTAAAACTTGATTTTCCAAACGGGAAAGCCTACTCCTTCAGGTGTGGGATGTGAGTGAGGTCGGATACGGTTAAAAGTGTGTTTAAGAAAGTGAAGAAAAATAAATACAAGGTTGTTCCTGTGTTAAAGAAGCCAGTGTCTTTTCGGAATAACCAAAACTATTCTTTTGATTTCGCGCACATTTCAATCAAAGATACCTAACATCTTAGTTTTAATCATAAATAAAAGGAGCTATTTAGTTAGCTCCTTTTTTGCCCCTATTAAAAAGTAAAAAAGGACTGAATTTCAGCCCTTTCTATTATAAATCTTCTATATCATATTCAGTATATCCCTCATAATAGTAGCTAATATCAATACCCATCATGAAAACTTCACGGCTATTAATTTCATCTAATAATGCTTGTTGGAGCAATTGCTTAATTTCAACGTCTCTAATCGGACTACGTTCCATCGCCAACAAGTAATCTTCCTTATCAATCTTATTCCATTCAACAACCCTTTGAAGTTCTTTTTTAAAGATTAAATCTAGCCAAATTCTAGTAGCTCTACCGTTCCCCTCTCTGAAAGGGTGAGCGATATTCATTTCAACATACTTTTCAACAATTTCATCAAAAGTTGTTTGTGGCATCGTATCGATATGCTCTAAAGATGCTCTAAGATACATGATTGGAGCAAATCGGAAATTCCCTTTTGCTATATTGACCTCTCGAACCTTTCCAGCAAAGAAATAAATATCCTCAAATAGATAGCGATGAATTTCAGAAAGACCCTTGAAAGTGCCTACTTCTAAGCTATTTATTTTCCCTGAATCGTATAACTCTTTAGCTTTCTTCTTTGAAAGCCGTTCTTCTGTTCGATTCAAATCAAGTTGATTTGTGATACCTAATTTATTTTCAAGCATCGTCATACTCCCCTTAATTCTTTTTTAATTTTCGCACTTTCTAGAAAGTATAAGCAAATTATGACTGCCTACAATATTGCAGCCATAAGAGATATTTCTTTGTATGATTGTTTTTGATTATAGCATAAATAGCATAGATACCAGCTATAGCACTAAAAACGAAAATAACCCATGAGATTATTGTAAGTATACTCATTCATTCTAAAATTTTATGAAGCTTATTGTAAATTTTGTATAGGCATTTTTCTCACTTTCAACTTTTATTAAGGCTTGATGCGCTTCAATAATTGCTTTTGTTAACGCCAAGCCAATCCCCGTCGAATCATGTTTTTTAGAACTACTTGCTTTGTAGAATCGATTAAAGATATGCGGTAATTCCTCAACTGCAATCCCCTCTCCAAAGTCTTGAATCACAAGTTCCGTATAAATGGGTGTATCTTTGAGTTGAAGTGTGATTTTATCACCATTTTTGGAATGCTCAATCGCATTCTTTAACAAGTTCACCAAAGCTTCTTGCATCCATAATTTATCGTGGAAAACTACTATTTCTTCCGGCTCATCCCAGTCAATTAACAAATCTTTTTCATTGATCATATTTTCCAAACGATTTAAAACTTCATGAATCGTTTCCACCAAGTTTAACGGCTCTTTATCAAATGTAATAGCTCTGGCATCAATTTTCGCGACTTTTAACAAGTTTTGAATCAAGACATTCATTCTGCTGATTTGAACTTCATTATTTTGCAATAATTGAACTTGCTGCTGACGGGGCAAGTCTTCATTCAATAACAATTCATTGTAGATGGATATCGTCGAAAGTGGTGTTTTTAACTGATGGGATATGTCTTGTAATACTTGACCTAAAAACTTCTTTTCTTCAAGCAAATCACTCATGCTTTTTCTAATAATATCTTTCATGGAACGCAAAGAAATTACTAGTTTGGCAATATCGCCTTCTTTATTTTCATTTATTGTAACCGAGTAATCCCCTTCGATTATTTTTTTGGCAGTCGAAGTAAGTTGTTTGATTTTATTGAAGAAAATAGTGTATTGTATGTAATTTGCCAAAAACAATAGACATCCGAAAATAATCAACCCCAAAAAAATTGATTGATTATGGCTAAAAATATTGTTATTTAAAAGTGGAAAAAGTTCTGTCTCCAAATCTTCATATAATCCATATTGTTTAAAGATTTCTCTTCCTTTTTCCTGATACTCATTGGAATCAGAAGAATTGCTTGTTAAGACTTTCATAATTTCTGCTTCATTCTCAGGATTTTGTTCAACCAATCTGGCGGTAATTTCCCCCCAGGTTGTAATCGAATCACTTTTTAAATGATCGTAAAATAGTTGATGTGTCATATACTGATAGATAATAAATAGAAAAAATAAAGCGAACATTATGATCATATAGCCTTTTATCTCAGTATTTTTTATCATGTTACTGTCTGTACACATCCTTATCCCAACGATATCCTAATCCTCGTTGGGTGATGATAAACTGTGGATTTTTTGGATTATCTTCGATTTTGTCTCTTAAACGCATAATATATACAGATAACGTATTTTCATCAAAAAATACTTCATCACCTTCCGTAATTTCCAGAAGAATTTCATCTCTTTTTAATACTTTGTAAGCATTCTTCATAAAAGTTAACAGAAGCTTATATTCTAAATTCGTTACTGGGACAAGTTCTTGATTTTTATAAACCTTGACTTGATTCATATCAATTTTTATATTCTCAGATGTTAAAATCAATGAAGCTTCTTCTAACTTAGTTTGTTTACGTAATTGCACTCTTACTCTCGACATAAGTTCTCTAACTCGAAAAGGTTTTGTTATATAATCGTCTCCACCAATATCTAATCCCATTACTACATTCACTTCTTCGTCAAGGGCGGTTAAGAAAATAATAGACATGGCATCGTTTTGTTTTTTAAAGTGCATGCATAGATCATAGCCATTTCCATCTGGAAGGTTGATATCTAATATAGCCAACTTAAAAATAGTATGATCAAACTGGTTTCTCGCTTCTTTTACACTAGAAGCTCTAATCACCTCATACCCTTCGTTTCTTAATGAAAACTCGATGGCTAAACCAAGAGCCTCATCATCTTCAACCAGTAATATTTTATTCAAAAATACCCTCTCCTTCCTCTAACTCCATATTAGCAGTTACCGCCAAATCAGAATAGCCTGACTATAAATAGCCAGGCCTTTCGTATTATTCTTCCCTTATCGTATCTATAATATTATCCTGCTGGATTCTTCGGAGCGGTAGCAAAACAGATAAATAACTAATGAACAAAGCGGCAGCAAACGTAATGAAACAAGCCTCATAGGGAATCGTCCATGCAACCTTCAAGACACCGGAGGCAGCCAAATAAATAATATATGAAAGTATGCATCCGAAGAAAATGCCTTGCAAGCTTCCAGAAAAACCATAAATCAGTGCTTCATAGATAATCATTTTTTTCAAATCCCTTTGGGACATGCCTATGGATTTTAATGCAGCCAGTTCTTTTCGTCTAATCATGATACTTATAGTAATCGTATTGAGGATATTTAAACTGCCAATTAAAGCAATGACCACAATAAAAGCATAGACAAGAATTTTGGTCACGAGAACGGATTCCTTCTTGGCTTTATTCTCTTCTAAGTGATTAACCACTGTAATGGAGTGTTTATTTCCAAAAGTCTCCTGGATGTCCTCAACAGTCGCGAGAGATTGAGCTGTATCCTTCAATACAATTTCAAAACTTAAGTCCTGTTCGTAAACTTCGGATACATTTTGAATTAACTTTAACTGATCCATAATTTGCAGGTTCTCAGAAGATGCTTGATTGTCATTTGGAAGATAGATTGTAAGATCCGATTTAGTGGAAGAATCGTTCATAAAATTGGATGAAAATGCGATATCCATCAACGATGAAAAAGTAATAAACAATACACTGCTTATAATAATTGATAAAATGGTAACCATATAACGATTTTTATTTCTTTTTACATTTTTCAAGGCCATGCTCAATGGGAAAGATAAAGGCTTTTTCAGAGCGGTATTCTTTTGTTTTTTGATTGCCTCTTTTTTAATTGACAGTCTGCTGCTGATTGCTAGCAATGGAGATATTTTGCCTGCAAAAAAAGCAGGGTAATAACTAGACGCTAAAACAGTTATCAGGGTAAGAAGCGAACTAATTAAAATTATCTTCCAATCGACATTGAATATCGAAATATCCTGACCATTTTCTAATACAATCAAGAAAATAGTTTGGAGAATAGCAAGTGCCAATAAGCTGCATACAATCCCAATTGGTATAGCGATGACAGCCAGCACAACAGCTTCTTTCATAACAATTTGTCTAATTTGCTTTCGCGTAGCGCCGATGCTTCTCAGCAAGCCAAACTGCTTCATCCGCTCTACGACACTGATTTGAAAGGCGTTATAAATGACAACAATTGTAGAAATGACAACTATACTGACAACAATAACAAGAATGGCCAGGAGCGATTGATCCGATTCCGGTTCCAAAGCTTGAATCAATTGAGTATTAATATCAATGTTATTGTCTTCAGTCATTGATTTAAGTTCGTCTAAAACCTCGTTAAAGTCTGCTTTCTCGTTAATTTCAATTAATATCCTTCCTTCTCCAATAGCAAACTCACTTTTATATGTTAATAATCGTCCCTCTTTATTTTTCTGTGTAAACTCACTATTATTCAGTAAACCAACCAGTTGATATGTTTTTCCATCCAGTTCAAATGAATCACCGATTTGAAGATCTTTTTTTATATAAGATAGTACCCAGGAATCTACAGCTGCCTCATCGTCATTGGTTGGTAATTTGCCATCAAGAAGGCTATAGGTTAAAAATTTCAAGGCGTCATGATCCGCGAAATTCATTTTCACAGAAACATCTCCTACAGGAACGATGTCTCCCTTAGACATTAAACCAAACGATTCAATTTGGGGATTAAATTTGACTTTATTTAAAAGCTCTTCGTCATAATCTGAAATACCTACATGAAAAGAAACTCCGCTTAACTTCTTGTTATTCTCAATATGGGTAAGTTGTGATCCTTTCATAAAGAGGCCAATCGTTGAAATTAACGCTACAGAGAGTATGATGCCAACCAAGGTCAAAATAGTTCGTTTCATATTCTTCTTTAAATACCTGGTACCTAATTGCTGATAACTATGAATCAAAATCATTGTCCTCCAGTCTGAAACTTTTTCTCAGTCAGTCGCTGATCAGAAATGATTTTACCGTCTTGTATTGTGATGATCCGATCCGAAGCCGATGCTATCGTTAAATCGTGAGTAATCATGACAATGGTTTGATTGTATTTTTTTGCCGTGAATCTTAATAAATCCATCACTTCTTTCGTATTTCGAGTATCCAAATTACCAGTAGGCTCATCAGCAAGAATCAAATGCGGACGATTAATAAGCGCCCTGCCAATTGAAACCCGTTGCTGTTGCCCTCCAGATAGTTCGGAAGGCAAGTGATTCATACGTTCTTGAAGCCCAAGGATATTAATAATTTCATTTAGATATTCCATATCTATAGATTCACTATCCAATAATGTAGGCAAAGCAATATTTTCCTGGACATTTAATACTGGTATCAAATTAAAGAATTGAAAAATAAACCCGACTTTTCTTCTTCTGAATATGGAAAGCTCATCATCTGTATATTTATAAATATCACTGTCCCCAATGAACACCTTTCCTGAACTAGGGTGATCCAACCCACCTAAAATATGTAGTAGTGTACTTTTTCCAGAACCAGAAGCACCGACAATTGAGACGAATTCGCCTTGCTGAATTGAAAGATCAATCCCTTTTAATGCATCTACCCTGTTATTACCTTCCCCGTAACTTTTCACTACATTTTCCATACGTACAACTTCCATATAACCCAACCTCTCCTCAATCAATTATGCCTCGGATTAATTGCGTCTAGAATCGGCTTTGTGCTTAGGTCTGCGTGAGGACCGACACGATGTCGGTCATTTCGGTAATGCCACAGGACGTGGCGTTTTTACCGATGCAGGTCAGTTAGCCGTTATCGCATGGATGCGATGATTTT
>NZ_JBIWFQ010000009.1:0-162822 GCF_044763105.1 Lysinibacillus sp. NPDC096212 | reverse complement strand
TTTATTCCGCTCCGACATCTTTTTTCTCATTATAAACAAAAGTACCCTATAGGATAGACTTTTTTCAAAGTGTCTATCTTATAGGGTACAGTTTATTTTTTGAATCAGCTCTTTTTGTTAGGATTAAGTCATTGATTGTGATTTTCGCTTATTCCTTCAAACCTTGCCACGACTGCACTTACACGTAATTATATTGCAGTTTACCCATGCACAGCTATTGCGTGAAAAGCCTCTTTTGACAAGGCTAAATCTTATTTCATTCAAATTCATAAGAGATTGCAGACAGTGCATAGAGTGGTGCCGTTTCTGCTCGTAAAATTCGAGGTCCTAATGACATCGTTTGGGCACCGGCTTGAAGCAGGGCATCTGCTTCTTTTCTAGCAATGCCTCCTTCTGGACCAAAGATAATAAGAATTGATTTCGACTTCTTGTCATACACATTTTTTAACTTCTCCGAAAATCTTGTGCGTCGTTCTGCTTTTGCATCCTCTTCATCTGCTATAAAAACGGCGTCGAATTTGCCAACTTGTTCTACTAGCTGTTTAAAAGAGATTGGTTCATAGATTTCCGGGATATGTGTACGATGGGATTGCTCAGCTGCTTCTTTAGCAATTTTTTGTAGACGCTCTTGCTTTTTGGCACCCTTCTTTTTATCCCATTTAACGATGGAACGCTCCGCTTCAAAAGGCAACAAGGCAAACATTCCAAGCTCTGTTGCCTTTTGTGTAATAAGTTCTAGTTTATCGCCCTTTGGCAAACCACATGCCACTGTTACATTTACAGGTAACTCCGGAGAAGGAATAATTTCACCTGTAGTTTGAACGTATACTTCATCTGCTTCGAAGGCTTCAATTTCACATATATGGGCGGTATTTTGTGCAACTACAACGATTTTGTCGCCTTCTTTCATACGCATTACTCGTTCAATATGTCGCGCATCCTCTCCGCTAATACGTGCTTCCTCAATGGTCGTCTCAATAAAATAGCGTTGCATGTTACCATACTCCTTTATAGCAAGAAGAGAAAACGCCAAATCGCCAGCACTCGGCTCACGATTTGGCGCTTCCTCAATCAATTTATTGTGGTCGACGGGCAATGATCGCTACCCAATCTTCCATTAGTAATACTTCTTCGATTACAAATCCTGAAGCTTCTAGTGCTACTTTTACATCATCACGTTTCGCGCCAATGATGCCTGAAGTGACATATAATCCACCCGGTTTAACAACTGAAAATGCATCGTCAGTAAAGGACATAATAATTTCTGCTAAAATATTAGCCACAACGACATCAGCTGGTTCCTTAACTGTATCCAATAGATTTCCATGGAATACAGATACTTTATCATCTACTTTGTTTAATGCAGCATTTTCTTGTGCTGAACGTACAGCTACTTCGTCTAAATCAAGTGCATGTACGCTCTTAGCTCCTAGTAAGGCTGCACCAATTGATAGAACGCCTGAACCCGTCCCGATATCGATAACTGTATCGCCCTCTTTTACGACCTTCTCAAGCCCTTGTAAGCACATAACAGTTGTAGGGTGTGTTCCTGTACCGAAAGCCATACCAGGATCTAATTCAATAATTAATTCATCTGTTGATACTGGTACATATTCTTCCCATGTTGGCACAATTGTAAAGCGTTCAGAAATTTTTACAGGATGATAGTATTGCTTCCATGCTGTTGCCCAGTCTTCCTCGTTAACCTCCACAATCGATACAACATTTTCACCAATATCGATGTTGAAGTTCGTTAGATTTGTTATAGCCGCCTTAATTTCTTCGACTGTTTCATTTAAAAAACTAGACTCCGATAAGTAAGCCTTAACAATAACACCATCTCTCGGAAAATCCGCTTCATTTAGCGCATAAATTTCACCATACTGATCCTCTCGTGGCTTCGCAAATTCTGCAGAATCCTCAATAACCACACCACTTGCCCCTGCTTCATGCAAAATATTCGAAATTGCTTCTACCGCTTCATTTTTTGTATGAATGGATAATTCTGACCACTTCACGTAGCTCTTCAGCTCCTCTAATTATTCACCTTGGAATTTTTTCTTAATTTTATCGAATAGCGAGCTTCCTTGCTCTTCAGGAATATCACCACTGATTTCCGCAAATTCACGTAGTAATTGTTTTTGTTTTTCTGTTAATTTTTCTGGCGTTACAACTTTTACTGTTACATATTGATTCCCTGTACCATAGCCATGTACATTTTTGACACCTTTGTCTTTTAGACGGAATTGCGCACCTGACTGTGTGCCCGCTGGAATACGTAGTTTTACTTTTCCATGAACAGTCGGAACTTCAATTTCATCACCAAGAGCTGCTTGTGGGAATGTCAGTTTTAGTTCGTAATAAATATCATCGCCATCACGTTCAAACTCATTATGTCCTTGAACGCGGAACATAATATATAAATCCCCCGCTGGGCCTCCATTTATACCTGGCTCACCTTGACCAGACACACGAATTTGCTGACCATCATCCACACCTGCTGGAATGTTAACTTTGATTTTCTTACGTTGTTGAACTTTTCCTTCACCACGACAAGTTGAACATTTTTCTTTAATGATTTTACCTGCGCCATGACATGTAGAACAAGTACGACGATTCATCACACGGCCAAAAGGTGTATCTACAGCTTGATTTACTTGACCTGCACCTTGACATGTTGAACATACTTCGGGGTTAGTACCTGGTTTTGCACCTGAACCGTGGCAAGTATCACATAATTCATCTTTTGGAATTTCGATTTCTGTTTCTTTCCCGAAAATCGCTTCTTCGAATGTAATATTCATACGATATTGAAGGTCATCACCCTTGCGCGGTGCATTCGGGTCCTGACGGCGACCGCCACCACCAAAGAATGAGCTGAAAATATCCTCGAAGCCGCCAAAGCCGCCGCCTCCGAAGCCACCACCAAAGCCTGCATTTGGATCCTCGTGGCCAAATTGATCATAGCGTGCTTTTTTCTGATCATCACTTAACACTTCATAAGCTTCAGCGATTTCTTTGAATTTTTCATCTGCACCTGGCTCTTTATTAAGGTCAGGATGGTATTGTTTTGATAATTTACGGTATGCTTTTTTAATTTCATCTTTAGAAGCTGATTTCGTTAAACCAAGCACCTCGTAGTAATCGCGTTTCTCCATCATTCACACTCCGCTCTTTTTGCATAAAATCTATTGTATCACGCAGTTAAAAAAACTGCCTCTATTTTTATTATTAAATATTCATTAAAAATGTTGCACATATGTTTCTTCACATTTCTCGCAGTTAACCTATACACCTAGACGAATAAATGTGCGTAGGTTATAGCTAACTATAAAGAGAAAAGCCAAAGCCGCAAGCGGTCTTTGGCTTCTTCACTTAACTGTGTTACTTACTATTATTTATCGTCTTTTACTTCTTCAAAATCAGCGTCTACGATATCATCTTTTTTACCAGCGCCAGCATCTGCACCAGCATCGCCACCTTGAGCTGCTTGAGCAGCTGCTGCAGCTTGTTCATATACTTTCATAACTAATGGCTGTAATACGCCTTCTAGTTTTTCTTTAGCGGATTTAATGCCTTCTAATTCGCCAGCTTCAAGCGCTTTTTTCAATTCATCACGAGCATCTTCAACAGATTTTTTCTCGTCTTCTGTAATTTGTTCGCCTAAGTCAGCAATTGTTTTGTCAACTTGGAACACTAATTGGTCAGCTTCGTTGCGAAGATCTGCTTCTTCTTTACGTTTAGTATCCGCTTCAGCATTTGCCTCTGCATCTTTTACCATACGTTCGATTTCTTCCTCAGACAGACCAGAATCAGATTGGATAACAATTGTTTGTTCTTTGTTTGTACCAAGGTCTTTCGCTTTAACAGATACGATACCATTTTTGTCAATATCGAATGTTACTTCGATTTGTGGTACACCACGTGGTGCTGGTGGGATATCTGATAATTGGAAGCGACCTAATGTTTTGTTGTCTGCTGCCATTGAGCGTTCACCTTGTAGCACGTGAATATCTACTGCTGGTTGGTTGTCAGCTGCAGTTGAGAATACTTGTGATTTAGATGTTGGGATCGTAGTGTTACGGTCGATTAATTTTGTGAATACGCCACCCATTGTTTCGATACCTAATGAAAGTGGAGTTACGTCAAGTAAAACTACGTCTTTTACATCACCAGTTAATACGCCACCTTGAACAGCAGCACCCATTGCTACAACTTCATCAGGGTTTACACCGCGGTGTGGCTCTTTATTAGTTTCTTTACGTACAGCTTCTTGTACAGCTGGAATACGAGTAGAACCACCAACTAAGATTACTTGGTCAAGTTCAGATGTTGAAAGACCTGCATCAGATAATGCTTGACGTACTGGACCTACTGTACGGTTTACTAATGGTAATGTAATTTCGTCAAATTTTGCACGAGTTAAAGAAATTTCTAAGTGTAATGGACCCGCTTCACCAGCAGTGATGAATGGTAAAGAAATTTGAGTAGATGTTACACCTGATAAGTCTTTTTTCGCTTTTTCAGCCGCATCTTTTAGACGTTGCATAGCCATTTTATCTTTAGAAAGGTCAATGCCGTTTTCTTTTTTGAATTCTGCAACAAGATATTCGATGATAGCATCGTCGAAATCGTCCCCACCTAGTTTGTTATCACCAGCTGTTGCTAATACTTCAAATACACCGTCACCTAATTCAAGAATAGATACGTCAAATGTACCGCCACCAAGGTCAAATACTAATACTTTTTGGTCTGTGTCTTGTTTGTCTAAACCATAAGCAAGTGCAGCAGCTGTTGGTTCGTTGATAATACGCTCTACTTCTAAACCTGCGATTTTACCAGCATCTTTAGTAGCTTGGCGTTGAGCGTCGTTGAAGTAAGCAGGTACAGTAATTACTGCTTTAGTTACTTTTTCACCTAAGTAGTCTTCAGCATAGCCTTTTAAGTATTGAAGAATCATTGCAGAAACTTCTTGTGGTGTATATTCTTTATCTTCCACTTTAACTTTTTCAGATGTACCTATTTTAGATTTAATAGAAATAATTGTGTTAGGATTTGTTACTGATTGACGTTTTGCTACTTCACCAACTTGACGTTCGCCATTTTTAAACGCAACAACAGATGGTGTTGTACGGTTTCCTTCTGGATTTGGAATTACTTTTGGTTCTCCGCCTTCAAGTACAGAAACACAAGAGTTTGTTGTTCCTAAGTCAATACCGATAATTTTGCTCATAAAAATTTCCTCCTATTATTTAAACGCAAATGACGCGTTTTCTAACTAATGTAATTAATTAAATAGTACTAAGTCTATTCGTTTACAGATACCATTGTTGGGCGTAATACGCGATCCTTTAACATATAGCCTTTTTGAAGCTCACGTAAGACAACACCCGTCGCTTTTTCACTATCTTGCTCCTGCATGACAGCTTGGTGAACATTAGGATCAAATTGCTCACCTTCAGCTTTAATAATCTGTAAGCCTTCCTTCTCAGTAGCTTCTATAAGAGAACGGTACACCATTTCAATACCTTTCACGATGGAAGCAGTTTCTTCAGAAGTCGCTTCAACTTGTAAGGCACGCTCGAAATTATCGATTACTGGCAGTAAATCAGACAGTAAGCTCTGAGCGCGATACTTTTCAGCAGCCTCACGATCAAGCTGATTGCGGCGGCGAATATTATCGAAGTCAGCACGTAAGCGTAGATGACGACTTTCCTCGTCGTCTAACTTTGCTTGTAACTCAGCTAGCTTTGCTTCATACTGTTCTTCGAGTGTTAATTCAGCTTTTTGTTCTTCTACTACTTCTGTTTCTTCTACTACATTTTCAGCTTGTACATCCTGCACAAGGTCTTTGTTTTCAGTTGTTTCAGTCACTTTAATCCTCCTCATTATCAATCACTACGATTCTTCGTAAAGGCCTGTGATAAATCCATGCGCATTACGTCTAGTAAAGCAACGACACGCTTATAATCCATACGTGTTGGACCAATAATTGCTATAGCCCCTTGCTGATCTTCACCAATAGAATAAGTGGTCGTAATGACACTACAGTTTTCCATTTCTAGTTGTTTATTTTCTGAACCAATACGAATTTGAATGCCCGATTCATTAGGATGGAAGAGTGACTGCACTTGGCTAGTCGTTTCCATTAAGTCCAAAATCATACGGACTTTATTTAAATCGTGGAATTCCGGTTGGTTGAACATATTTGTTTTACCACCATAGAAAATTTTACTTTCCGAATTATGCATCGTCGCTGTAACGAGACCGTGGATAAAATCATCCGCTGATCGAACATGCTGTTGTAATACTGTTAGCACTTCAGCTTCGAGTTTTTTATGAATATCCTCTAATGAAACACCAACGAGACGTTCATTTAAGATATTAACCATTTTCTCTAAATCAGAAGCGGTAAAATTAGGCGGTAAACTAAACATGCGATTTTCAACATGCCCGTTATCCGTTACGATAATCGCTACTGCTGAATCGCTAGAGAGTGGCACAATTGAAAATCGTTTTACTCGATGTCTTTGAACATCTGGTCCTAAAAGAATCGATGTATACGATGTCAGCTCTGATAAAATATTGGCTGACTTTCGGATAATATGCTCTACTTCTACCAAACGATCATTAAAAATTGATTGGATTTGCTGAATATCCCTTGAATTAATGCCTTGTGGGTTCAACAAATGATCTACATAAAATCTATAACCCTTTTCCGAAGGCACTCGACCAGAGGAAGTGTGCGTTTTTTCTAAGAAGCCTAATTCCTCTAAATCCGCCATTTCATTTCGAATTGTGGCTGGACTAAATGTAATCTCTTTCTTTTTGGAGATTTGGCGAGAACCTACCGGCTGTGCAAACATAATAAAGTCATCTACAATAGCTTGCAATATTTGTAATTGCCGATTTGTTAGCATGATCATCACCTCTGTTAGCACTCAACTAAGAGGAGTGCTAATACTATTATTAAGTTATCAAATCCTACATTTTATGTCAACGATATCGCTCAATCTTCTAGTAAAAATTGTTGAAATACTTCATTACCTACAAAGCGACCTTTTCGCGTAAGACGAATTCCTTTAGTATCATGTTCCAAAAGACCTTCTGAAACTAACTTTTCAATGACTTGTGAGTAATCCCTCTGCATTGATTCTTTAAATTTTTCTTCATATATAGAGTGTGGAATTCCTTCCGTTTTACGCAAACCTAAAAACATTTGCTCTTCGCGTTTCTCATTCTCTGTTACAACATGTTCATATACAATTGGTAGTTCCCCTGCATTTACTGCATCCATATACTTTTTCAATGGTCCATGATTTGAATAGCGCACACCAGCTAGATACCCATGAGCACCAGCACCAAATCCTGCATATTCATCGTTTTCCCAGTATATTTTATTATGTTTAGAACTGAAACCAGATAGAGCAAAATTGCTAATTTCGTATTGGAGAAGTCCATGCGCCTCCATCTGGCTCATTAGCACATCGTACATATCCGCTTCAAGATCTTCCGTTGGTAAATGGAGCTTACCTTTTGTGTATTGATTATAAAAAATCGTTTTTGGCTCCACTATTAGTGAATAGGCAGAATAATGTGGTATATCAAGAGCGAACGCTTTTTCTAAAGTATCTTTCCATTGTGCCATCGTCTGCCCCGGCAAACCGTACATTAAATCCAGACTAATATTTCTGAAACCTACCTTTTTCGCCATGGCAATTGTTTCATAGACGTGATTATTACTATGTGTACGACCAATGTTCTTTAACAACTCTTGATCAAAGGATTGTACACCCATACTTAAGCGATTTACACCCCCATCAAATAATGCCTGCATTTTTGCTTCTGATAGCTCGTCCGGATTAGCCTCTGATGTAAATTCTGTCACATTGTCCATCGGAATATACGTACGAATAAGCTCAAGAAGTCTCTCTATTTGTTTAGATGATAGTGCTGTTGGTGTACCGCCACCAAGAAATATTGTTTCGATTTGCTTAAAACTCTCGGGATATTTTTTTGTCGCAAGTTCCATCTCCTTGCCAAGCATTTCTATATATTCATCCACTGGTTGATTTTTAAAATAAAATTTATTGAAATCGCAGTAGTTACAAATTTGGTGACAAAAAGGAATATGAATGTAAACACCTCGTGCCATAGCTATCCCTTCTTTCTCGTTAGTCTTTTCCATTTCCTCATTATAAACAATAGTGGCATGGAACGCCATGAATCAAGTTAGTAAAATAACTAAATCAAAACTATTTTGCATTAACATTATTTGCTCAAATTATTATCTGAAAATTCACATCTTTATGTTATGCTAATTAAAAGCAAGAAACGGAGTGATCATGATGGACATAATTTTAAAACAACAACAGCAACAGAAAATGATGATGACACCTCAATTACAGCAATCTATTGAATTACTACAATATACAACACTTGAACTTGAGCAATTTCTGTATGAACAGCAATTAGAGAACCCGTTAATCGACTTACAACCACCATCATTTCAAGAACGTATTTACGGAAATTCTTATTCTCCCTTTCGAACAACTGAGAATGATTTATATACAAAAATTGTAGAACTAAACTACCGGGAGGAATTGCTACAACTAGCTACACTCACTTTTGCAGGTGATGATTTACAAATTGTACAGTTTCTTATTGAACAGTTAGATAACAAAGGTTATTCTCCAGCCCACCTTTCTAATGTTGCAGAAGAACAACATTATTATGGTATTCAGCTTTTACAACAAATCGGGCCGCCGGGAATTGGTGCACGTAATCTGCAAGAATGTCTTTTACTGCAAATCGAAGAGAATAATTATGATTTACAGCAACTTATTCAAAAAGGGCTGTTCCTACTAGCTGAACGTAAATTTCCTGAATTGATGAAATCTCTTAAGCTTTCTAAGGAACAGTTATTAGCACTAATTAATCAGCTACAGCAACTAACACCAATCCCTTGCACTTTGAACTCAGAAGATAATATAGAATATGTCACACCAGATATTGTTGTTGTGATCGAAGATAGCACATTACAATTCAGTTTAAATGATTGCTCAATGCCATCTATTCGGCTTCATGATAGCTACGCATCTATACTGCCCTTAGCCGAACAAGCATATGTAAAACAGCATTATAAGCATTATGAATGGCTCGTCCATAGTTTACAGCGGCGCCGTCAAACAATTATTCGGATTATGTCAGTTGTCCTACAGCATCAACAACAATTTTTCTACAAAGGGCTACCTTATTTAAAACCTTTATCACTAAGGGATGTCGCAACACAAATCGATATGCACGAATCAACAGTAAGTCGAGCAATTCGGAATAAAATAATACTAACACCTGTTGGAACATATTTATGGAAGGATCTATTTTCTTCTAAAATTGAAAGCACTCAAACAGAGCATTCTCAAACGTCAATCTTAGAAATGATTAAAAAAATAATCACCTTTGAAAATAAACAAAAGCCTTTATCCGATCAAAAGATTGCTGAAAGCCTAGCCAGCTCTTTTCAAATCCATTTGGCTAGACGTACTATTAGCAAATATCGAGACGAGTTAGGAATACCAGCAGCAAGCAAACGTAAGGAATTATAAAAACGATTTTCCTTTATTACAATATTTTAACAATAATTCCAATTGCGAGAATAATAAGCTTCGAGACTATTATTTTGGTAACAAAAAAGTATGCTAGAAGACATCTTCAAGCATACTTTTTCTCATTAGGGATAACCCAGATTTTGTCTTATTCAATACTTAAAATATCGTTACTACTTAATAATTAGTGAGCAAGTGCTTCGGGCCGCTTCCAAACAATTAAATATTTCTCGCCAATCTCTGCAATATCATATGAAGAAACTAGCCATTCGAAAAGAAGAGTTTATCTAAGCATTCCATTCATTTCACAAAAAAATCAAAACCAAAGCAATAATGGTTTTGATTTTTTATATGTCCTTAATAACATACAATCCCTACACAAATACCAACTAACACAAGCAAATAAGGTTGAACTTTCCAACGTATCAAACACCATAGAAAAACGGCTGCAATTACTATGTCTAGACCATTTTGAATTGTCTGTGTAACAATCGGATGAATAAAAGCTGCAGCTAATATTCCAACAACTGCTGCATTTGCACCAGCCATCGCCCCTCTTAATCCAGCGAAACGATTAAGAGCTAGCCAAAAAGGCATTGCCCCTACTATTAGCAAAAATGCCGGTAAAAAAATGGCTATCGTAGCGATAATGGTCCCAGGTACTCCAGCAATGACCATACCTATGTAGGAAGCAAACGTAAACAATGGACCAGGGACTGCCTGGGTCATTCCGTATCCTGCTAAAAAATCTGAAGAACTCATTAATCCACTTTGGACAAACTGTGCCTCTAGTAAAGGTAATACGACATGACCTCCACCAAACACTAATGCACCTGATAAATAGAACTTTTCAATGATCGTAAACCATTCATATTGTATAAGTGGGCTAACAATTGGTAAACCAACAAGAAGTATAACAAACAACGCTAAAAAACATACACCTGTCGTTTTTGAAATAGGTACAACAGTTTCTTTTGGTTCATCTTTATGATTAGTCTTCTTAAAAAAATGATAGCCTATAAAAGAAGCAACAATAATAGTAGTTACTTGAGCAAATGGATGGACCCATAAAAGCACTACTACAAGCGCCAACAAAGCGATTATAAAATGGTGAATACTAGGAATCAATTTTTTTGACATTTCAAAAACAGCTTGCGCAATGATCGCAACTGCCACTAATTTTAAGCCATGAATCCAACCCATATCCATCCGTGTATGTGCAAAAAAATACGCAAATGCCATAAGCAGAAAAACTGACGGTAATGTAAAACCAACAAATGACACAATACTCCCAAATAAACCGCCTCTTAATAAGCCAATACCCATCCCTACCTGGCTCGATGCTGGCCCAGGTAAAAATTGACTGAGTGCAACAAGTTGACTGTAGTCATGATCCGATAACCATTTACGTTTCTGAACATATTCATTTTGAAAATACCCTAAATGTGCAGTAGGGCCTCCAAATGATGTACAACCCAATTTAAGCGAAACTAAAAAAATTTCCCATAACCTTCGCAATATCTTCAACTACTTTCCATGTCATCTATATTCATAGTACAATGGGTAATCGTCCTTTTGGTTTAAGATATTGTAAAGTTTTTTTCACGGTAACAGGTTTCGTTCTTAATCTCCAATTTTAATGGCAGAACCAAGCTCACTTCCATTTGCAGCTATCGGAATGAGCTCATAGCTCTTCCCCGTTAAATATAATGCATCGAGGCGGACACCCCACTTCGTATACTCTTCATTCAAAGGATAGGCTACGTTAAATGCCCAAGATTCCCCTGTTACTGATTGGATTTTAAAATGCAATGCTTCATTTAGTAAGCTTTTCTCTGAATGAAAGTATATCGTTGTTGATATTGGTGTAGTAACAACCTCCTCTATTGTTATTTCCTGACCATCTAAAAGCTTTACTTTTTTCTCAACAGGGAAGACCTTTCTATCTTCTTGTAAATGCTCTTGTGAAGCTTCCACTTGAAATTCCCACGGCTCGTCAATCTTTTTTTCACCGTTCCAGTCGTTATAACGAATATCTAAGTTTAATATTTTATCCTCTGGTAGTTCACTTAATTTCACACTACTATAGATTGTATAAGTTTTATCAGATTGTTGGACAGTCTGTCCCCCATTTCTAACCGTGAACTCTTTTCCATTCACAAAAACCTGTGGAAAGAAAAAGATTTGGTAGTCGAAATTTAAGCCTTTTACTGGCTTAAAGGTAGCATTCAGTAGTATTTGGTTATCATCAATTATTATTTCATTTAACGTTAAACGTCCGAGACTATTTTCAGTAGTTTTATCGATCACTGTTTTGTAGGCTTCAAAATTCAAATCCTTCTTAAACAAAAAATAATAAACAATTACACAAGTAGCTACCAATAAAAGCAATAATACAATAAACCATATTTTCCGCCCTCGATTTTCCTTAAGCTGACTCTCGACAAGAAGCATATCATTGGACATCATGTACACCTCATTTTAAGAAAGTATGTCTACACAAATGCTTTTTATTTATTGTAGTTTTCAATTGGACATTATATAACCTCTAACAATGTCAAGGTTTGGCTGATTTCACTATGTATCTTTAGATGTTGTTGAAACAATTGTATGAATGAAATTAAGGTGTCATATAAAGTATGGCTTTTCAAAACGAGGGGGGTGATTTCCGTTCCGGCTGGGCACTTTCCTGGTGGCGTCCGATGAGCCGCTTCGCTTCGCCGCAGAGTCTCCGGCCATCAGATGTTTTTTGCGCGAAAGCGAAGCGACAGCGGCAACGTGTTTTGTCTGCGCGAAAGCGAAGCGACAGCGGCAACAGCACAATGTCACGAAGGCGTTATCACATTATGTGATGGTTTTAGCCTTCGCTCCTCTATTGTTAATCCCCAAGGAGTCGCCCAGTCTCCACTCCAATCAACTGATTCACATGACGTACGTTTTAACAAAATGTCATCCAACTTTTTAGTTTTACCGGAACACTTTCAGGATTTATCGCCCAACTTTTGAATTTTATCGCCTAACTTTCACGTTTTATCACCCAACTTTTGAATTTTATCGACATCTACCTTTCAAAGAGCAAAAAAAGATTCACACACAAAACTGTGCGTGAATCCTTTTCTTTATGTCGCCCATCCAATCAACTAATTCACTTAGCATGTATTCTCTGACATGTCAGTTTAATTTAAGTGATAAAACGCAACTTTAGCAAAAGAGTTTTATCTAAGCGAAAGTGAGTAGCTTGGAACGGAAATCATCCTTATTTACAACACCACAACATTCACAAAATTCCCTTGACTATTTACCTTTTCACAAGGAGTAATATATATCCCTTACTCTTGATGACGAACCTTTTTGGCTTCTTCCATTAAATAATCTACAAATAACTCATCTTTCACTAACCATGCTTGATAATTTCTTTTTAAAAACCATTCTGCTTCATAAAAACTTGTAAAGATTTGATCTAACGGGATTTTATTTTTTTCAATGATCCAATCAAAATCACTTATTGAATATAGGAGGAAAAATTCTCCCTTAAGGTTTTTATACATTGTCCCAAAAGAAGAGAACCTTAAATTATAGCGATTTCGTTTCGCATCCTCTGGTATTGGTGCTATATGAAATATTTGTGCCACATACTGCTCATAAGCTTCATCAGTTAAAGAGCAACCAGCTGCTTTTTGATGCCCTCCCCCTCCGAATTCTGCTGCAATAGCCGAAACATCTATATGATCATGAATCGTACGAAATGAAATTCTTTTGCCACCCATATTTAAAATAGCTATAAAATCAAGGTGTACATTTTCTTTTCCCAATTCATTACCAAGCTCTGAATGATACGATTCTGCATAAACCACACCTGTAAAATATTCTCCTATCGATGTTTGCACTAACTCCCTTTTTTTCCGGCGGATGTACCGTTCTATCTTCTCCTCTTCCATTTTTAAAATTTTCTTTTCAAATTCATCAAAGTCAAAATGTTCGCTAGTCTTTAAACGTTCAAGCATTTTTTCTTCAAATTCTTCGATTGATACTAAAAAAAAGAGTGCATTGAGTCGACGTGCTTGTTGATTATCATTCTTTTCCCATTCCCACGTATCGTACTGTCTGACTAACTCTACAAATTCTGTGATGGAATTCTTTTGTTCTAAATATCCATGTGTAACAAGATATTGATAAAATAAAGACGTTGCTGATGTTAAATAGCCCTTTTCATCTTCTATTAATACTTTACCCCATTCATAATCGTTCAAATGAAAAGCCGTTTTATGATGATCAAGTAGTTGAACATTACCCGTTGCGATATAATAATCATTTAATCTCCTTTCATTTTCCTCATTGGGAGATAAATCGGTAATAAATAAAAATGTATCTTGTTCGTTATTGTCTAAAAAAAACTCAATTTCGCGGTCCAACGTTGAAATTGAATTGTACTTTACCTTCACTTGATCTTGAAAGGCCAGCTTGGCTAATATCCCGCAACTTACTCCATCTAAATCATTATGCGATAGCAATTTATACATTTTTTCACCTCAATATTAGTATGGTTTATCATTGAAAAAATTATCGGTATTGTAAGGCGTGTTTATGTTGAAAAAAATTTACTTACTAAAAATTTCAACGAACCTCTTTTCACATTTTGATATGCTCCCCATCAGCTAGACAGATGAAAAACTTATGTAGATTATTATTCTTTGACTAAAAGCAGATTAATACCATATATCACCGTTAATAGTCATAAAGCATTAAAACGTTCACCAATTATAAATAAATTAAAATCATTTTCTGAATAGTATTTATGTTTTTACCTCCTCATATCACTTCCCCATCATTAGCTTTGCAACAAATTATTAAAAGAGGTCATATAAATCCTTTAAATTCAACGTTTACAAACATAATCTATCACAATATTTCCCCATATATTTCACCTCAAATTAAATCAGATTATTTAGAAATGACTGAAATTAATTATCCTATAAAATATAAACTCATTTTTTTGTTATAATATGTTATTATAATTTTAGTAAAACGACCTATTTTTGCTAAATAAGAAAATAGAGGAAAAACGAACTAAAAAGGACGATGAACATGAAAAAAATCCAGCAATTATTCCAAAGCGAAGATGGTAATATCGAACAAAGGGAGAATTTTTTATCCCTATTGGAGAAAATCGTTACATCATTAGATGAGTTAAAAAACCCACAAACAACAACTCTTGGACCAATGAAAGAGCGCTCTGACAATTTCTATAAAGAGTTAATGCAAGAAAATCAAGTACCAGCTTCAGGTGTCGGACTTGAACAGGTTGTGAATGATTTAACACAATTGATGCAAGGACATCCTTACCATACACGCAACTTTGTAACAAATGTTTTACCAATGGCTAGCATTCCCGGTATATTAGGTCAATTTACGAATGCTCTGCTTAATGGTAACAATCTATGGGATGTATACGGACCAGCTGCAGCAGAATGTGAGGTAAAGGTAGTAGCAATGATGTCGAAGTTAGTTGGCTACGACTATACTCAAAGCTTTGGTTACACAACGTGGGGTGGACAAGGGGCTGTTTTCAGTGGGCTTCGTCTTGCGATTGCTAAACAATTCCCTAACGCAAAAGAAGATGGCGTACCAAATAATTTATATTGCTTCGCTTCAGAAAATGCTCATTACAGCTTATTAAAATCAATTGAAGCAGTCGGCATCGGTAGCAAGCATTTAATTCGTATTAAAGCTGGAAAAGACCATTCAATGGATATTGAAGACTTACGTATGCGTATGACTGAGGTTATCGAAAAAGGTGGTATTCCAGTGTATGTAGTTGCTACTACAGGCGCTACAGATCAATTTGCTATTGATGATGTACAAGCAATCAAAAAAGTTACAACTGACCTTGAACAAAAACATTCCTTAAAACCTATACATATTCACGCTGATTCAGCGTTAGGTGGTTTTTACGCATTTTTCAACGATTATGATTTTAAGGCAAATCCACTTCAGTTAGAGACTAATGTTTTACAAGCACTAGAACAAATTAAAGAACGTATGCAATATCTACCTATTGCAGATAGCCTTTGCTTCGACTTCCAAAAGCTTGGTCAAACACCTTATTTAACAAGCTTATTCTTAATAAAAGAAGGAAAACATCTACAGCTATTAGATATCGAGGACTTCGACACACCTTATGTTGGTAATCGAGGCTATGGTTCTTATCATACAGGCTATACCCTAGAGTGCTCTCGTATGGGGAGTTCAATTGCTATTTATGCTGCATTACAGGCGTTTGGTAAAGAAGGCTACCAACAAATATTAGCTAATTATGTGCGTGTAAACTTAGCGTTCCGTGCGCAGTTAGCTGAGAAAACTCCAATGTTACAAGTAGTCAATGAGTCTAATATTGGACCAGTTACAGCCTTCCGTTTGTATCCTGAAGGCTTTAATTGGAAATCTGAACAATCAGGTAGCTATACGCAAGATCAGATTGAATATATTAATGGTCTTAACGCTTCTTTATTTGAAATTATAGGAGAAGGTCGCGACGAAGTATTTTTCGGTGATACGACACGTGTTTGCACTGTCAACACTAGCGATACAACACAACAAATTCCAGTCGCTGCTGCAAAATTCTTTTCAATTTCTCCTTATACAGAGACAGAACATATTAGTGATATGGTTCATTTCTTACAACAAAAGGTAAAAGTATTGGAGGCTGCTAAAGTTGAGTATAGTCAAAAAATTTAAGAGCTCTTTACTCTATAAATATATTGCGAGTTTTACTATTCCAATTGCTATTATTTCAGTAATATTTAGTATCGTATTATTTGTTACATCTTATCGGATTATCGATAATAATGTTATTACACAATTTGAGTCATCATTAGAGGTTATATCTCATACAATTTTTGATGATATAGACAAAAATGACGTCAAAGCTGCAGATGATGGCGATAAGGATAAATATGATGAAATATTAAATGAATTAAATGAAACACTTAAAAAGTATGAAATTGAAAATGCTTACGTTCTTTCACGTGCAAATGGCAAAGAACATATTGTGGCATTAAGTAATAAAGACGATTATCAAGAGGACTATGCTTTTAGTGAAGACATGAATGAAGCGCTAAATACTGGAACCATTCAATCTAGTGATATTTATAAAGATGAATACGGTATTCATAAATCGATTTTTATACCATTTAAAGATACTGATATTCTTTTTGGTTTAGATATGGACGCTTCCTTCATTTCTAAACTTCAAACAGAGACTCTTTGGATTTGTATCATCATGACTGTGATGTTTTTGATATTCGGTATTATTGTGGCTTATATCATTAGCAAAGGCATTATAAAACCAATTAAAAATATGACTAACTATGTTGGTAAGGTGGCACAAGGAGACTTAGCTGTTGAACCACTTCAAATAAAGGGTTCTAATGAAATTGCACAGCTCTCTTCAGGCATTGAAAATATGACAGCAGATTTACGCTCTCTTATTCAGCAAATTGCTGAGAATGCTGAGCAAGTAGCTGCTATGTCTGAAGAGTTATCGGCAGGCTCTGAGCAAACAAGTGCATCTATTCAACAAATTACATCTTCAATGCAAGAAGTAGCTTCAGGATCAGAAAAACAAACTTCTTCTATTGAAGAAGTAGAAAATCATATTACGACAATCTCCACAAAAATGTCAGAAGTTGTATCGAGCGTTAATGATGTCACTGCTAAAGCATCTAGTGCATCTTCTATTTCAGAAAAAGGCAATACAACGATTCAAAGTGCTACAGAAAAGATGGCCATAACATCTAATGCTATTCAAGAGACTTCGGAAGTTGTGAAACGTTTAAGCACATACTCAAATGAGATCGGCGACATTGTAACCTTAATTAATGAGATTACGGATCAAACAAATTTACTCGCTTTAAATGCATCTATTGAAGCAGCACGTGCTGGTGAGCATGGTAAAGGCTTTGCAGTTGTAGCTGAAGAAGTGCGTAAACTTGCAGACCAATCTTTAGCAGCGACGAATAATATTCGAACACGTATTGAAACAATTAAAGAAGAGTCTGTGCAAGCTGTAAAATCTATGGAAATTAGTAGTAGTAATCTTGCAGAAAGCTCTACTACCTTTAATGAATCAGGTGAAGCTTTTAAAGAAATATATTCGCATATTACTTCACTAACTCAAGAAATGGGTTATGTCAATAATATCATTTCAAATATTAACGATGGGGTTAGCAGCATTGCCATTTCTGTAGAGACAGTTGGTGTAATAGCCGTTCAATCATCTGGAAACATTCAAAATGTGGCTGCTGCTTCTGAAGAACAATCAGCTAGTATTGAGGAAATTACTGCGTCTTCAAATAATTTAGCTGAGATGGCACAGCAACTTCGTAATATCATACAAAAATTCCAGTTATAAAAATAACTAATGACAAAAATCCGCTATACTTTTTGTAGGTAAGTTTTCTACCAACAAAAGTTTAAGCGGATTTTTTTCATTAACTCAACAATTATGCCTCGGCTAATTGTTGCTGTCGCTTCGCTTTCGCACAGATAAAACCTTGTTGCTGTCGCTTCGCTTTCGCACAGATAAAACCTTGTTGCTGTCGCTTCGCTTTCGCACAGATAAATTGCCACAGGACGTGGCGTTCTTAGATTGAGTTCCTCTATTTCAGTGGATGTCTGCTGAAATAAGTTAATAGTTTTCTTATTTTAGTGCTCTCTTGTTCATCCAGGCAATCGTTTCTTCTAGCCCTACTCGATATGAAGTACGTGGTAAAGCGCCTATTTCCTTTTCGTATTTTTCCCCACTTAAAATGACTGGTTCTTCTGTTAAATACAATATTTCAACTACTTCTTTCATAGAAGGATTAAATAGTCCAATTAATCGGATCATGCCTTTAGAAACTGTACGAATACCTTTTTTGTAGCTTGTAATTTCACGTAAAATTTTCACTAGTTCTTCCCCTGCAATTGGATGAACGGCTGGCACGTTCCAATTCTGATTATATGTGTCGTTACGTAAAGCAAGCTCAACCATAGCCTTTGCGCCATCAACTGTATAAAGGAATTCCCTTTTCACCTGCATATTCCCTACAAAATTAGCTTTTTTATCTTGTGCTACATTTTTTAACGTTTCATAGAGTATTGTATTCTCTGCATTTGGGCCGTATAAATCCGGGAAATGTACAATTATCGAGGGTACATTACTGTTTATTAATTTATTTTCCATCGTTAAACGAATCTTCCCTTTTTTCGTCTGCGGTTCCTTTCTAGCTTGCTCTATTACAGGGTTTGTTGATTGTCTTCCATATGCATAAATATTATCTACTAGTGCAATCTTCGCTCCTCGCCTTTCTGCTATGTTAATCACCATGTCTACGCATCGCATATGGAGTTTTTCCCAATCTTGATATGGAAAACTAATAGCATGAAAAATAATATCCACACTATTTGAGGCCCTCATCAAATCCTGTTCATTAAATACATCACCCGAAATGATTTCTACATTTTTGTGATGCTGAAAAAGTGCAACTAACTTTTCTTTATTTCTAGCAAATGCCTTCACGTGTATATTGCGACTTACTAGTTCATTTACTAATGCAAATCCCATACCACCAGATGCTCCAATAACTAATGCTGTTTGCAAAATTAATTCCCTCCTCTATTAATTAACCACTGGTCAAATAACTATTAAATGAAAGCTCTAGATTTTTTAACTAGAGCTACTTTCACTATGTGTTAAAGCTTTGATAAGAAATTTTGCATGTATATCCACTGCTTCTTTCGCTTCCTCATAATTTTTTACATAATGACGATAATGTGTAACAAATCCATGAAGAGCAATGAATGTAGAATGTATATCTGAAATCAGCAGTTCTGTCATTGATAAGGACTGTACAGCTTGTGCAAATTTTTCATAACTAACGTTCGCTGCCTCTTGCGAAAGCCCATCAATTTCACGATCTCTCATGATAAACATTAATTCATACTGGCTTTGATGATTTAAACCAAACGCCATATAGCCTACAAAAACATTTAGTAGTTTAGTGTTATGATCTTCAGGACCGTTCATATTTTCATCTAGAGTATTATTTAGTTCAGAAAAATAGTCACTTAATATTGCATAAAATATTTCTGCTTTATTTTTAAAATGATAGTAAATAGCCCCATGACTACAACCAAGCTCTTTAGCAATACTACGCATTGATACTTGGTGAAAATCCTTCGTGATAAATTGCTTATGAGCCTCATTTATAATCATTTCTTTCGTCAAATCTTTTGTTGACGGCTTACGTGGCGACATATTATCCTCCTTATTGACCGGTGGTTAATTAATAGTATATAGTTGTTTTCATTTTTTGGCAATAGTGACACTAACATGGAACAAAAAATGCAGGAGCTTAAAAAACAACCTCTTACTACTTCAGAGTAGGAGGTTGTTTCTAACGAATTTAAATTAGACCTTTTACAACTTTTGAAATAACAGCGCCTTCAGCCTGACCAGTTAACAAAGGTTTTGCAATTTTCATAGCGTCCCCCATGTTCATCCCTTTTACAATGCCAGCTGCCACAAGTTTTTCTGCAATTTCTTCTTCCGTTAATTGCTTCGGTAAAAATGATTTGAGAAGTGCTAATTTCGCTTCTTCTTTTTCAATTAAATCAGCTCGCCCTGCATTTTGAGCACCTTCTAACGCCTGATTTGTTTGCTTGACTTCACGATTTATAATAGCCATTTCCTCTTCAGATGATAAAGCTTCTCCCTTTTCCTTCTCAGCTAAATCTAGAGCGGATTTTAAAATTGATAATACGCCTTTTGCTAATACATTCTTTTCTCTCATTGCCTGTTTTAATTGTTCAAATACCTCAGTTTTTAACAATGTTTTCACTCCTTCATGACATTTATTATAACACAAAAAAATACCGTAACCTTAAGGGATACGGTAAACCAATTTAGGAAGTTATGTGGTGAGTTGAATGTGGGTTTAAGTTACTCATTGTGCTAGCACAGAGCCAATCCTGGAAGCAATTATGCCAAGATATACTTGCTACTATCTTACCTGTTTTAGCATAGATACTTCAGCTTTTGTCGTTAATAAATCCAGTGATAATATTTCAAATTTTGCATCTACAAGATCAATTTTTCGACTTAAATTTTGTTCAACTTTTTCTAACCTTGTTTCCACTGCTTCAATTTTTACATCTAATCTCTTTTCGGCCGCTTCAATCTGTTGCTGAAGATCTGATTTCATGTCTTGCATTTGCTTCGAAAGCTCTAAAATTGCTTGAAGAATCGTATGTTGGTTTACCTCTTGTTCCATTTTTGAATTCCTCCCCACTTTTATATTCATTCCATAATCTATTAACTTCACAGCATTAATCACATTTTCATAAATAAAAAAGGTAGAGTTACATTAGCAACTCTACCTGTCATTCTATCTATCATTTATTCCAAAGTCAAAATATTAATAGATGAAGTCAAGTATTCATCCGTTAATTTAATTGCAGGAGACCTTACAATCACTTTCAAATTGCCATTACCCAGGAAATGATACTAACTGCAATAGCAATATGTAATTTATTAGTCTCTACCATTTACCCAATATACAAAACCAATAACGGCTCCACCGATAATATTACCTAGTGTTACAGGTAATAAATTTGAAATGGCTCCAGCAAACGATACGAGTTCACCATGAGGTACTAAAAGAGCAAGTGAAAACAATGTCATATTTGCTATACAATGCTCAAATCCAATTGTAACAAAAGGGAAAATACAGCAGAAAATCATTACTAATTTTCCAATCTCCGTTTTTAATTTATAGGTACACCATACGGCCAAGCATACAAGCAAATTACATAAAATACCTCGACATAAAAGTTCAACGAAGCTACCACTCATCTTAGCTGTAGCCAGTTTTTCAATGTAAGCTGCTATGTCTCCACCTGCTAGCCCTGAGTAAAAAAATAATGCGGCTGCTAGAAGAGAACCAAAGAAGTTTCCTATGTAACTAAACGTCCAAATGCTCAACATCTCTAATGGTGATGATTTTTTTGATAGTGTACTAACCGTTAGCACTAGATTATCACCGGTAAATAAATTGGCCCCGGCCATCATGACCATACTAAGTGCCACACCAAATGCTAATCCTTGTACGATCTTCATACTCGGTACCCCAGCTGGACTTAATAAGCCTCCAATAGTAGTGATGAGCAAAATTCCAAATCCGATAAAAAGTCCACCAAAAATAGCTAACAATAAATAATTAGCAGGCTTTTGCTTCATCATGTTAATTTTTGTTTCAGCTGTTATACAAACTGAAGAAATTGTCTCTTTCATACTTTCATCTCCCAAACAACATCAAGCTAATTTTTAACGTTGATCTCAAGTAGTCATTCAGTCTCTACTCTAACCAACTTTTATACAAGGGTTCCATTTTAGCAAATATTATTCCAAAATATTATTAATTAGCAAATTTAAAGTAAATTCCTCCAAATTCACATATATTCATGCACTATTACTTTCTGAGAAGACATCAATTTGTGTTTTGGGCTACTCGCTTTTGCATAGAAGCATTGTCAATAATAATCCGTATTTCTCGTATTACTAAACCAAGAAAAAATTATTTTGTAGATTCGATTAATTATTTTTTTCTATTGCTACATTAAATACTTCTATTACTGATTTTATTGCTTATATGGATATATATTGATATGATTCCCTCAATCCCTACAAAACAAGTTTGTTAAGTAGGTTAAATTAAAGGGGTTGATTGGGATGGGTCAAATTGTAACTAATAAGATTAAACAATCTATTACAGAATTAATCGGACATACACCACTTTTAGCATTAAATCAGTATGTAAAAGAGCAACAGCTAGAAACCGAAATTATTGTAAAACTGGAGTATTTTAATCCTGCTAATAGTGTGAAAGACCGTGTTGCTAAAGCGATGATTGAGGATGCTGAAGCACGTGGTGTATTGACAAAGGATAAAACAATAATTGAAACAACTAGTGGCAATACTGGTATTGGTCTAGCAGCAATTGCGGCAGCAAAAGGCTATAAGCTTCGAATTTACATGCAGGATGGCGTAAGTGAAGAGCGTACAAAGGTAGTTAAGGCATACGGAACGGAGGTTGTACCATTTTCAGATGTCCCAGAAATGGTAGCTGCCTTTGAGGAAACTGATGGTGACTTTGTTGAAACGATTAAAGTATTTCGAGAAACAGTCGTTGAACAAGAAGAAAATGTTGTATTTTTAAATCAGCTTGATAATGATGCCAATCCAAATATTCATAAGTTAACAACTGGTCCTGAAGTCTGGGAGGATACAGACGGACAAATTGATATTTTTGTAGCAGCAATTGGCACAGGTGGTACGATCAGTGGTGCTGGTGCATATTTAAAATCTAAAAATCCAGATATTCAGATTATTGGTGTTGAGCCTGCTGTTAATTCCATTGCAACAGTTGATAATCCAGATATTATTGAAATCACAGGTGTTCACCGCTTCTCTGATGCTGACGAGGCTCGCGTACCATCGAATGTTCATTTAGAAATAATTGATGAAGTACTTGAGGTGGAAACTGCACAAGCTTATGAGGCGGCACGTGCTGTTGCGAAGTCAGATGGTCTATTAGTAGGTACTTCATCAGGTGCTGCTTTATTTGCAGCCACAGCCCTTGCAAAACGTCCAGAGAACAAAGGGAAACGGATTGTCGTTATCCTACCCGATACTGGTCTACGATATTTATCTACAGATTTATTTTAGAAACAAGCGCATCGAAGGATACGCAGTCGCTTAGACACCCTATAAAAAACGAAGGGTAAAATAAAATAAATTACCCTTCGTTCATATAACTTGTTAAAAAGATCTTTCCTTTTGAGGCTTTAGACGATTCAACGGCCGTTATCGCATTTTTAATGTCTAACAAATCATAATGAGAATCCACTGCCATCATTTTTAACTTACCACTATTAACTAGATCGATTAAGTTATGAAATGTACCTTGCCATCTTTCTATCGAGACTTGCTTGTTCCAATGACGTAAATGGAACATATTTGCCTTTACATTCGCCTCTTTAACGATTTTTTGCCAATTCACTTGTACACCTGATAAAAGACCAATAGCTAAAAAATTCCCTCCAGCTTTCAGACAGAAAGCAAGATCGTTGCCTGCTGTCCCCCCAATTGAATCAATAGCGGCATCAGCCCCATTGCCATTTGTTAGTTCCATTACTGTCTCATAGAGCGGTGCTACTGAAGTATCTATTACATAGGAAGCGCCAAGCTGAATTAAATCGTCAGTATGTCTATTATTTCTCGTAACCGCGATTAACTTGAACCCTAACAATTTTGCTAGCTGAGCAAATATGTGTCCAATTGCGGACCCGCAGGCATTCACTAATAAAACATCATTTGGCTGCAATTGTAATATGTCAGTACAAGTTACCCAAGCTGTCATTGGGTTGATATACATTTGCGCTGCGGTAAAATCATCAATTGAATCGGGAATGGGTACTGCGAATTCTGCGCTCGTTTTTACAATTTCCTGCCAAGTCCCTTCTCCTCGTAAAGGTAGAACACGTTTTCCGATAAGATTTTGAGAAACATACGGACCCACAGCTTCTACAATTCCGACCCCTTCATAGCCAGGAATAGTTGGTAAAGAAATTCGATGAGCATAACTCCCCCATATTGGTATTAAATCGGAAGGATTAATAGGTCGTGCCAACATTCGAACAAGGATTTCTTGTTCTTCAGGAGGTTTAATCGTCTTATTTTCAAACTTCAAAACCTCCCGAGGGCTTCCAAATTCATATAATTTAATGCTTTTTGCTTTCAAAAAATTAACTCCTTATGATTGATTAATAACATTTTTGCAACTACTCCAAAATGAAACCTTCAGAGGGCTTTCTTTATCCTCACCGATTATTAATTTTCACCAATCGAGATTTTATGAGCAGTTTTTCTCCCGCTTAATTTCTTTGCTATCGCGAATATTAAATATTCCCCTAATCACTTTTACTTTTTTTATTCAATGACAATTATAAGGAAATTTAATGGTCTGATGGTGTTTTTAAAGCTGTGAAATGGTAAATTCACCGTCTTCGGTCATACATAGTTGTAGGTTTTTATTAATTTCTATCTTAATAGGACTAACAATTGCTTTTTTGTTAGAAAAATACCAAACACGTTCACTTGGTCCTAAAAGTAAATTTGCTCCATCCTCATAATTCCCCATAAACGTGAGAGCATTTGAGCGAATTTCGTTATGATTCATTGGAGTTATACCGTATTCTTTTAAACTATCGGCTACTGAATAAATAGCATCCGTCGTTAAATTCATTTCGGCAATATTTAGTACACGCTCGGGTGAAAAAGACTCTACATCCTGTTTTGGATTTACTTCCTGTCTTGAAATGAGCTCAATAATATTTCCTTCTGGATCATAAAAATAACAAGAATGAGCCTTTAATTTATCAAAATATACTTCATCCTGTCCCTCTGAAAATAATAATTCTGCATATTCTTTTACCCAGTTTTTCGCTTGTTTAAATAAATTGCATGGAATATTTAACGCAAAATGATATTGCTTTTTAACTGAATACGGTATTTTTTCAAAAGTGATAATACTTTCGCCAACAGCTATATCAAAAAAATTATCTGCATTCTTTATTAATGTAAATCCTAAATAATTGCAGTAAAACTCCTTTATTTTATGTATATCATACACATATAGTTTCACCTTTGTAATCTTCATCGTAAAACATCTCCTTTGCAATTGTTAGCATTTACTATACTTACTAAAATAAATACATACCTCATGCAAAAGAATGAAAATTACTTTATAGTTGGATACGATCGCCCCTACTATTTGGTTGTGAAATGACTAAAAACTCTACCTCTTCCTCTGAATCATTACGCATCTGGTGCGGTTTAAGGGGCGGCACTTCAATTCCTTCATTCTTTTGTAACACAATTCGTTCTCCGCCGATATCCATTGTTGCTGTTCCAGATAGTACAAAGAAAAATTGTTGTGCATGATGGTGATAATGATTTACCTCTACTGTTTTAGCAGGCATACGCTCATGGATAATACTGAGATCATTATTCTTCACTAAATGCCAGCCATCACATTGTTCTCCCCATATATAATGTTCTGCATACTGTTTGCTAATTTTCAAAACTGATATCCCCTTCCTTTTATCTTGATTGTTATGGATATTTACCTAATATTTCTATAAAATATAAATAAGTATTTTAACTATCACGCAGTAAGGAGTGAGATTGTTGAATATCAAAAAACAATTGCTGGGCACTGCTCTCGGCTATATACTGGCATTATTAATTGCATACATCTTTTTCAATTATTTTTCCTGGTCGTTTACTCTAGGTTCTATTATAGGTATTTGTTTATTTGCTCTAATTTTAATGTTCATGAAAAGGAGATAAATCCCCTTTTCATAATGTATTTAATAATTTTTCGAACTTATTTGCACTCAGTATTTCATGTGTCATAAAATGACCATTGTAAAACAGTCCAAAGGTAGTCCATATGATAGGTGCATTCTGTGCTTCATCTTTCGTCCTTAGTTGATATGCATGAAAAGGAATGCCCCTTTTCTCTGCTAATTTTTTCAAATCATCTATAACGCCTACTGCAAACGGACATTGGGCAGTGAAGTATATCACAATACCATTATTATTAGATAAAGGATTTTTCACCTGCAGTTTAAAGGAAGGATCGTCGGCACAATCGTTAAATTTATAGACAGCTAGTTGAAAATAAGGTGCTGCTTGATCTACAATTTCAAATCCCAAATGTTCAAAAAAACGCTTATCACTTAGAAATGGAAGCTTTTTCTCCCCTATTATATGTACGATGCCATCCATTCCTTGCGCTAATGCATCTTCCTTACACTTTTCAAACAGTTGTCTAGCATGGTTTTGATTTTTGAATTTACCTGAAACCCATAGGCAATTAATATACATATAATTCGGTGCATCGATAGGAACCCAAGCTTGATTTGCCGGTAAATATTCAATAAACACTTTTGCCCGGTCGTTTAGACGATAAAAAACTAGCCCCTCATCCATACGGTTCATCAACCATTCTTTCTTTTCCTTTACCGCTTCCTCGTATTGCTTCGAACCGAGAGCGCAACATATATGCTCCTGTTCAATATTGTTTCTAGTAATTTGAATATAATCCACTTTACTAACCGCCTCTTTACTAACCCAATTTGGTACCACTATTTTATTATTATATCGAAGGTAGAAAATGGATAGCAATTCCTTTTCTTTTTTATTATCTATAATCTGGATTTCATGACAAAAAAGCGAACAATTGAAAATCTATATTGATATTTAATCCTAGGAATTAAACCACTTTAATTTCTTAAGTAAACTTATCGCATCTACACATAATATAGTCATTATTCTTCTCTCACTTTATTAGCATACGATTTTAACCCAAACACCTTAGCTAGTGCACTCATTTGGTTGTACGATTTTTATAAAAAAAGATGGTTATGTCTTTTTCCTTTATACAACTTTTTTTCACACTAGTTATTTAATCGGAGTTAGGAAAAAACGTTGCTATAGACCCACTCAAAGTTTACTTGGTATCATAGGTTTATATTTATCAGGAGGTGATTTCAGGTGAATTCATCAAAAATTGCATTTTTATCAGTTTTAAGTAATTCTACTGTGGTCATATTAAAAATTATCGTTGGATTGTTCACAGGATCAGTTGCAATTTTATCGGAGGCAATCCATTCACTTCTAGACTTACTCGCCTCTTTTATTGCCTTTCTCTCCGTACGAATTTCCAGTAAACCAGCGGATAAAGAGCACCCCTACGGACATGGAAAGGTTGAAAATATATCAGGGACAATTGAAACACTTTTAATTTTTGTTGCTGGAATTTGGATTATTTATGAATGTATTCATAAAATTATCACTCCTACACCAATCAAACTCCCAGTTCTAGGAATACTGGTCATGTTATTAGGCGCCTTAATTAATTTTTTTGTTTCAAGGATTGTTTATAGGACTGCAAAGAATACCAACTCCGTTGCCATGAAATCAAATGCACTACACCTACTTACAGATGTCTATACATCATTAGGTGTTGCCTTGAGTTTACTGATTGTCCATTTAACTGGTTGGTACATTTTAGATCCAATCATCGGAATAATATTAGCATGTTATATTATGATGGAAGCTTTCAAACTAATGAAAGAAACATTTCCTCCATTAATGGATGCCCGATTATCAAAGGAAGAGGAAGAACAAATTATTCAAATTATTGAATCATTTAAAGATGAATACATTGAGTATCACGATTTTCGAACTAGACGTTCTGGGGCGGAAGAATACATCGATTTCCATTTAGTCGTAGCATCAAATGAAAGCATTGAAACCGTTCATAATTTATGTGATCGTATTGAAGAAAAGATTAATACCCTATTTCATCAAGCCAATATTCTTATTCACTTAGAACCGGAGAATGAAAAAATAAATGAATGATTTGCAAATGCGAGGGCACTGAAAAAGTCCATATCTTCTCACATTGCGAGGTATTCAACGATTAAATCGTTGAATACCTCGCTTTTTTCATTTGGCACTGTGACTCTACTGTTGTTTTCCGAAGCATTCCGCTCGCTTTCCGCGGGCGAGCGCCGAGCCTCCTCCTACGCTTCGCTTCGTGCGGGGTCTCGTCTGTCTCGCTTTCCCGCAGGAGTCGAGCGATGCTTCTCCAAACAACGCAATGTATCATACTATTATTTTAGTCACGCTTTCCTTGTGAAGGATCAATTAGCTTACTGTAAGGGAGTCATTTCAGTCATTGAAAAGGAACCACAAATTGCACAAATATCGGCTGTCATTACAACAGATGAAAAAAGCGATGGGAAATATCTTCAAGAATTAATTGAAAAAAGCACACTAGCAGGTATGAAAATTATTACAGTTATTGGAGACGCAGCTTACTCTGAAAAGGCAAATATCGAATATGCTAAAGAAGAGAAAATCGCCCTTGTGGCAAAGTTGAATCCTATTCTTACACAAGGACCACGAAAAGAAGAAGACAAGTTTGAGTTTAATAAAGATGCTGGAATGTTTGTTTGTAAGGCCGGCCATCTCGCGACAAGAAAAGCATGTACGGGTAAAAAAGAACGAGTAAGAGTCAAAGTCAGACATATTATTTTGATATTGAAAAATGCAAAGTATGTTCAATGAGAGAGGGCTGTTATAAAGAAGGCGCAAAAAGTAAAACGTATTCTGTCACAATTAAGTCAGATACACATGCCGAACAAGAGGCATTTCAAAATACGGAAGCTTTTAAGCAATTAGCCGCAAATCGCTACAAAGTAGAAGCGAAGAATAGTGAATTAATAAACGGACACGGGTACGATACGGCATCGACAGCGGGTCTATTTGGCATGGAAATTCAAGGTGCTACAACGATATTCGCTGTCAATTTGAAACGGATATTAAAGCTACTAAACGAAAATGAATAAGGAATAGAGACAGAAATAAGGAACTTCCATCTAAAAAAAGTTGTAATTGTAATCACTTAATCCTCATTATGTCTTACAATTACAACTTATTCTTTTATACTAAATATTAATTACCAATTAGTATTCTAATAATTTTGTACTGAATATATATGATGAATTTTATTAAAAATAAACGACTCCTTCTCCATCGTAAAACCATTTTTTTCAGCCACTCGAATTGATGGTTCATTTTTAGGATCAATAATACTTATTAATTTTTCTTGTCCTAACTGTAAAAATCCATACTCTACACAACCTTTAGCCGCTTCAGTTGCATATCCTTTAGACCAATGTTTTTTATGAATATGGTAGCCTACTTCCACTTCAGTTTCTCCATCAACTATTTGTTTAACGAGTCCACAATCTCCAATTAATTCATTCGATTCTTTTAAATATACACCCCATAAACCAAAATCATCTTCTCGATATCTTTTTTTATTTTTTTCAATCCAATTTTTAGTTTGTTCTAAACTAAATGGTGATGGATAATATTTCATTGTTTCAGCATCTGAAAAAATTGAATAAAGGACAGAAATATCATCATCGTTTAGTTCTCGTAATTCTAACCTTTCTGTTTCCATAATTATCAATATAGTTCCCTCCTTGAATTGTTTTTTCTTTTAAAATTTCATAATTTTATCAAACTAACAAAAAATTAGCTTATCACCATAACGTGTGGTTGATTTCCGTTCCGACTGGGCGCTTTCCTGGGGGCGTCCGATGAGCCGCTTCGCTTCGCTGCAGGGTCTCATCTGTGACGCTAATCCCCAAGGAGTCGCCCAGTCTCCACTCCAATCAACTCTTTTCAATTTCGCAATAGCGTAATTGCTGCTATCACTTTGCTTTCGCACAGATAAATTGCCACAGAACGCGGCGTTCTTAGACTGGAGTTCCTCTATTTATTTGAACACCTATTGCAAAGACGAATTCATCTCACCCCTTTTGAGATAGGAGTTTTCTACTGAATGAAGATAAATAGCATACGTTTTAACAAATGTCATCCACAACTTTTGATGATGAGGCAATAATTATCTTGTGCAATTAACAATATTTTTTAAGGTTTATGTAAGGATTACGTAAAAAGGATGTAATTTCAAAAATCTATGCTAATATATAGAAGTTTAAAAATAAAACGATCAATACTATATAGGCGAGGTGTAGGTTTATGTATTTTTGGATTATTCCGCTTATCCTATTTTTTATTTTTTTGTATTCTTACTTGAAAGATCCCAGAAAGATTGTAAATGGCTTTTTATTTAATATTTTTTTCTGTTCATTTCTTTTATTTTGTACGATTATTTCATTAGCATCTGAAAACAATACTATAAAGCTTTTAGTTATTATTCCTTTAATAGCACTTTTCTTTATTATACCTTTTGGAATTGTAACTTTAATGTTCGGTCTATTTCTTAACGCAAGAATTTTAATGAAAAGAGAAGGAAGACGCTTAGCAAATTCCTTAACTTTAATTGTAGCTATTATTATTTTATTATTTATTGTCATGCCTATTATTAGTCCATCCAGTTTGTTATCTAATATATTTCAACCTATGTTTGGTGGAATATCGCTTATAATGTTTTATTTCTTGATTCATTTATCAAACTTTCTATCTGCATATTTCCTCTATCAGTTTAATAAACCAAAGTATAACCAAGATTTTATCATCGTACTAGGCAGTGGTTTAATTAACGATAAAGTACCACCACTTCTTGCCAGTAGAATTAATAAAGCTATTGATTTTTATCAGAAACAAGCAACGGTTACCACACCACCATCAATTATTTTCTCTGGAGGACAAGGTCCCGATGAAAATCTGCCTGAAGCGGAAGCGATGCAGAAATACGCTGTTGAAAAAGGCATTCCTCTTGAGCATACTATGCAAGAAAATCGTTCTGTAAACACCTATCAAAATATGTTATTTTCGAAACAAGTTATGGATACGTTAAAACCAGATGGTAAATACAACAGCATCTTTACAACAAATAATTTCCATCTTTTCCGTGCCGGTCTATACGCTAGACAAGCTGGTCTGAATAGCCAAGGTATCGGTTCAAAAACAGCATTTTATTATTGGCCCAACGCAATGGTTCGTGAATATGTTGCAATTGTTGTAATGGGGCGAAAAAGACATATGAAAGTTGTTGGGACAATCCTCGGAATTTCTCTACTCCTTTCTTTATTTGGCTTATTATTCTTATAGTTTGATGAAAAAAATAATCAACAAAAGGGTACTGAATCAAAAAATTATTCTAGTACCCTTTTATTAGTTGTTAGTATTCTTCCCCTGTAGCCAAACACGCAATACACTCGTTCATGACACCTATTTTAAATGCGAAGACGAAACTTAATTTTGATAATTTAAAGCGGCTTCGACAAATCGGATAGACAAAATGAGTTGTTTTCGTTTAACTGTCAGCATATTTATAAATAAATTTCTCATAAAACATACATTGAAAAGATGCTTAGTGGTGTTTAACCAAATTTATTGAGGGAGGGACAGTGAATGCACCTACAAAGTAAATCGTCTTGGTTACTTGCATTATTAACTCTAGTAGCGGTTATTTCAGTGTTTTATTTGTTGGATTCACCAAAACAATCCAAAGAGGATATTATCTTGTCTGTAGATGCAGATCAAAAAGCTGCAATACAGACTGTTACGAAGGAAGTATCTTCTTCTAGCCCTTTATTTGAAGAAACACGCCTACAAGTTAATAACGAAAGAAATCAACTTCGCCAAAAGTTAACGCAAAAAATAACGTCAAATGAGTATTTTGTTGAGGATCAAAATACAGCGTCTATGGAAATCGATACTCTCAATAAGGAAGAATCTACAGAGGCAATACTTGAGATGCAAATTAAATCATTAGGCTTTCCCGATGCTTTAGTAAGAATAGAAGGAGAAAACATTTCCGTAACAGTGGTGGCAAATAAATTATCAAAATCTCGAGCAAATGAGATTATTTATCTGGTTAAAAAAGAATGCGAGGATGCAAATGTGCAAGTAAAATTCGGTGCAAACAATTATTGAAAAATAGAAAAAAGGGGTCTTCATTTATTTACGAAAAACAGCGTCACGAAGGATTTTTTTAGTGGAAATACCGTTCTACCACCATCTGTGGAGAGCTTTGTAACGCTTCTCTTAAGTACATAAGAACCCCACTGCTTTAGCTGTGGGAGTAGTCAGTTCAATCCTAAGTGACCTTTTTTATTGTCTTATCCCACAAAAATATTACTAACTTGATTAATTTTTAATGCCTATTGTTGAATGGATGAATACCCCACTCCTTCTCAACAGCCTACATATTATATATTGTAGGAAGGAGGATTTTTTTATGGGATACTATGGAAACGCAGGTAATTTTAATTGTGGCTGTTATGGTGGCTATAGCCGTGGCCACGGTTCATCATTTACGCTGATTGTTGTTCTATTCATTCTTCTAATTATTATCGGCGCTACTTTCTTAAATAATGAAAACTGTTAGCATATCAATACAAAACTATCAGTCTTTCTCACCTCTTTAAAGGGTCGCTTCTTGCCTAGTGACCCTTTAATCGTTTCTTCCCTCATATTGTGCAGTTACTTTTTATCATCTATTGCATTAACATACGATGTTTACATGACCATTGCTGGCGTTCGGCTGTCGAATTACATTAATCTAGAATCGATTCTGTTCGTGGAGGGTCTTTCTCATACGAGGATATTCAAGGATCGGATCATGGGTAATAATAAATTACTGAATCATGTAAATCATTAAAATATATGAAAAAGGACACTTCCTATACTTAGGAAAAGCGTCCTATAATTGAATAACGATAGTAATTTACTATCAATAATCTTAATAGATTTTGCTAGCTTGAATTAAATCTGTTTTTCGAACATTTTAAGAGCCTCAGACATTCTGTAAATAATCTCTTCAACCTGTTGGCTTGTAATAATAAGCGGTGGAGCAAGAGCAACCGTATTTGTTCCCTTCCAATCGAAGTAACGCAATTGCAGCCCTAAGTCCATACATATATCTGTATACAGAGCTGCGGCATGTACCGACGGATCAAATGGGATGCCTTTTTCAGGATCTTTAACTAGCTCAATACCGGCAAGTAGACCGAGACCTCTTACATTCGTTATATGTTTATGATTGCTTTCGAGATACTTAAGTCCTTTTAATAATTCTTCACCACGAAGTCTACTATTCTCAACAATTTGATCTCTTTCTAATATCTCAAGTGTCTTTAAGCCAACCGCACAAGCCATTGGATGTCCACTATATGTGAATCCATGGAACATCATTTCATCTGATTGAATAAATGCTTCTCTTACATGCTCTCTCATAATTACGGCACCCAGGTGAGCGTAGCCACTTGAGATTCCTTTTGCAACACATAGAAGGTCCGGAACAATGTTCCAATTATCAACACCAAAGGTCTTTCCGGTTCTTCCAAACCCACAAATCACCTCATCTGCAATAAGCAAAATGTTGTGTTCGTCGCAAAGTTTGCGAACAGCTTGAAGGTATCCGTCAGGAGGAAATCTTACCCCGCCTGCGCCTTGGATTGGCTCCAGAATGACAGCAGCTATGGTGTCGGATCCTTCTGATTCAATTATTCCACGAATAGAACGCGAGTAATTTGGATCACTTTTGTCACCAAGTTCTGCATTCAAAACATGCGCTGCAGCTGTAAGGAAGTTCGGAGCATTGGAAGTCGTAAATTTGTTGAATCCCTCGATTCCGGTAGCACTTGTGGCTCCTACTGTAACTCCATGGAATGATTGTTCAAGAGAAATAATTTTAGTTTTCTCTGGCTGACCTTTTACTTTCCAATAAAAACGGGCTAGTTTAAACGCAGTATCATTAGATTCCGAGCCTCCCGATGTGAAGAAGCAAACATTCAAATCACCAGGTGCTAATGAAGCCACTTTCTGTGCTAAAAGGATAGCGGGCTCATTGGATTGTCCGCTGAATGAAGAGCTGTAAGAAAGTTTTAACATCTGCTGTTTTGCTACCTCAGCAAGCTCTTCATTCCCATAGCCAAGGTTTACATTCCAAAGCATCGAAACCCCATCAATACGCTCTTTCCCCTCTATGTCTTTCAGATAAATTCCTTTGCCTTCTTTAAAGATTGTTGAAGGCCCTGATAAATAATGAGCTCTTGGTGGTGTCGTTGGATGCAAATAATGTTTTTTATCCAGTTCTGATAATTCCAATTTGCTTAGGTTATTTCGCTTTGCAACGTATTGCATATTTTATTCCTCCTTTAATAGACAAATATAATTAAGCATCCCTAGGTATTTAATAATTAATTATCGATTTATGAAATTACCCTTTCACACTCTATCAGGCTCTCAATAAGGGTATATAAATAGCCATGAGCTTCGGCTACAGCTTTATATGTCACAAATCCCCCAATAACGTTAATTCCTTTAGCTAATGCTTGGCTTTCCAGAGCGGCTCCTTGATTTGCAATTTTCACACCATATGGGATTGTCACATTCGTTAGCGCATTTAACTAACATTCTGCCCTTCTATATCTGTTAAGAGTTTCTTGGATTCTTTTGAATACAGGGATCGAATCGCTAAATAACACACACCAATTCCCATCCAGGTAAATCCAACTATTTTTCCAGCTGTTGAAAGCCCCCACAATATATAAAGACAAACCAACGTTCCAATTAATGGAACAATCAAATATTTAACGATATTTTTTTGCTTATTTTTTAAATAGTAGTGTTTAATTACACAAATATTCACGAAAGCAAATCCTAATAATCCACCAAATGCAACTAAGTCTGATACAATTTGCAGATTCAAAGATATTGCACCAATCATTCCGATTATTGACATTAATAAAATATTATTAATTGGTGTTTTATACTTTGGATGGATATAGCTAAAAAATTTTTGAGGGATGACATTGTCACGTCCCATCCCCAAGAGCAGACGACTTGAAGCTGCTTGGCTCGCTAAGGCGCTTGCAATTCCAGATGCGATAATCGTAAGTGTAATATAAGTCTGGAGGAACCCGCCCCCTATCGTCTCTAAAACGTTGAAGAAGGCTGTGTCGGGATTATCAATAGTTAAATAGTTCCCTACAAGAATCACTGCTAAATAAGTTACGGAAACATAAAATACTGTTTGAATGATACAGGTAAACAAAATGGCCAAACCAATTTTATTCCCCCCTACGTTCGTCTCTTCAGCCAAGGTTGTAATAGCATCAAAACCTAGGTAAGCGACAATAACAATAGCTGCCCCGCCAATAACTGCTCCTATTGAAAATGAATCACCATCATAAATTGCATTATAGTTTATTAAAGTTAAATCCCCCGTTATAATATAGTGACTTGCGCTGAAAACGAAGGCAATCACCGCGATAATCATGAGGAGCACTAAAACTAAATTCAACTTAGCCGCTATATCAATTCCAATTATATTTATAATCGTGATTGGGATAGCGAAAATGAGAACCCAACCCCAAACTGGAATGCTTGGTACAAGGGCGTTTGCAAAACTTGCACTGATCAAAAAAGTTAGCATGGGTATCAACAGATAATCAAGGAGCATTCCCCATCCTGCTATAAATCCTATTTTAGGGTGTAGCGCTTTATGGGCGTAGGTATAGGTTGAACCCGCAACTGGGTAAGCTTCAACCATTTTACCGAAACTGTACGCCGTAAATAACATTGCAACAAAACCAAGAACATATGAGAGGACAGAATGGCCCTGAGATACCAATGTGATAATTCCAAACATTGACATCGCTGCAACTGGTGCCATAAAGCCAAGACCAAAAATAACTAAATCTCGCATCTTTAAACTTCTTTTTAGACTTTGCCCATCTGATAAAATTTGAATGTTCCCTATTGATTTTTGTGTTTCTATAATCCCTACCCCCATTGGCGTTATTATAATTTTGTTATTTATACAAAACGTTACCCTCCATACCAATTCAAAACTTTTTCATTCAAGTCAACCCAGGCGCTTGTTAACTGGACATTTCCATAGCCCGCACTCCTAATTCACGTCCGAAACCATTTTGTTTCATCCCTTCAAAAAATGCTGCATGGTTTAAGAAGCTGTATGCATTTACCTATTGATGTAATTGCTTATCTGAAACCTGAGAACCCATCTGGATTGTCGGACCTAGAGGATTTCCTACCCATATCGACTGTGCTTTCTTTACAAATAGCTCCATAAAATCATCTTAGATTGAACCTTGCACAAAATCTGCTTTGATAGGCAGGCAGTTTCTTTTCACTCTACTTCCGCAAGAAAATCAAAATACTCCCGCATTCTTAGCGCAGCTCTATATAGCAAACGGCCATGTTTCGATGGAACCATTTCAGCCAAAAGCCTTCCTAGTAGCTTTGACTGGAGGTCCACATCTTCTGGTCTGACCTCGGATAAGACGGAATTCACTTTTCAGTTCTGGGATTAATAAACGAAAATGTTCTGCCTAACACGGCCTCAACCCAGTTACAACTAATAAACAGTTAGTATTTCGTCATTCATCTGACTCCCCTCTTTGATTTTGTTGATTGCCCATTTTTCCTTAGAACTGTAGTAGGAAAATAAGCATTCTTTATATTAATTACAGATTATCAGATTAAGATAATTTGATATTGTAAAAATCGGAACATTCTAAATTTTCACCCAAGGATTCTTCAAGTATGCGCATGCCGGGTGCACTTAAAAAAGCAATTACTTAAATAAGTAATTGCTTGAGCTATACAAACATTATTTAGCTGGTTTTCAGGCAACTTTTTTGCCCAGTTAATTGATAAGGTGTCATGCATCCAAAATTCCGAAACTCATGTATCAAATGGGCTTGGTCATAATAACCATTCTCATAAATAACATCATTTAACGTAGAGTGGGTTGTCCTCAGAAGCATATTTAGTGATGATTGAAATCTTACTATTTGGCTAAATAATTTTGGGGAAATTCCAATATGATCTTCAAATTGTTTTCTTAAATATCTAGTTGAATATCCTACTTCTTCTGCAAGTTGAGCTATGGTAATATTACCTCTTGTCGCGTATATATTATATAATGCTTGTTTTATTAGTTTTGATGATTTATCAATCTCAAAAATTTGACTTCCCAATATTTCATTGACTCTCTCCGTAAAACTATCGTAGGTTACTACCCTTTCTAAAATATTCGTATTTACAGGAAACATTTCATTTAAGGAAACTTCTTTATCTGTAAGGTCTTTTATACCGAATTTTATTTTCTTAATATCTAGACATGGCAGAAAACGAAACCCAAAGTATGTACTGTTTGGGAGAAGGTTAATCTCTCTACTTTTAGTAACGCTTCCACAAATATTACCGTAATGCTGATCACAATTAATGAGAATATCGATACACCCATCCGGGATAACAGAAATTTGATTACTGACCCCTCCCATTTTAAATTGGTAAAACAGAATAGATGGTTGATTTGGTTTAATTCTAACTTTTTGTTCAGTATAGTAATCTGTCTGAAATTCAAAGTCAGGCTGAGACGGCAAGTAACTAATTATTTTGGAATTTAAAGGATTAATCAACTTTATACCACCTTTAATACAAATTAGTAAACGCTTACAAATCGATGTTTAATATGTGATAATTTCCTCGGTTAATCGAATAACAGCTAAATCAACGGTTTGAAAGTTGCTAATGTTGTTTACGAATGTTCGTAAAATAAGTGTAATAAAAAAAGGAAAAATAATCAATAAAACTTTTGGAAAATTTAGATAATTAATTATTTCCCCTCAGTGTTCCTTTTATTTGATGAAGATGGTAAATTCTTCGAAAAAGTAGACGAGTTACGAATAGCGGGCAGACTTTAAAACAGCTATAAAGAGCGCTTTCCCATTCATAGTAAGTTAAAAGCCTGTATCCCTTGTCACTCAAGGTTACAGGCTTTTCTAACAACGGTTCAATGCTTTATTGAGAAATATCTTCAAATCTATTAATATCCTCTTAATAGTATCGAGCTGTAAGTAATTTGAACTTCGCTGCAATCCTAAAACGGATAATCTAATTTACTTGTCTGTACGGATACCCATTTCGTAACAGTAAACTCATCTACAATCCATTCATATCCAAATCGCCCAATTCCACTTTGTTTCACTCCACCAAATGGAACATTTCCTTCTAGCACTGCAGGCATATCATTTATATGTGTTGTACCAGATTCGATCTCAAGGGCTAATCTTTCCCCTCTTTCTAAGTCACTAGTTATAATGGCAGAGGATAGTCCATATTCCGTGTCATTAGCAAAACGAATGGCCTCTTCATCACTTTCAGCCGGAATAATTTGTGCAACAGGACCGAAGATTTCACAAGATGCAAGACTTGAATCATTAGGTACATCAACAAATACAAATGGAGAAATAACATTCCCTGTAAGGTCACCTTCTACGGCAACTTTTAATCCACTTTCCTTTGCTTTATTAACTAAATCCATGATTTTATCAGCTTGTTTTTCATTTATAACAGGTCCAATAATTGTGTTAGGGTCCTTGGGGTCTCCTACTGTTAATCCCTTTACTTTTTCTACGTATCTAGCAACAAATTCATCATAAATATCTCTATGAACAATAATTCGGTTTGTAATCGCACAGATTTGGCCACTATGCAAAAATTTCCCGAAGATGGCGGCTCTCACAGCTTGTTCAACGTCGGCATCTCCTAAAACTACTAAAGGATTATTGCCTCCAAGTTCTAATGCCATTTGTTTTAATGTTCCGCCTGTTACCTTATTAATATGTTTTCCTACTGCAGTTGATCCTGTAAAACTGATAAACGAAGAATTCTTATTTAACAGGAATTCATCTTCTGATTCTTGAAGATCGGTTAAAATTGAATTAAACACTCCAGCAGGAAGTCCTGCTTCTTCGAAAGCCTTTGCAAAAACTTGTCCACCAACTATTCCAACTTGGAGATCTGGTTTATGAACAACACTGTTCCCGAGAGCAATGGCCGGGAAAATTGTTCTTGTTGCCATGTTAAATGGAAAGTTAAAAGGTGTGATGGACGTAATTACACCTAAAGGCAATCGATATACACGGCTAACCTTTCCTGGTGTAGTAGATGCATAATTTTGGGGTCTGTATATTTCATCAACCATATTAATAGAATCTTTTATGTCACTAACCCCAAAGCCAAACTCAATATGAGCTTTAAGTAGTGTTCCACCTGTTTCCCGTGTAATTAATTCCAAAATATGCTCTTTATTTTTCTCTAAATAGTCTAATGCTTTCGTTAAAACCTCTCTTCTTTGTTCTGGAGTAGATTTAGCCCATTCCTTTTGAGCTACTTTTGCTTTGTGATATGCGTCTTTTATTTGCTCTACATTCGCTAATTCTACAGATGTAATAGTTGACTGATCATATGGATCCTTTATTGAATAAGTTCTTTTACTACCACCCTCTACCCATTGACCGCCAATATAACTTTTGTTTATTTTACTTGCCCATTCAATGCAGTTCACATCTAAAGCCTGATTCTTTGTCATTTAAAGTCCCCTTCCTGAAATGAAAATCTATACTTAACGCGATGTAACCTAAATTGTAAGCGGTATTAATTGTTTTTTATTGTAAAAAGCGGAACTATACTTATCAGGATGATAATTGCTAAGAGAAGCAAAAAAATAAAAGAATAGGAATGAACGACTTACACGCCTTCTTACTTTTTAAAACGTGTATGAATATTGTTATACTTGTAAGTACCTTCCTCACTGAATTCAATCAATTCCATAGATAATGCCAGGTATCGTCTAGTAAATAGATCAGCAAAATGATCCTTCATTACTTCGAATAATTCGTCACAAGTTTCTTTCTTATTTTCAGCCGATCTTCCCGCCCCAATTTTTAATATAGCATGAACAAATGCATCATCTTCTGCTCCATCTGCTACTCGGTAATCTTGAAGTTCAACTGCTCTTGATCGAATTCCTCCAGTCGGAAAAAGATTACTACGGCTAATCAAAACATCATTCACTTTTTTAAGCAAATTCGGAATGTCTGTTTCTTTCTTTATGTTATCGGTATACTCAACAATAAAATGCGGCATGTTTTCATCCCTTTCACTGACTAAAAATAGCGTTATCACTTTTAGTTTTTAAGAAATGTTTTTCGCTAATAATGGTATTTACTAGTCGTCCCACTCCTTCAATTTCAGTAATGACTTCATCTCCTTCCTTTGTATCAACTAAGCCCTCAGGAGTACCAGTAAGGATAATGTCGTTTTTATTTAATGTCATAAAACTACTTAAATACTCAATTAATTGCGGAATACTAAAAATCATATCTTTCGTTGTGCCTTCCTGAGTCACTTTTCCATTTACATAAGTACGCAATGTAAGATTCATAGGATCTTCAACATCTTTTGCATCGACTAGCCATGGACCGATTGGTGTACAAGTATCTCTATTCTTCACTTTTAAATTTGGACGATAATAGTTTTCTAAATAATCACGGATGGCATAGTCATTTGCAACGGTATATCCTGCTACATAATCATAAGCATCTTCTCGTTTAATGTTTGTCCCGGAACGACCAATGACAACTGCAAGTTCACATTCATAATGCATATTGGTAGCCTCAGCCGGTCGGTAAGTCTGATCTCGATGACCAATCAAAGTATTAGGACCTTTTAGAAAAACTAAAGGTTCTGTTGGTGCTTGAAAAGCAAGTTCCTTTGCATGATCTGCATAATTTAGTCCTAAAGCAAAAATGGTTCTAGGTTGGACAGGCGGTAGCCAGACCACTTCCTCCTCAGAAACAATTTGTCCATTATCTAGTTTCAGGTGACCATCATTTGTTTCAATTGCTTGATGAATGACATCCTGAAATACTACACGTGCATGTTTCATAATAATCGCGCTCCTTTACAAAACAATGAGATTTTCATTTAACTGTATTTTCCAAATAACCGATTCCATCGATTGCAATCCGTACTCGATCTCCCTCTTTCACAAGCGGGGGATTTTCAGGTACCCCAACCAGTAAAACATCTCCCTCATACAGCGTCATGAATTCCGAAATTTCAGAAATCAATTGCGATACAGGACGAATTAAATTGGCCGTTGTATTCTTTTGTTTTAATTCATCGTTAACGAATACAGTAATCGTCAACTTATTAGGGTCAGAGATTGCATCGCGTTCAATAATCCATGGACCTACAGGGCAAAAGTTATCTCTTGCTTTTTGTTTAATAGCTGGTCGATAAAAATTCTCATGTGGAATACTCACATCATTTACAATGGTGTATCCTAATACATGATCTAAAGCTTTTTCTTCTGTTACACGAGTAACATTTTTCCCTATGACAATGCCTAATGAGGCACCTACTTGCAGATGAGATGTATCCTCGGGTAATGGAATTGAAGATTTAAATCCAGTAATGGTGTTCACCGGTTTTATATATAAGACAGGCGCTTTGGGAGGCTGTTTATAAGGTTCTTTTGTTAAAGATGAACCTAATGCCTTAAGCTCGCCACTATAATTTAATAAAGCCCCATATACTGTACCCGAAATTGGCGCCTCTAAAGAGGACTGTTCTACGGTTAAATTTCTATCACCGAGAATAATTGTATTGCTTTGAGGATCTACCTCCACTTCTTTTGTGTGAAGGGTTTCACTAAATTTAATAATTGCCTTACTCATAACTATTCACTCCTCTCATAAACTCGTAAATTCTTCTGATAATTACTTAATATTATTGACCTTGCAAAACTATTACTAATGATTAACTACACCTTTAACATCATTACCTATATTTGACTTAACGATAATTTCCGAAAAATTATCCTCTACATTTTTTGACTTACGGGCTCCTATAAATGTACCAATATAGCAGCCTAAGAAACCTAACGGTATTGAAAGAATTCCTGGTGATGCAAGAGGGAAAATAGGATTACCAGTAAATAAGGCTACACCTGGTTGTGGATTCCAAACATTTGGACTTAACATAACCAGACCAATCGTGCTAATTAATCCTATAAGCATCCCAAAGATTGCTCCAGTTTTGTTGAATTTTCTCCAAAAAATAGTTAATAAAATAACTGGTAAATTCGAACTCGCTGCTAATGTTAGAGCGAGTGATGATAAAAAGGCAACATTAAAATTTTGAAGAAATAGTGATAAGGCAACGGCACTAGCAGTGATGACAATCGATGCAAGACGTACCATAAACATTTGCTGTTTTTCGGTTGCTTTCCCGTCTTTTAAAATTTCGTTATAAAAGTCATGGGAAAATGCTGTTGCTCCTGTAACTACAATTCCAGCAACAACTGCGAGAATAGTAGCAAAAGAAACCGCAGAAATGAAAGCAAACATAAAATCTCCACCAATAAACTTTGCTAATAATGGCGCTGCCATATTCCCTGCTGGGTTAGCCTCTATAATATTCGAAGTCCCAACTAGTTTTGCTGCTCCAAGCCCAAGGAAAATGACCATAATATGGAATAGCCCCATAATCCACATAAGCCAAACAACTGACTTTCTGGCAACCTGAGCATTAGGTACAGTTAAAAAGCGAACTAATACATGGGGTAGACCCGCTGTCCCAAGAATGAGCCCAAGTGTTAAAGAAGCTGCATCCCATCCGTTTTTATATTTTAAACCAGGATTTAAGAAATCCATTCCAAAAGGAGTGGCTGTTTTCATATCAGTAAAAATGCCAATAAAATTAAAATTAAATTTCCACATAACCATTACAAACATAATAAAGGTTCCACCTACTAAAAGAACGGCTTTAATAATTTGAACCCAGCTTGTTGCGGTCATTCCTCCAAACAAAACAAAAGCTAACATAGCAACACCAACAATAAGGACTGAAATATTATACGGAATACCTAATAATAATTTGAATAAAGCTCCTGCAGCAACAAGCTGTGCGAGCATATAAAAAACTGAGATGATTATTGTATTGAAGGCAGTTACACCTCGTACTTGTTTAAACTTAAATCGCGCAGTAATCATATCACCTAGCGTATATTTTCCAAGATTCCTTAATGGTTCTGCAACTAAAAATAAAATGACAAGAAAAGAAACAAGGGCACCGTACATGAGGAAAAATCCGTCATATCCCGTTAAAGAAAAGGCTCCAATTAACCCTAAAAAGGTAGATGCAGACATAAAGTCTCCAGCTAAAGCAAGACCATTTTGCCTAGCAGTCAGACCACCTCCAGCTGTATAAAAAGAACCTGCAGTTTTTGTTTTTTTTGAAGCATAGTACGTAATGAAAAGTACCCCTATTGACATGAGTATAAAAAGAAGAATAATATCCCATCCCATATGTCTACAGCCCCTCTTTTACTATGATTTGCTTTACCTTTTCGTCAAATTCAGCAGCCTTCTTTACATAAACACTGCATACCCCAAATGACATAAAGATAATTGAAATACCGTAAATCCACGCCAACGTAATGTCTCCTATTACTTGGACGTTTAATAGATTTGTAAACAAGGCTAGGAATGGTAAAGCTAGTGAATAAGCCAAATAAAAAATTGTGTATGGAATAATAAACTTTTTCTTATATAAAAGTAGTTGTTTAAAATCCTCCGAAGCGGAAATTTTGTCATAATCTATTTGTTTGTTGTCTTGTTGTTCGATGTCTTTTTTTACACTACTCTGTTCTTTTACTAGCTCCAAATTGATAGCACCTCTTTCCTAATAATTTAATAGGGTACTTAAATGCTTCTAATTCTTCGATTTTTAATTTCTATTAAAAACCACTAGTTTTAGCTCTGTCATTTCCTCTACAGCATATTTTATTCCTTCTCTTCCAACTCCACTTTCCTTCACACCCCCATAAGGCATGTGATCTACACGAAACGTTGGAATGTCATTAATCATTACGCCTCCAACATGAAGATTTTCAGCTGCAGTTAACGCTGTATGAACATTATCCGTGTATATTCCCGCTTGGAGACCATATCGCGAATCATTTACTTGCTCAATTGCTTCTTCTACTGCTTGAACTTTATTGATGATCACAATTGGAGCAAACACTTCTTGACACGAAACTTTTAAAGAAGACTCTGCATTTAATATTACCGTTGGCAATAGAATATTCCCTTTTGCGATTCCCCCAGTTGCTACTTCTGCTCCATGTTGTTTCGCCTCATGAATCCAGTCTAAAGTACGTTCCACATCTCCTTTTGAAATAAGCGCTGAAACATCCGTACTTGGATCTAAAGGGTCACCAATTTTGAGTTGTTGAGTTGCTTCAACGAATTTTTGTACAAATGTTTCGTACAAACTTTCATGAATATAAATTCGTTGTAATGATATACATACTTGACCTTGGAAAGAAAAGGCTCCCTTCACACAACGATTAATAATTGAATCAATATCGATCCCTTTATCAATAATAACGGCTGCATTTGAACCCAGTTCTAATGTCACGCGCTTCAGTCCTGCTTTGTTTCGAATACCAATCCCAACAGCTGGACTTCCCGTAAATGTAATAGCTGCAATTCTACCATCGGTCACGATTTTATCCCCCACGACTCTTCCGCTTCCAGTAATAACATTAAAAGCTCCATTAGGTAAACCAGCCTCCTGTAACAACTCGGCTAAAAAGAAGGAAGATAGTGGAGTTTGACTTGCCGGTTTTAATACAATTGTATTTCCTGCGGCAATGGCAGGACCTACTTTATGGGCAACTAAATTCATCGGGAAATTAAATGGAGTAATCGCTCCAATAACCCCAATAGGTTCACGCACCGTATATGCTACTCGTTTTTCTCCACCTGGTGCAGCATCCAATGGAAGCGTTTCTCCATGAATTCGCTTTGCTTCTTCAGCTGCAAACTTATACGTTTGTATTGTTCGTTTCACTTCATCGATTGCAGTAGCAATTGGTTTCGCTGCTTCTAAAGCGATAATTTCTGCAGCTTCATCTAAACGCTTCTCAAACAAAGCTACCAAACGTTCCAAAATAGCTGCACGTTCGTGAGCTGGCATTTTCGCCATTACTGTTTTTGCACGAACTGCAGCTTCAATCGCCTCATTCACTTCTTTTTCATTAGCCTTAGGAATATATGCAATAACATCTCCAGAGTATGGAGATGTTAGAGATGCATGTTCAGTGGCTTCTTGCCATTGACCATCAATGTATAAATTTTTCTTTCTTGCTTGCACTTTTAAATTCATATTCTACTCCTTTCTGTTATATCCAACTATTAATTAGATCACTAGCTCATCTTTTTTCATGTATTCATTCATTCCATATGACTCATTTTGCTTGCCATATTTATAATCTAGCCACCTTACCTTAATCCGCTTCTTGTATGGGTTTACAGAACAATCTTTCAATTGTATTAGTAATGAAGAGTGTTGCTCATTTATAGATATTTGGTGGCAGGTTCCATCATAATTTTTACCATCTATTTCAACTTGAATATGGTAAATACCAGGTTTAGGCATTCGGTATCTCTTTTTTACTATTAATTTAAGAAACTGATGTTTTTTGTAAAAAAGAGAACTTTGATTCACTTCTCCATTAATTTCATAAAAATCGCCAAGGTACATAGGAATCTTCTGCACATGACCTTCATCAAGCAATTTTCGGATTGCTGTTGAACTAATTTTTTCATCACAATGTTGGATCTTTGAGACAGTCGTTACTTCCAAGCTTCCGGGATTATACTCTGATAACGTTTTCATATTACCGAGTCCTTTATAGCCATAATGATAATCAAAGCCTGCTACAACATGTATACATCCAAGTTCTATAATGTATTGTTCAACAAAATCGTTAGGAGAAAGACGGGCAAACTCAGGGCTAAACTCAACAACAAATAATTTCTCAACACCCAGCTTTTCAAATCGATCTTCTTTCAAAGGAAGCGGAGTTAAATAAGTCATTGGCTCCATATGAGGAAAGAGTATATCTTTTGGGTGCGGATAAAACGTCATAACACCAAAGGCGCATTGTTTTTGCACAGCAATTTGTTTTGCTGTTTCAAGAATTCTTTGATGACCGATGTGAACTCCATCAAAAAAACCAAGGGCCAAAACACAAGCTTCTAATTCAGTGAACTTTGATTTATCAATTGAACTTTTGATATAAATTGTCTTCATCGTTGGCCCTCTCCTTATATGTTAAGTTAACTGCGGTGCAGCGAGCTGGCCATATTTCCCTGCAAAGAATGTCAGAGGATTTCCTTCACGAAGGACAATATCTTCTACTTCTCCAAGGAACAGCGTATGGTCACCAGCTACTTGCTTTCCATATACATTGCATGTAATATTCGCCAGCGCATCCTTTACTACCGACATTTCATTTAGTCGGTCAAATTCTGGTTCACGCTTTTCTTTGATCTGGCCGGCGAATAACATAGAAACTTCTTGCTGGTCTTCCGATAAAATATTCACTGCAAATTTACCGGAGCGGTTAATTTTATCCAGCATTTTTGCATTTTCTTTAATCGATATTAGTACGAGTTGCGGGTTTAACGACACTGACATGAAGGCATTTGCTGTCATGCCATGAGGCTCTCCATCAATGTCCGTTGTAATAACTGTTACACCGGTTGCAAATTTACCCATGGCATCTCGAAATGTACGATCATCCATTGAAATTCCTCCATTCTTTTTATTTAAATAACTAATTCTGGTTTGCGCTGTGCAAGGTTTGGTGCCGTCGATTGAATTTGTTCATTGGTTTCAATATCTAAAAACGGAGACGTTTCATTAAACCAGCTGTCCGGTGCTTTTGCCCCCCATAATGTTTGACGACGTGGGTCATTTAAATCCCATCGAATTGGCTCGAAGTCATTGTCACTTGTTAAGTAATCTCCGTTATACAGCTCAATGCGGTATCCATCTGGATCTCTTAAATACAAGAAGAACGCATTGGATAAGCCGTGGCGAGCTGGACCTCTTTCAATGTTCTCTGAATAACCAAGAGAAGCTAAAACATCGCAGCAGTGAATTAGAGCAAGTGGATCCGGTAGCCAGTAAGCAAAGTGATGAAGACGCGGACCATCTCCGTTCATAAAGGCTTGATCATGCACGGTCTGTTTGCGGTGGAGCCACGCAGCCCAGATATTACCATCTTCTATAGTTGTATATTCAGAACATGCAAAACCTAGCTCGTTGATAAAGAAGTTGTAAGCTTTTTCTACATCCGGTACAGCACAGTTTACGTGGTCAATCCGCTGAATTCGGGCACCGCTGTATAAGTCGTAGCGCTGAAGTAAGCGCTCTGCTTTTTCAATCTTACAGAAAAATTCAAGAGGCATCCCTGAAATATCATGTACATGCAGTGCACGCCCAAGAGCATGCTGAGTTCCTTCCTTAAGCCACTTTGTTTTTAAGCCTTTTAATTGAAATAATTCGGCCAGACGGTCAAGATCTTCTTCTTTTGCTACTTTGTAACCGAGTGCATGTACCCCTAACTTATCAGACTTTTTAAGAACCAAGCTGTGGTGTGTGTGTTCTTCAAGCCCTCTCAAATAAACACAGTCGTCCTTTGTTTCCGTTTCAATCATGCCGAGCGCTTTTACATAAAAATCTTTTGAACGGTCTAAATCCTTCACATTAATAACCGTTCTGGCAATACGAATGATATTGAAATCCATACTCCTCATCTCCCTTAGTCGTTTAATTAGCTATTTTTAGCAAACTCTTCTGATCGATCCAAAAATTCTTTTACACGATCAACATATTCCTGTTTGTCATATCCGTTATAAAGCGTACTTGCCATTCTAATTGGATCACCAAAGAAGAAGCGCTCATAAAGTGTTTGTCGAGAACCGAATGAACTTATACATACATCCCATGCCAAACGATAAAGTTTCACACGATTATAAGCATCCCCAGTGGCTGATTGTAAATACTTATCAAGATCCGGACGAATATCAGAATTGAAGTCTGATTCTGATGGAATCGCCATTAAGCCACTTGCACCCATTAGTTGCATAATTTCTGTAAAGCGAGGGTAAATTTTTGGGAAGTAATGACGTGCTACATTTAACGGTGCAAACTCTGGTGTCATAATTCCCCATCTATCCACTTTTGCATTTGCTTCGGCAGCAACGACATATGCTTTCATCGTTTCAAGTGCAATAATTACCTCAGAGATTTTCTCCTGTATATGTTGGTATTGGCCAATATTAATTGTCTCTGCCATTAATTGAAGAATACCAAGTACAAACTCTGTCTTCGCAATATTTTTTGATACAACTTGATGCGTCATATGAACAACTGCATTACTTTCATTGTAGGCCTGGTTGCACACATTAACATCACCAAGGGCAAAGACTCGATTCCACGGAACGACAACATCATCAAACACAACAATGGTATCCATTTCTTCAAAGCGAGATCCTAGCGGATGGTCGAAATGAGACTTACCATAATCAAAAGATTCTCGACAAATAAATTTTAAGCCCGGTGTGTTATTAGGAATAGAAAATGCAAATGCATATGGATTTTCTTCAGCTGATTGTTTTAACAAAGTAGATGGGAATACCATGATTTCATCGGTAATACCACCTTGAGTAGCAAGTAATCTTGCCCCTTTAATAACGACCCCTTCAGATGTTTTCTCTTTAATCCGTGCTGCAATAAACGGATCTGGAAGCTGTGCTGAATTTACTCCCCTATTGACTTGAGGCTGAATCAACGTATGTGTTAAAGATAAATCATTTTCACGACAATACTCGTAGTAGTTGGTCATGTTTTCGGCATAGATGGAGTCCTGTTTTCCAAACATTTCTGAAGCTGAACCATACGCCATCATCCCGACATTAATGTAATCAGGGGAACGTCCCATCATGCCACCATTATATTTCGCCCATTCTTGCATCATTTTGCGACGTGTCACCAAATCTTCTTTTGTTTTTGGCTGAATAAAAGATGTACCTACCCGTTCACCAGTTGTTGGAGATACATATGTCATGTAATCCTTTTTGTCTGGATCATGTTGCAAATCGTAAAGTTCTGCCTGAGTCTTCATAACCCCTTTAAAAGCTGAATGTTCAGAAATCTTCCCTTCTACTCGTTTGCCATCAATCCATATATTTGCCTGTGCATTATCAACTCTTTCAATATATTGCTTCCCTGTTTTTGCTGGCATTATTGTTTCCCCCTCAAAAAATAGTTTTTACTTCCCAAATTGCGGAATATGATGATCACCTATAGCAACATGGATTACCTTTGGTTCTGTATAGAATTCAAAAATTGCGTAATGACCACCCTCTCTTCCAATTCCACTATCTTTCGTACCGCCAAATGGAATTCGAAGATCTCGTACGTTTTGAGCGTTAATCCAAAGCATACCTGCTTCAATAGCATCCGCCATACGATGTGCTCGTTTTAAATCTTTTGTCCATACAAAACCAGCTAGTCCGTAAGATACGTCATTTGCCATATGAAGTACTTCTTCATCTGTTTCAAATTCGATTACGGCCATAACGGGACCAAAGATTTCTTCCTGACATACTCTCATGTCATTTCTTGCATTTAATAAAAGTGTCGGTGGTACAAAATTACCTGCCTTTACCTTCTCCGGAACCACTCCCTGAATTACTTCACAACCTTCTTGTTTAGCGATTTCTATATATTTTTTTACTTTGTTGTAGTGATCTTTTTCAATTAGCGGACCAAGCTGTGTTGATGAATCCATTGGGTCACCGATTTTAATGTTAGCGACACGTGCTTTTAATTTTTCAACAAATTGATTTTTAATATTTTTATGCAAGAATACTCGAGAATTGGATGTGCAACGTTCCCCATTAAAAGAGAAAATCCCCCATATTGCTGCATCTAGAGCTCGTTCAAGATCTGCATCATCAAATACAATTAAAGGTGATTTCCCACCAAGCTCCATCGATGTTTTCTTTAAAGTATCCGCAGAGTTTTTAATAATAGTGGAACCTGTAGTCGTTTCACCTGTAAATGAAATCGCTTTCACACTTGGGTGAGCAACAAGAGCAGCCCCTGCAGTTTCTCCAAAACCATGAACGACATTAAAAACTCCATCCGGAACTTGAGCTTTATGAATAATTTCAGCTAATTTATTTGCAGTTAATGGTGAAAGTTCAGCTGGTTTTAGCACAACAGTATTTCCAGTTGCTAATGCAGGCGCTACTTTCCAAGTCTCTAACATGAATGGGGCATTCCACGGAGTAATTAATCCTATAACTCCTAATGGTTTATAAACTGTATAATTAATGAATTCATCATCCATTGGGTAAGATTCACCATGCAATTTTGTCTCAACCATTCGTGCGTAGAAACGGAAATTTTCTGCAGCACGTGCGGTTTGATTTCTTGTTTGGCTAATTGGCAGACCTGTATCTAATGATTCTAAGAAAGCAATTTCTTCAATCTCCTCATCGATGATATCTGCAATTCTATTAATATATTTCATTCTTTCTTTCAATTTCATCTTGCCCCACGGACCATTCTCGAACGCTTCTTTTGCTGAAAGAACAGCTTGATTTATATCCGCTTCACGTCCCTCAGCGATATAGTTGTTTATTTCATTGGTAAATGGATTTTTATTTTCAAAAGTAGCACTTGATTCACTGTCGACAAACTGTCCATTAATATAGAGTTTTACATTTTCTACTTGCTTGTGTTCGTGATTTTTTTGAGTCTCAGTTACTTGAACTTGCATGTTATTACACTCCTCATTCTTCTCTTACTCCTGTAACGAGGAGTAAGAGAATTTTTTAGATTTTGAATTATTATTTAGTTACAATCTCATTTGATAAAATGCCGTATTGATTTAAAACTTCACGAATTTCATTTTGAAGTGCCTCAGATGGTAAATCCATTGGCTTGCGTAAAACTGGCGTAATTTTACCCATCATGCCCAGAGCTGCTTTTACTGGTCCAGGGTTAGTTTCTTTGAATAACACATCATTTAATGTCATCAATTCATAATGAAGATTTAAAGCTTTTTCAGCGTCGCCTTCCTCCCAAGCATTGTGCATTTCTGCTACTTTTGCTGGTGCAACGTTTGCTGTGGCGCTAATAGAACCTTTTCCACCGATTGTTAACATTGGGTAGCAAAGAAGTTCAATTCCCGAGAATAGACTAAAATCTCTCCCACAATTTAATAGCACCCGATTGACATGTTCAAAATCTTTATTTGACTCTTTGGCACCAATAATGTTCGGGCAATCTTCAACAAGTCGAGCCATTGTTGTTACTTCCATATTTACACCCGTTCTTCCAGGGATGTTATATATAATAATTGGAATATCCACGGCATCGGCAATAGTTTTATAGTGTTTATATAATGCTTGCTGGGAAGGCTTGTTATAGTATGGAACAATGACCATCGCAGCATCTGCTCCCATTTCTTGAGCAGCCTTTGTTAGCCGAAGTGCTTCATTATGATTAACTGATCCCGTTGCTGGAACAAATGGAACTCGTCCGTTAATCGTTTTAATTGCTGTTTCCATCACAAGCTCTCTCTCTTCGATCGTTAGAGAACTAGGTTCCCCAGATGTACCGGTTACCGAAATACCATGGCTCCCACTTTCTATTTGCCAGTTAATTAAACTTTTAAATGTCTGTAAATCTAAGCTTTCATCTTCTTTGAATGGTGTAATAACTGGTGCAATTGAACCTTTTAAACTTTCTTTAGCTTTTCGAATTCTAGACATTTTATCTTCTCCCTCTATACCTTTTTATGGAATCGTTTACAAGATTAATGTATCATTAAGTATAAAATATTTAAAATATTTAAAATATTCGTGATGCATACAAAATAAATATACTTCTAAGGAGGAATTTCATGGATATAAGACAATTGCGATACTTTGCCACTATTGTTGAAGAAGGCCAAATCACTCGAGCAGCAAAAAAATTGCATATGGCCCAACCCCCTCTTAGTCAACAGCTAAAAGCGCTGGAGGAAGAACTTAGTACTCTTTTGGTAGTACGCAATGGAAAGAATATAGAACTAACAGCAGCAGGAAAAGTTTTGTATAAGAGAGCTACCAATCTGTTAAGTCAGATTGATGAAACAATTATGGAAGTGAAAGAAGTAGGAGAAGGACTTAAGGGTACCTTATCAATTGGATCTGTAAAAACATGCTTTTCTCACTTACCTGAACGCATTCGTTTTTTCCGAGAAAAGTATTCAAACGTTACATTTCGTTTATACGAAGGGGATACCTATCGATTATTACAAGATTTAAGAAATAGGCATATTGAGGTTGCTATAGTCAGGTTACCTTTAGAATCAGAATCAGATGACTTATCCTCACTGCCATTACCTCCGGACCATTTTGTAGCCGTTATCCCCGAGACGTGGAATTATGAAAATACATTAAAACTAGATGAACTTTCAAGTATGCCACTAATGTTGCTACAACGTTTTAAGGGTGTTGGTCAATACGAACTGGTTATAGAAGCTTGTAGAAAATATCACTATGAACCAAATATTGTCTGTCAATGTTCAGACGCTGATATGATTATGTCCCTAGTTAGAGAAGGTGTCGGTGCTTCCTTACTTCCAAGATCTGTCTTAAGTTCATTTTCTATGAATGGCCTGAAAATATTGGAGCTCGAAGAACTTAGTATCCAATCAGATTCCGCCGTTATCTGGTTGAAGGACCGTTACCTTTCAAAAAGTGCTATTAAATTTATCGAAACTTTTAAGAGGGAATACAATTTAAATAATTTACAAGTAGAATGACTCAAATGATTCTATAAATCATATGTGTTGTAATCCAATGCATTATGTCGAGTTATTAAAAGATAAAGATTGCAAAACTACGAGGGATGATTAAAAAATTCATCGAAAGAAAATTCATGACTAAGAATGAGAGAATAAATGAAGATCATCCATTTTATTTACCTTTTTATATTGGTCTTCATTGTAGTGTTCGGGTCGGAGAATTATGCGGGCTTGAATGGAAACATATAAATTTTGATGAAATGGTAGTAGAAATTGAACAGCAACTAATAAATAAAAAATAAAAATTTACAGATGAAAATGAAAAAGAATATTTTAGACTATGGAAATGTATAGTCAAGTTTATCTTTTTATATTTCTATTTAACCGACAATCCTTTACTACATAAGGATTTTTCGGTTGTTTTTTATTTAATTTTATTCATGCTTTTATCGCCTTATTTTCTACATATGGTGGTGATATGATGTGCAAAAATAAGACCATCCGTCACACACTGGAGTGGTCTTTATATCTCTATCAATGTAAACAGTCTTGTTAACATCTATGTAAGGCTTTTAAATCGATTGTTCTAAGAATTGATGAATAAATCTTAATGTGCTTTCTTTAGATTTAATTTGTACAAAATATTTTTCGGGAACTGTTGATAAATGCCCGTTTACAACCCTCTAGCCTTCCCCTAATAACACACCGTCAAATACATTTTGGTTATTAAATGCAAAAAGGCAGTTGAAAATCAGATTCTGCCGCACTTTCAACTGCCAACTCAAATATTTGATTACAAGGTTGTTTTTTCGATTAAATTTTGTTGCAGCGAACTGCGTTTTTTTTGTTCTGCTCCTCTAAAAACTAGAGATTATCAAGGACTAACTGGAGGAGTAAGCCCTGTAAGAACAGGAGTTATAACACTAGTTCCAGCTCCAAGGCGAATTTGTTGAACTTGTAGTACTTTTACAGTAAGCTCTAACACGATTTTTTCACGTAATGTGTCGAAAGTGCCTTCTGGTGCTGCCATAACCGGTGAAAAGTCAAGTTCAAAGAAGTTTGCAGCTACTAACTCGCCAAATGGTTGTTCATTGTATTTAACTAGATTTTGGAAGAATGCTTTATCCAATCGAGCATCCATTTGCGTAGTTTCATTAAGGAAGTTCGCTTCCGCAAACTCGGAAATTCCTAAAATCGGAGTAGGGCCTCCAAGTGTTTGTGGGAAAGTAAGGTCTGTAAAACCTGAAAACGGAACATCGGCAATTCTATCTTGGAGTGCCCCGTTACATGCTGCTGAAGCATATTCTATATTTTTGCGAATATTTCCAGCTACAAATAATTTAGCTCTTGTTACCGCAAAAAAGTCAGTGCCAGCAATACGCGCAAAAGCAACCGGTACTAGTTTCACTTGATTTAGGAATACATTTTTTTTCACTCTTTTGATTTCTGTTGCTGCAGGACTAAGCGTAATATCAGACTCCACAGCAATTTGAAGTGTTGGTTCTGCAAGTACAACTGGAACTTTAATAGTTGGAGTCACTAACGGTGTAGCGACTACTGGAGTAGTAGCAGTAGTTAATGGTATCTGTTCTGTTGATGTTACTGGACAAGGTTCGACTTGATTAACTTGAATATCTAATTGATCACTCAAAAAATTCCCTCTTTTCATTTTTTTAGTATTAGAGAGCGCTCTCTATATTGCTAGAATATGTAGCGATTAATTCTATGTATAGACGTGTATACTAGTTTTTTCTGATTTTTAAAAAGGGATTTTTAGGATGAATATTAAAATGCTAGATACTCACCATTTTTAGCACCTAGTTTTAATTGTTTAGTTACCTATTTCAACTGGAGAATTTCAAGAAAATAATAGTCAAAAGTAGAAGCAATATTACGAAGAAAGATTTTAGTGTATGAAAATTTTATGGCTGGAGGAATATGTTGACCTAAAAAAAGAAAATGGAGAACATTGTACGCCAAGTGTCATCAAATATAATACTAGAAAAATTAAATATTAGTTTTAACTATCACTCATTGCGTCACACACATACAACGACATTAATAGAGAATGGTACATCTGTTAAAACTGTATAAAAAAGATTGGGACATAGCAGGTCAGCAACTACTGAAGACCGCTATGTCCATTTAACTCAAAAGATGGCAAGAGATGCTGTCGATATTTTTAATTCCATCGCAAAAGATTTATAAATTGCTGGCACAATTTTAATGCGGTGGCAAATCGGTGGCAACCTCCACCATACTAATATAAAAACACACAATTAAAATCCTTATAAACGTTGTTATATCAACATTACTTCGAATCATCCATCTTCAGAACAGCCATGAATGCTTCTTGTGGTACTTCGACTGAACCTACTTGTTTCATACGTTTTTTACCTTCTTTTTGTTTATCAAGAAGTTTTCGTTTACGAGAAATATCCCCACCGTAACATTTCGCTAATACGTTTTTACGCATAGCTTTAATTGTTGAACGTGCCACAATTTTTTGGCCAACAGCTGCTTGAATTGGCACTTCAAATTGTTGACGTGGAATTAATTCTTTCAATTTTTCAACGATCACTTTGCCACGCTCGTATGCAAAGTCACGGTGTACGATAAAGCTTAGTGCATCGACTTGCTCACCATTTAATAAGATATCCATCTTCACTAGTTTTGAAGTCTGATAACCAATGAGTTCATAGTCAAATGAAGCATAGCCCTTCGTATTCGACTTTAAATAATCAAAGAAATCATAAACGATTTCTGATAACGGCATTTCATAAACAATGCTGACGCGTGTCGTATCAATATAATCCATTGTCATAAAATTACCGCGCTTTAATTGACAAAGTTCCATAACAGCTCCTACATAATCGTTTGGTACCATAATTGTAGCTTTTACATATGGTTCTTCCACTCGATCAATCTTTTGAGGATCCGGCATAAATGAAGGGTTGTCAACCTTTACTATAGATCCATCCGTCATTTGAACATTGTAAATTACAGAAGGCGCTGTTGTGATTAGATCAATGTTAAACTCACGCTCAATACGCTCTTGAATGATTTCCATGTGTAAAAGCCCCAAGAAGCCACAACGGAAACCAAATCCTAGTGCTTGTGATGTCTCTGGCTCATATTGAAGTGCAGAGTCATTAAGTTCTAACTTTTCTAACGCTTCACGTAAGTCATTATATTTCGCAGTATCGATTGGATATAATCCGCAGTATACCATTGGATTTAAACGACGATAACCTGCTAATGGCCCATCTGCTGGGCGATTCGCAAATGTAACTGTATCCCCCACACGAGTATCACCTACATTTTTAATAGACGCTGTTAAATAACCTACGTCACCGACTGTTAATTCATCTTGTGCTACAACTTTCGGTGTGTGTATACCAACTTCGATAACTTCAAATTCTGCTCCAGTAGCCATCATACGAATTTTATCGCCAGGTTTTACTGTACCATTCATGATTCGAATGGAAATAATAACACCTTTGTAAGCATCGTAAACAGAGTCAAAAATAAGGGCTTGTAATGGTGCATCCGGGTCACCAGTTGGTGCAGGCACTTTCTCTACAATTTGTTCTAAAATATCTTCAATCCCGATACCGGCTTTAGCAGAAGCTAAAACCGCTTCAGAAGCATCTAACCCAATTACGTCTTCAACTTCTTGACGTACACGTTCCGGATCCGCTGCTGGTAAATCAATTTTATTGATAACAGGTAAAATTTCTAGGTCGTTATCAAGCGCTAAGTATACATTTGCTAGTGTTTGTGCTTCAATACCTTGTGCTGCATCGACAACTAAAATTGCACCCTCACAAGCGGCTAAACTACGTGATACTTCGTATGTGAAATCGACGTGTCCCGGTGTGTCGATTAAATGGAATGTATACACTTCACCATCTTTCGCTTCATACTTTAATTGGACTGCATTTAATTTAATCGTAATGCCTCGCTCACGCTCTAAATCCATTGAGTCCAGGAGCTGTGCCTTCATTTCACGAGATGTTAAAGATTTCGTTTGCTCTAAAATACGGTCAGCAAGCGTTGATTTCCCGTGGTCAATATGTGCAATAATAGAGAAATTTCGTATATTCTCTTGTCTTTTTAAACGTGCTTCTCGGTTCATCTTTTCCACTCCTAATTAAACTATAATGAATTATACTATGAAAGATATGCAAAGTACAACAACAACTAGACTCAAAAGCCTATTACATCAATACTTATAAGTGTTTTTACGGTTTTTAGATTTTGCAAGATAAGGCATATAAATGCATGGATTTGGGGCTAAATGGGGCTAATAAAAATATGGCGAGCGTGTGTACAGGAATGTGTGAGTAAGAAAAATTGAGGCTAATTGCTTCGGTCTTTTTTTGTTAGTAAATTATAAGAATAGCACACTTACATAAAAATTTGCACTGCTTGGTACAGTGCATTTCTAGGTACATTCGATAACCCTTCAGAGCTAATTATGGAAGGTAACTTTATTTTCTAAATAACTACAGTTAGAACAAAGGTAATCTTTATTGATAAATATAGCACTGTACATATTTGTCCAAGGAATATGTTCAGAACATCTTTCGCATTTATCTACATATTTATCACGTAAAATACCATTCTCTAAAAAGACATGCCATTGTTTATCCGATAAACTTTCAGATCCATTTTTTATGAGGAGCAATGATATTTCTAACGCTTCACCATCGTCAAATCTATTCTCGCTTATTAGTTCTTTCAAATATGAAATAAATTTAGATGGTTCTCTTAATATTCTTTGTTTAAGCTGTTCTCCTTGCATAAAACCCCCCTCCTTTTTCCATCTACTTTAATTCGACAAAAGGGGATGATTTCCTTCTGAATTAGACAATAAATAATGCAGGATTATACTTAAGTGTCGAAGGAAGTACTTTGTAAACACTCCTCAAATTTCACGATTTCTCATTTTTAAGAAGCATAGCGAAAAGACGACTATTATTAGACTTTTAGTTACCGCCTCACAGGTGAAAATGATCAAATCCACGACGGCATATTAGGAGAAATTTGTTGGAATTAGTTAGAAATCCATACACTGATGATTGATAAAGATATTCGCGGTGTCTAAGTTATGTCCTGGCCAGCTGTTAAACCGCTTGGCGCTTTGATAATGCACTTCAAGACTACACAAAAAGCTGATTGGCCATTTTACAACGGGCAATCAGCTTTTTTATCGTTTAGAGATGATTAATGTACGTTGAATTGAACTACTCGCCACTTAGCTAACGATTGAAGTGGGAGTCTTCTGTCGGGATCTGATCAAAAATCCTACCGACAACGCTCGGCGCTTGGGGATACCACCCGCAATAAACTAGACAGAAAACTACTGTCAGTCTTATTATTTTCGCCTACCACAGTAGGCGCCTTCGCTGAATGATAGAATAGCATCTTTAGCCAATATATTTAGTAAAGCAACAGGTGCTTACCCGAATTGCCACGGACGATTTGCGCCCGCCTTTTTCCTTGGCTTATCGGTCCCTAATTGTTCTCGACTCATAATTTGCGGTTCCATTCCCTTTTCGATTTGCGAACTAAGTGCTCTCGAAAGTGAATACACATTCGGTGCAAAATAGACCCGATTTGACTCTAATTGGCAAATAGGACAAGTTGATTTTTCTTTATTCCCTGCCATTGATTTAAAAAATAACGTAAACTCTCCACAATCATTGCAACGAAATGTGTAACTAGGCAAGAATAAACCTCCTTATCCTATCATTTTGGCATAATATTTTTATCGAATATTTTTGTAGGGATTGCAATGGTACAACAAGCATTTGGAACATCGACTATGCCATTGATTCGACTTTCAACTGGTGCTGTACTCAGCAGCATATAAGCTTGTTCACCTGTATAACCAAGCGTTTTTAAATACTCAATGGCATTCAAGCATGCCCGACGAAACGCAAGATTAGCATCTAAATAATGTTGTTTCCCATCCTTATTATCTACTGAAATCCCTTGGAAAACGAGGAAATCATTATAGTTTGGATCTACTGGGCCCGGTTGGAATACAGGATTTTCGTAAATTTTATAGGTTTCCATGCCACCTTTAATGACATCCACCTTTAGATCAATCCATCCTGCCATCTCGATACCACCACAAAATGTGATTTCTCCATCCCCTTGTGAAAAATGAAGATCGCCTACCGATAACTTCGCTCCCTCCACAAATACTGGGAAGAAGATTTTCGATCCTTTAGATAGATTTTTAATATCACAGTTCCCGCCATTTTCCCTTGGTGGTACTGTTCGAGCTCCTTCCTTAGCTACTCGATCAAACTCAGCCCCTTTTAATGTGCCGACCACTGCCCTCTCCGGAGTCGGTGCATTGGCCAACGTTGGAACCCGGTCCGGGTTGGTCATGATGAGTTCTTTTTCTCGTGCATTCCATTTTTGCAAAAGTTCCATAGAGGGAGCAACGCCTATTAAGCCAGGATGGATAATCCCAGCAAACTTCACACCAGGTATATGTCTCGAAGTCGTATAAATGCCTTCAAAATCCCAGATTGATTTAGCTGCTTCTGGAAATTCGTCAACTAAGAAACTTCCCCCATTCTCTCTTGCGAAAATGCCGTTAAACCCCCACGCCGAATCTTGAAAAGTACCAATATCTAAAATATCTACGACAAGTAAATCTCCAGGTTCAACGCCGTTCACATAGACCGGTCCACTCAACACATGAACACGTGCAAGATTCACATCTCGAATATCATTTGGACTATCATCATTTTTAATTTGTCCATCTGTCCAGTCTTTACATTCCATTCTAAAAGAAGTACCTGGATCTACTGAAAACGCTGCTGGTATGTCTGGGTGCCATCGATTGTGACCGGGATGCGCCTGTTCTTCCATTGATTTGCTTAAATCTAGTTTGTACAGAGTTTTCACCATTTGATTTACTCCCCCTAGTTTCTATGTAAGTGATGTATGCGATTTCATATTATCAAGGATAAAAAATAATGTCAAATTATTTCGAAAATTCCATCTTCCGGTTAAGCAACCAAAAACTAGAATGAATTGAGGGCAGTCAAATGGATTATTTCTTATTTAAAAACCTCACACATTCAGTATCTCCTTTAACTCATTGTAATTCCTGAAATATTCTGATTATTCACTAGAAAAATGGATGCAAACAACTATTTATATATAGTTGGATTATTTAATTTCTTTGTCATTTATTGTGCATCTAAAAATGGTTTTAACTAGGATTATTAATCTTTCCTTTTTTATGCAAATATGTACCGACAATAACGTACAGTATTAACATTGGAACGCCAATGTAGAATGAAAATCTCGTATCTGGACTGTAGGCTGTGTCTATAAGATTTACGGCCATGTATTGAAGGAATTAGAGGAGCAGTCTGTAACATAACATTAGAACGGCATAAATGCTGTTAAATCAATGGTTATTCTAAATAGCGTGCCATTTCCTCTGCAATCAATAAAAAAATGATAAAGAGTGCTTAAGATTTTCCTACAAAAAATATCCAGCTACACTTACGTGCACTCTGGATATTTTATTACTAAATTATATATTTATTGTTTGTTGAATAAGGTTTGTTAACGTATTAACACCTTTTTGTACTAAATGGACACCATCCGGAGCAAAAAACTCTGGATGATTAATTGCAACCGAATGCCAATCAATCAATGTAATATTATCATGCTCTTGAGCTTTTTGTTGTAATGAAGAGTTTACATTACTTTCCCATGAGCGCGGTACTCGAGTATTCACTAAATAAATATCGGCATTGGAGAATGCTTTAAGTAGTTCATCGATCTGATCATCCGTAAAGTAACCATTTGTGCCAAGTTGAATAATAACCGCTTTATTTGGCTCATTAAAACTAGCATAATTTGGTGCCAGTTGGACAGCTTGTGAAACTTGGCGACCAATTTTTGCATCAATTGTAATGTTAGGATAGACATTATGTAAGCTTGTAGCAATATCTATCATTAAAGAATCTCCAATAGCTAATATACCATTATAGGATTCATTAGGATTAGCAGTTGTATCATTCTTTCCTTGCTTAGGTTCTTCTTTGTCCGATTGATGGTTAGTTTCAGTTTTTTCATTCTTAACAATCGATGAATCGCTTTCCGTTGTTTCTTTTTCCGCTACGGTATCATTTTGCTTAGAAGGTTGTTCTCCACCATTTATTTTAATTTCTGTTGGCTTAGACTCTTTTGATTCCGTTTGTTCTTTTCCTATAACGCCTGTCATTCCAGTAAAAAATACTAGAAGGAATAGTGGAACAAGCACAGTAGAAATTTTTCTAGTAAACGAAATGCTGCCCCATTTATCTTTATTAACTACAAGATATTGTCGATAATAGGAGCGGAAACCTTCTTTCCTTATTGGCATTTCAATAAAACGATACGATAATTCTGCAATAATCAAAATAAGAACTAGCTGTATAGCAACTCGCCAGTACGTAGGATTACCTATTTCGTGGACTGGAGTACCCAACACCATGATTGGATAATGCCATAGATAAATTCCATATGATCTTGAACCAATCCAACGTAGAGGCTTCAAAGAAAGTAATTTTCCTAAAATGCTAATTGGATGACAAACACACGCTATTAATATAGCTGCATTCAAACAAAATAGGAACATGCCTCCTCTATATAAGAAAGTTTGATATTCATTTACAAAAATAATACTTAATATGAAAATACTAAAAGCAAGCAAACTTATAGCATTTAGTTTATTAACATGGTCAGTAGTTAGTTTTTGAGAAGATAGTCTTTTCATCGGCCAAACGAGAGCAAGCCAGCAGCCTATAAGTAATTCAAAGGAACGTGTATCTGTCCCGTAATATATACGACTAGGATCAGCTCCTGGCTCATACAGTAAGCCCATTAACACAGCTGAACATAATGCACCGATAAAGATAAAAATGGCTAATTTACTCTGTTTTTTAACAAGATAAAGCCCTAGCATTAACAGAATTGGCCAAATAAGATAAAATTGTTCCTCAATTGCTAAAGACCATAAATTTTTTATAGGTGAAGGGGATCCAAAACTGTCGAAATAAGAGAGCTTATGGAAAATGAACCACCAATTACTTGAATAAAAAATAGAAGATATTGCATCTCCGCGCAATGTATGAAGAAGTTCCTTATGAAATAAGGTAGCCCAAGCGAATGAAGTAATAATCATTACGTACGCAGCAGGTAGTAGGCGTCGAAATCGTCCAATCCAAAATTCTCCTAGCCCTACTTTTAATTGATTTCCTTGTAAAGGTAAAATAGTAGAGGTTATTAAGTAACCCGATAAAACAAAAAAGATATCAACTCCTAGGAACCCTCCACTGGCCCATTTAAAGTTAAAATGATAAGCTATCACAGCTAGTACTGCTAAAGCTCGAATCCCATCTAATCCAGGGATATAACGATGATTGACTGTCTTGCCTGACATAATATTCCTTCCTCTTCTTCCGATAATCTACAAACCTTTTTTATAGTGTAAATTTTAGTATTAAGTCAATATCGTCCCCTTTTAACTAATGATTCAGTGCATTCACTTATATAAATGACGGATGAGTATAAATAAAAGTTTACATCTAATAATATTTATTAATTATCCCTCGGCATAATTGCCGCTTTCGCGCAGAAAACATTTGCCGCTGTCGTTTCGCTTTCGCGCAGAAAATATTTGCTGATAGAAGTTTAATATTCTTTTTGATCACATAAACAACTCGGAAATAACTTCTCATATGTATGTTTTCCTTCATTCTTTTAAAATAAAGGTTAATCTTATTCATATTTTATCCATCAAAAAAGCATCTCCAAAATGGTAGATGCTTAGCGTATTTCGCCTATTGCATATGCCGCTTTAAAACTTTTACAACTCTTCGTCAAATCTTTATGTGCTGACTCGAAAATTATAAGGCAAGAAATGAATAATTAAAAGGCTTAACAACTATTTTTTCTAAAACAAATTCCTGGTATTTTTGCTAACAATCATTCAATTTTCATACTTTGTCCAAAAAATGATTAAGTGCTATATCTAAACAAAAATTGGCAAAAAGAAGACTATAAAAAAGTCCAGCTTTTTGCCAATCCAAAAAATCTATTTTTTATTTTCCTGTATTGAAGGATTTTGATATAGCTTTTCCTATTACAGCAATTGTACGATTCAATTCTTCTTCTGTATTGTCAATTCCACCTATTTCGATTAATATCATTTCTTTTGTTAAATCTTGATTATAACGTCCATCCACATTGTCACCACTTTTTGATATAACACCTCTGGAAATTTTCGGCACAATTTCATTCATAGTAGCTGATAGACTTTCTGCATAAGCAGTATTCCATCTATAATTCTTATGCTCTGCACCAATGACAATCGCAATCCTTGCATACGATTCGTTATTATGGGTTATCGTTGTCGCATTTTTCTTGGCAGAATCTCGATGAAAATCAATCACTAAATCATAGGATTGCTCTTGTAAACGTTTTGCTAAATAAGGACGTACAAAGTTATAAGAATCCGGAAAACTTTTTCCCTTAAGTTTTAGTTCCTTCATAACATCAACATCTAAAACGTCAGTTTGTATACCATTCATGCTAAAATGCTTAGAAATAGTATCTTTTAAATTATAAATATTTGTTTTTTCATCATAATAGGCCGCCTTCCCGCTAACAGCTTTCACCATTGGTTGATATGATTCCTGTGAATGCGTAAATAATAACAAGACTTTAAATGGATCTTGTGTTTGATCTTGTGTTTTATCTTGTGCTTGATCTTTTGTTTGATCTTTTGTTTGATCTTTTGTTTCCTCTTTTGCTTGATTCTTTGTTTCCTCTTTTGTCTGCTCCAGTGCACTTTGTTCAGGTAAATTAGTAGCGGCAAACACGACTTGTTTATCCTCAGGTTCTTTAATCGGAGTCGATGCTTGCTTGTTGAACGGAAGTTGCCCAGCAATGACAGGTAATACGAAAAAGAACAACAATAAACCAAATGACCACTGTAGTTTTTTTAGCAAAGTCACACCCTCCTCCCCTTATCGTATGGAGGGGGTATGCCTTTTAGAACGAAAAAAATTATAGATTATTTGCCCATTTCATAAGCATAGAAGACACGATTTTTGCATACTTATCTACCCAATAATCGGCTTCCTTTGGCGTTACCATTAGCTGTGTATGCGAGCCTGCGAAAGTCTCTGCAAATAATTGCTGACGCTCTTCTTTAGACCATGTAGCCCATTCTCCAAAAATCGGCTGTACTAAAGACATATCTAGTTCTTTATTTATATCTGGTTGCCAAGACGACAATGACAATTTGGATGAAGGTTTACTTCGCTCTGCCACTCGTGCAGCTATAGAACGTAGCATTACCTCTACAGCATCCGCAATTAATACAGGTGCATCAACTACTGTTGGGATACCGATTGCGGTAACAGGAATGCCAAGCATCTCATATGATATTTCCTTACGCTGATTTCCTACACCTGAACCAGGGTGTATCCCTGTATCTGTTAATTGAATTGTTTTACATAAGCGATCACTAGCTCTCGTTGCAAGTGCGTCTACAACAATAATTAATTTAGGTTTTAGTCGCTCTGCTAACGCCGCTACAAATTCACCAGTCTCGTATCCTGTTTGCCCCGTTACACCAGGCGCATACATGACGAATTTTTCATCTATTACATCTAAACTATGCAAATGATCAATAAGATACGGTCCTATAGCATCTGGTGTAATTGTCCGATTCCCTAAACCAACAATTAAAATTTTGTCATCTTCTTTCCATGACATGGATTCATGCATTTTTTTGAAATTCGCAAGCAATTCTTTCTCAAGCTGCTCAAATCCATCCTGATCTTCTAACGTCAAAGTAGGCACAGAAAGAGTAATGTACTTCCCTTTCTTCTTTCCAATTTGCTTCTCACCTTCTGCATCGACGAGCACATCAGTGATTTTTACCCGACCAGCATTGATATCTTCAATTTGAATACCACTCGACTCTTTAAGTGTATCTTTTTGCTCTTTCGTTTGATGTAAAACTACCTCTTCAGACTCATCAATCAAATCCGTACGTTGCCAATTAAAATTTTGCATACAGTTCACCTCAACTGTAGTTTGTTCAAACTGTCAAGTAAATATTCTTTGCATTTATCTATTGCAATTTGTCCTAGCGTTTGTTAAAATGATTTTTGTTGTATTGACACAAGAAATCAATGAGAAGATATCATCTCGTACCTATTTTAGGAGGTGAAACATATGCCAAACATTAAATCTGCGATTAAACGCGTAAAAGTTAACGAAAAAGCTAACGCTGCTAACACTCAAGCTAAATCTGCAATGCGTACTACAGTGAAAAAAGCTGAGAACGCTGTTGCTGCTAAAGCTGAAAACGCACAAGAACTTTTACAAGCAGCTTACAAATCTTTAGATAAAGCAGCTTCAAAAGGACTTATCCACAAAAACGCGGCGGCTCGTAAAAAGTCTCGCCTTGCTAAAAAAGCGTAATTGTTATAAAAGATCAGTTTACTCTATTAAGAGTAGCTGATCTTTTTAATTTACAAGAAAATTAATTACACCTTGATAAAGCTGCGCCTATTGCTTCGGACAGCTCATCAATAGATGTTTTCTTCTACACAATCCTTAAAGCCGACGTAGTAAAAAGAGTTCTAAATAACGCTCACGATTGCCTCCAGTTGATTTCAGTTGTAAATCAACCTCTGCTAACTGATATAACGCCTTCAATAAACTTTCCTCTGATGGACGATTACGCTGCTCAACCATCAACTTGACACGATAAGGATGTATTTTTAAATTTTTTGCGATTTGCTGTGGATGATAGCCCTTTTTTAATAAATAAAACACATTGGACATCGTACGTACATTTGATGCAAGCAAACCGACAAGCATGATAGGCTCTTGCTTTTGACGTAGTAAATCGTGATAAATAGACAGTGCCCCTACAGAATCGTTTGCAAAATAAGCATTTAACATTTTGAAGGCATCCTGTTCTAACGTTTTTGCCACTAAATCCTCAACTAGCGTAGCCGTTATTTCACCGCCATCTCCTATATAAAGGGTTAGCTTCTCAATTTCCATTTGCAACTGTAGCATATTCGATCCAACCATTGCGACAAGCTGCTCAATCGCATTTTGTGTAATGCGGTTGCCCTCTGCTTTAACTCTACTCTGTATCCACACAGCTAAGTCCTGCTCCTTTGGTGTTTCAGCTTGGACTAATAACGCATGCTCCTTCATCATCTTTGTCACTTTTTTACGTTCATCCAATTTTTCATAAGGTGCGATAAAAACTGTAACTGAAAAATCAGAAGGATTAGCAAGCCATGTTTCTAAGCGTTTAATATCATGGTCAATTTTTTCTTTTCCTTTTTCAGTTGCCTTTAAAAAGGATGCGTTTTTAGCAATGATAAGCTTTCGCTCAGAGAAAAAAGGAATTGTATCTGCTTCATCCATAACGGCATCCACTGGCATTTCTTCCAAATCAAATGTTGACATCTCTATCTCTTCTTCGGGGCCTATCGCTTCTTTTAACCGTTTAACTGTTTCATCTATAAAATAACCTTCCTCACCAACGAGTAAATACACTGGTGAGAGCTCTCCTTTTTTGATATTATTCCAAACCGTTGAAATCATAATTTTCCCTCCATCTAGCAATACTACTAGTATACATGATTTGAAATTCCTTTGTGACTTTGACCGAATTGTGTCGATTCTTTGCCACATGGTAAATTCTCCGTTTCGATATAGCTTTTATGAAAACGATGTCTTATAATAAATAACAGAATTGGAGGGATAACAATGAATCCATTTGAAGGAAAAAACATACAATGTCGCCGTAACGATGCAACTGATTCAGGAGTTGGCTTCGGTGTATCATTTGGAATGTTTGCACTTATGTTTCTCATCGCGATAGTAGTAGAAGTAGCCTCTAAATAATTGAATGTAATGTACGAGGAAAAAGACCTTGCTCATTGGACAAGGTCTTTTCCCTTTTGCACAGACCAACTATTGCCACGAATTCTTACTTCAATCGTCCCATCTATTCCAGTTGTTAAAGTAGCTAAATTTCGACTTGTAAAACGCTCCACTACCTCACCATGCGGATGACGATAGCGGTTATTTAGTCCCGCGCTGAAAATGGTTAATTCAGGCCGTAACAGCTCTACAAAAGGCTCCATACTCGATGTTTTGCTGCCATGGTGTCCAGCCTTCAACACTGTCATATTCGCTAATTGCTTGTTGTAAAGATGGATAAGCTCCTGTTCACCATATTCCTCTAAGTCACCCGTAAACAATGCTCGAAATGACCCCTGTTGCATATATAAAACAATTGAATCATCATTCCCCTCATAAAGAGTGTCACGGGGCCATAAATAATAAAAACTAGTTTTTCCTATGCGCCATGCAGTTCCCCGCATTTTTTCTTTCACAGAAACTTTTTGCTTCTTGGCTTCCATCAGTAAATCCCGCATAACAGGCTTATCCATCGAACCAGGAGTGAGATGAATTTCATGCATATTAATCTCTTGCAAAATCTCTTCAGCTCCCTCTACGTGATCAGCATCCGCATGAGTGGCGATAAAAATATCAATGTTTCGTATCCCTTTTCCTTTCATAAATGGTACCACAACTTGTCTCCCAACCTCATATGGGCTTTCTGAAGTCTTCCATATCTCCTGTTCAAAGCGTAGTACGCCGCCTGAATCAATAACATACACAGCCCTTCTAAACGGTAATTCTATAACTGTACAATCACCCTGACCAACGTTTAAAAATGTCAGCTTAGTATCGGTAAACAACATCGGTGATAAATGAATACACAATGCAGGAATAAACATGACAACTGCAAATTTACCATACTGTTTTATCTCTATAAAATAGAAGCCCGCTAATATGCTGATCAATGCTACGCAAATAAGCCATATAGCAGGCTGCCCTGGCGACCACATCTGAAACGGCAATTCCTGAAGATATAAAATAAACTTTGTAAGCCACACACGGAACGGCTCGTATCCAACAAACAAAGCTTTCGCTACTGGCATCGATATAATCGTTATGACAAACAAGACAATATTAAAAGGCAAAATAACAAGGGAAAACAGTGGTACGAAAATAATATTCGCTAAAAATGAAGAAATAGAAATTTCATAAAAATGATGGAGTAATAATGGATAAACAAGAAGCTGGCATACAAATGTAATGAAAAATGAACGGATTAACCAGTTCGTGGATCGTCTTAAAATGACACCCGAATAGACGAGACTAACCGTTGCTAAATATGACAATTGAAAGCCAATCTGATAAATGACACCTGGTTCAAGTAGGACAAAACAAAGAAAGCTAATTGCTAGGGCATCGTCAATCGATATTTGCCACCTAGCGTAACGCATCAGCATGATTAATTCTACAACAGATACTGCGCGCCATACGGAAGGCGCACCACCCGCAATCACCCCGTAGATAGGTAAAATGATGAGTAAAACTAAGGTCGCCATTTCCTTCCGTACGCCTAGACGTAAAAGGCCTTCAAAAAACAACCATGAGACAAGTGCCACATGTAAACCAGAGATAGCAAATATATGGGTGATACCAAGCTTTTGATAGGCCCTTTGAAGCTCATAATCGACTTGATCCTGCAATCCTATTAGAAGCGCTTGTGCCTCTGCAACTAGTGAATCCGGGAATGTTGTTTCAATATGTTTTTTCATATAGTGTCTCTGTTTAGCAAGAAACGAACGTATAGATTTTTTCTCTTCAATAAAGGTCCAGCTTGAAACTTCAAATATTCCCCTAGCACCTTTACTGATTAAATATTTTTCCATAGAAAACGCATATGCATGTGCAGGTGGAAGAGGGGCTACAAGTTCTCCTTGAACTAGATAGGTCCTGCCTGTCAATGAAGTAGTTTCATACAAGCTTTTCTCTTCTTCTGATGAAAATGTATAGACGACATACAGTTTCTCACCAGTTTCAGTTTTGACAAAGCCTCTAAGCTTTTGACCATTTATTTTATATTCACTCGTCCAAGTTATTGAGAATGTTGACGGTAGAGGGGAAGATTCCGTCAGTTGAAATGTTACGATGAAGAAATAAGAAAGAAATCCAATGGCTATAACAAGCGCTGAAATTAAACGCCTTTCACCTTTCAATTTAAGCCATAACGCGAAAAGTAGAAGAATAGCGAGTAGCCAAGCTGACTTGTGTGCCGCTATTGAAGCAACAAGTACAGCTAGTGCTACGTAAATACATTTATGCTTTAAAGCTTTTTGCCAAATAATGCACTCACCTTCTGTTCATATGGGAGCAATTTTTCTGCAGGCATACCACTCTCACGAAGCTCGTTTAGCATGTCTATGTACAAGGCTAATTTTTCATCGCTTAAAAAGTCGATTTTACGTTCATCAAACGGAACGTGTACAACCTCTACACCTGCTTTTTTAAATAGTTCTTGTGCATAAGGGTTATTTTTATAATCAGTAGCGTAATACACTCGTTCAATACCTGCTTGAATAATAGATTTCGTACATGGTAGACACGGGAAATGTGTAACATATAAGTCTGCACCTTTTGTAGGCGTACCATATTTAGCACATTGTAGCAGTGCATTCATCTCGGCATGCACTGTACGCACACAATGGTTCTCAACAACATAGCAGCCATTTTCAATACAATGTTCATCACCTGTAATTGAACCGTTATAACCACCTGCTATAATTCGCTTATCTCTAACGACAGTTGCTCCTACTGCAAGCCTTGTACATGTACTACGTAATGCGAGTAAATGGCTTTGCGCCATGAAAAATTGATCCCAAGTAATTCGCTCCATATGACTACCTCCATAAATTAATAAGCTGTTCGTTTTGCAACAGTCTTTTTATACTATAGTGTAGCCCTTTTTGAAAAGAAACGTCAATATCTCAAAATTTCCTGCCATTACTTAACGGTAATGAAATCCTTCAGCTTCTCAAACGTTTTTTCGCCAATACCACTCACTTTTTTTAAGTCCTCAATTGTTTTAAAGCCACCATTCTCCTCACGATACGAAATAATGCTTTGAGCCTTAGATGGACCAATACCTGATAATGTCGTAAGTGCAGCTTCATCTGCTTTATTTAAATTAACCTTTTGATCTTTTACGCCGTTGACACCTTGTGATGCTCCACTAGTAGGCATCATCAAGATATTAGAGGTAATATCGTTAGGCTTTTCACCCTTTATCGGAATGTAAATAACCATCTCATCCTCAACTTTTTGTGCATGATTAATGAGTTGCGTATCAGCATTCTGCGTATAGCCTCCTGCAAGCTGTACTGCATCTATAATTCGCTGGTCAGTCTGCAGCTCATAGACGCCTGGATACATAACAGCACCCTTTATATCAACAAATACCTGCTGTATGACCGCTTCATCAACAGATTCTTTCATATCAGTTTGTTCAATAGGTTGGATTGTTTCGATGAGCTCTTCTTGGGGAGGTGAAGAGTCAGATCTCGAAAAAAAGAAGTAACAAAGTCCACTGATTACTAGTATGCCGGGGAGCAACATACTTTTTTTGTACTTTTGCCAAAAAGATTGGATCATCAAATAACATCCTTTCCTTTGCAAAAGGTAATCATATGGAGTCTATTTCATCTTACAATATCATTCAAGTGTTGAAAAGATAAATTATCTATTAAGACAAAAACGAAGGCATCCCTGAGCTGCAGTTTTGAGATTTATCGAGAACTTTTAATTGTTTATCGACCAACTTTATCGATTTATCTACCAACTTTTTTAGTTTATCTACCAACTTTTTTAATTTATCTACCAACTTTCGAAAAATGTCGACATCTACCTTCATGCAACACTATCTGACCGCACTAATAATTTGCGTATAAAAATTTTCACATCAAAAAAGCGCGAGAAATCAACGTTTCTAAATTGATTTCTCGCACTTTTTAAGGTTTCGACCAGTTATATCCCAGCCTCTTTTCAACATTACTTTCTACAAGCGTTATTCTGCTAAGATATCTTTAAATTTCGCTTGAAGCTCAGTCGTTAAGATTCCCTCATTGTAAAAATGACGAATAAACACATTTTGCATCATATCATCCTCTTGAGTTGGATCCATCTGCATTAAAATATGCTTAATCTTCTCCGCGAGCTGTACTGGATTGGCATACATTGTATTCCATGCGCGAACCTTTAACTCTAAATCCGTACCGAGGGCCGCCTCCTCCAAGTCCTGTATTGGTACTGGCTCACTAAAATGTGCATACGGGTCTTCATATGTATCTGTATGTAAAAAATGAATACAATCATCTAATTTTTCTGCCACACGTATTGTATCCACAAAAACGCCTTGATCATTTTCATATAGATTGCTATTTTCTAAAATTAAAAACGGTGCTTGTTGCTGAATCCCGATTACTCGTTTTTTTAATTGAGGTGTAATAAAGATTAAGCCACTCTCTAGCTGCAATGTTTGAACGTACGTAGAAAAATTACCGTTTTCAGCAAAATCACTATATGTTTTTGGGCGATAATAAAATTCAGCGTCTAACTCCTCTGCTTCAATCGTCCATTCCACTTCTGGACAATCAAAAATAACACGTAGTGCCATTCCATTCGCTGTTTTTCTGAGCTCATCATAAATATAAAACTGCTCTGGTTCTACTTGACCTACTTCACTTAAAATATTGTTAAACGTTAGAGAAATGATTGACTTTGCAGTAAAGCCCCCTGCCATATCAAATGTTAATTCTACTTGAGTAGCATTACGGCGAATACTAACTATTGTTGCATCATGAAGGCTTTGCTCAAAGACCTCTCTTTCCTTTGGTTCTATATAAGCTAACGATTTCTGCTTTTCTTCATATGCCGCATCGAGAATATTTTCAAATAGCTGCTCCTGTTCATTTCTCCATCCTAAAAAATCTTCTCGTACATGTTTAGGAACATTTGGTGTATTCAACGTACGATCTAAAACATATGTATGAAATCGCAGTGGTAAATAGTTCATTAAACTATCGCGTATTACATCTAACTCCTGCTTCTTTTCCTTAAATGGATCAATATCATTTTCCTTTGCATAAGCAAGGTAATCTGTCCACTCTTCATCAGATTCGTAAATAAATAGTTTCATCGCATTTTCATACATTCTTTTTTCACGCAATGATAAATGCCACATAATTTCAGCTCCTTTTAATTAGGTTGTAAGATAACAGAAATATTTTTTCGAAAATTAGTGTTATTTGCGAAACAAAATAAACACCGGAAAGTAAAAACAGCTCGCTGGTAAGTTTACCAGCGAGCTGTTTTACTATTTTACCGCACGGATAAACATGCGTTCACTTTCATATTCAGGGCCTTCATCAGTAAAATCTGCTGTTACTTCTACTTGTTGAAAGCCAATTTCCTGAAGCCACGCCATATATTGCTCCATCGAGAATGTACGTTGGTTATGCTCCTCATCAAAGCGTTCATACAGATCACTCGCAGCATCACGCACATAAAACGTCATTTGGTGGACAACGGAATGTTCAAAATCGCCAGGTTCCGTATGCCATACATAGCTAATATCACCATCGTCATACGTAAACGGTCCGTCTAAAAATATATCATTCATTTTAAATAATGAATGTACGTCAAAAAACAGCTGGCCTCCATCACGTAAAGCACCATAAATGCGTTCTAATGTTGAATAAACTGCTTTTTCTTCCACTACATAATTCAGCGAATCAATAGCAATCGTTACAACGTCAAGCGCCTCAAAGCCCTCTAATTCATCCATCGACAGACAATAGAGAGGCACATGTAATCCTGCACCAGCAAAGCGCTCTGCGGCAATTGAGAGCATATCTTCCGACAAGTCAATTCCACTTACCTTGTAACCTGCCTGCGCAAACAGCAGGCCAAGCACACCTGTACCACAGCCGATATCTAAAAGATTCGGGAATTGACTGCTCGGTGCATGCTGCAAAACCCAATCCACATAAAGATTGTAAGGGATATCGGTTTGCAGCTCATCATACACGTGTGCAAATCGTTCGTAACTACTCACACTTAAGCCTCTGGCATGTCTAGTTGCGGTGCATCGCCCCATAGACGCTCTAAGTTATAATAAGCACGTTCATCTTTATGGAATACATGCGCTACTACATCTCCAAGATCGACAAGCACCCAGCGTGCTCCATCAAAGCCTTCTACACGGCGAATTTCATAGCCCTCTTTTTCTGCTATCTCTTGTAATTCACGTGCGATTGCTTGCACTTGGCGGTCAGAATTACCATGGGCAATAATAAAGTAATCTGCTAAAAGTGAAATGCCTTGCATATTTAAAACGACAATATCCTCACCATGTTTGTCGTCAATTGCTTTGTAAGCTGCTTGTAATAAAGTTGAAGTCATCCTTCACTGTCCTCTCTTTTTATCATATCGTTGTAACATTCTATTGATAATGGATAAATTGGTTGTTTTGTGTCAATTAAAAATGCCAATGTATGGCGCACACAAGCACTCATCGCTTTATCCAAATTTTTCTTTGCTTTTTTTCGCAGACGATCAACACCATCAAATTTACGATTAGGTTCAATCATATCTGCAACAAAAATAATTTTTTCTAGACGGCTCATGCCCACGCGTCCTGTTGTATGAAAACGAATAGCATTTAACATATCCTCATCTTTAATGCCAAATTCGCTTTCTGCAATATATGCACCTACTGGACCATGCAGTAATTCACTACCCCAGCCAATAAGGCGAGCATCTAATTTTTCATCACGGACGATGTTCTCCATCCATTCGATATCTGCATATTTCGCAATATCGTGAAGGATGGCAGCTATCTCAGCCTTTTTTTCATCCTCACCATATAATGTTGCTAGCTCAATGGCTGTTTCCATTACACCAATGGTATGAATATAGCGCTTCTCAGGCATGCGTGGCTTAATCGCCGCCAAGTACTGTTCGCGTTCCATATAGACCTTCCTCTCGTATGAACGTCTCTACCGCTTCAGGCAGTAAAAATGTAACCGTTCCTCCAGTAGCAAGTCGTTCACGAATCAGTGTGGACGATAAATCGATTTGGGGAGCTTCCACCATTACTATAGGGTACTCTGTAGTGGCCACTGTTCCTGGACGCTTTACTCCTACAAATTGCACAAGCTTCACTAATTCATCAATACAGTACCATGTATGAAGCGAATCAATCATGTCGCCTCCAATGATAAAGTAAAACTTCACATTAGGCTCACTTATACACATCGCAGAAAGTGTCTTATATGAATAGGATACGCCACCCTTCTCCACCTCATACGACTCCACAGAAAAATACGGATATGGACTTATTGCACGCTTTACCATTTCAAGGCGTTCCTCATCGCTAGCATCATGACGTGCGAACTTATGTGGTGGCAACGCATTGGGCATAAAGCGAACTTCATCTAGATCTAATGCATGCAGTACTTCATTAGCCATCATTAAATGTCCATTATGTGGTGGATTAAACGTACCTCCCAGTAAACCGACCCTTTTCATCGTCTCACCTTATTTCGTTGCTTTTGGTAATGCAATCTTTTTATGATTGCGTGATTCTTTATATAAAACAACTGTCAGACCGATTAATTGCACAAGCTCTGCATGAGCACCTTTAGCAAGTGCTTCTGCAACTTCATGCTTATCCTCTTCACAGTTATCTAAAATACGTACCTTAATCAACTCTCGTACTTCTAATGCTTCACGGATTTGCTTTGTCATTTCGTCATTAACGCCGCCTTTTCCTACTTGGAAAATCGGTGTTAAATGATGTGCTTCTGCACGTAAAAAACGTTTTTGTTTACCTGTTAACATAAAAATTAATTTCCTCCTAATTGCGCCTTTAATTGCGCAATCATTGAATTTGTATTTGGGTATTCACCAAGCCAATGCTCAAAAGCAATAGCCCCTTGATGAACGAACATTCCAAGACCCGTAACGACGGTTGCTCCTTTTTCCTCAGCCGCTTTTAAAAAAGGCGTCATTAATGGATTATACACAATATCGGCTACAATTGCGCCTTTTGCAAGTCGTTCTAATGAAAATGGCATTGAAAAATTGCCCGTAGCAAGTCCAGCCGATGTCATTTGCACTAAAATGCCGAAATCAGCTAATGATTCCTCAGCCTCCGCTAAAGAAATCGCATGACCTACACCCATTTCATCGACAATTGCTTGGGCATTTGCCACTGTGCGGTTAGCAATGGTTAAATTCGTAAAACCTTGCTGTTGCATTGCAAAAGCAATACCACGAGCAGCACCGCCCGCACCAATAAGAAGAACTGGCTTGTCTTTATGTGACTTACCAACCGCTTCTTCTAACGAACGTACAAAACCAACACCGTCTGTATTGTATCCTTTTAATTTTCCTTCTTTTGTTCGGACAACCGTATTAACAGCTCCCATTTTTTTTGCCAACTCATCTAGCTCATCTAAATAAGGAATGATCGCTGTTTTATGTGGGATTGTAATATTCCAGCCACTAGCACCTAATGTTTTCAGGCCAGCAACCGCTGACTCCAAATTTTCAGAAGATACATGCACTGGAATATACGTCGCATCTATTGACATTTCCTCGAACCAAGCATTATGCATCGCCGGGGATTTTGAATGCTCAATCGGATCACCCATAACCGCAAACCATTTCTTCATTTCCTAATCCCTCTTCTCTACTTGTACATCCTAAATTAGTGATGGGCGAATTGATACTTGTACACCCTTTGGGGCATAAGCTGCTACAACTACATTGGCATGCTGCACAGTAATCCATCCAAGACCAGAGAATACAACATCTGTTTTCGCTTCTTTGATAGAGAACTCATGACGCACTAATGGTGGTAGCTGTTCTATAAATTCAGCAGTTGGAGGTGCCAGCAATTCACCCTTATGCTCTGCATACAATGTATCTGCCTTCTCAAGTTTTGTTCGGTGTATTGGTAAGTCATTTGCCACGTGTACCGTAAATGCCGAACGTTCTCCTTGAATAAAGTCAAAACGAGCAAGGGCGCCAATAAATAATGTTTGTCCAGCATTTTGTTGATACACTTTTGGCTTTATTTCTTTTTTAGGCATAATATATTTTAATTCGCTAGAGTCAATATGGTGTGCCATCTGATGGTGATTAATAATTCCCGGTGTGTCATATAATGCACTACCATCATCTAATGGAATTTCAATCATATCTAAAGTGGTACCTGGGAAATGAGAAGTTGTAATAATCTCACCTTCACCAGTAGCCTGCTTGATAATGCGATTAATGAACGTGGATTTCCCAACATTTGTACAACCTACAACATACACATTTTGTCCGTTACGGTACTCATCAATGGCTTCCATTGCTTCGGCCATCCCGTTACCTTTATGGGCACTCACTAAAAGTACATCGACAGGTTGTAGACCTAGAGCCTTCGCTTCACGTTTTAGCCAATTAATCACTTTTTTCGGTTTCACAGATTTCGGTAATAAATCGGCTTTATTCGCGATTAATAACACAGGATTTTTACCTACGAAGCGGTGAAGTCCTGGTAGCCAGCTCCCATTGAAGTCAAATATATCAACAATTTTCACGATTAAGCCTTGCTGTGTTCCAAGACCGTTTAATATGCGTAAAAAGTCGTCATCTGTTAATGAAACTGGTTGAATTTCATTATAATTTTTCAAACGGAAGCAACGTTGGCAAATGACCACGTCTTTTTCTAATGATGATGGGGGTGCATACCCAACTGCTGTTTTATCTTCTGTTTGAATTGTTGTACCACAGCCAATACAATTTGGCATTTCGTTCATTCTTTTTCCTCCCAAGTACTGATTCCTTTTCGTTTTAAATTATTGAACACACGACGTTCAATAAATCGGTTGAATTTTGTTACGAGCCCATCTGATTGTGCAACTGGTTTTACTAGTACCGTATGCAAACCTAAGCGATTAGCGCCCATTACATCTGTTAGTAGTTGGTCTCCTACCATTACTACTTCCTGTGGTCGTAGTCCTAATTGAACAATTGCACTATAAAAGGCATTACGAAGTGGCTTTCTCGCCTTATGAATATAAGGAATACCTAATGGCTCAGCAAATTGCTTAACACGTGCTTCTTTGTTATTCGACGCAATAATAACACGAATGCCTGATTCTTTCATAATGCGCAGCCAAATAATTAGCTCTTCCGTTGCATCTGCACGGTCCCATTCCACAAGCGTATTATCTAAATCCGTAATAATCCCTTTAATACCTAAGTCTTGAAGCTTTTCCGGTGTAATTTCATAAATACTCGTGACAAATTCATCTGGTAATAAAAAATTATACAAAATAGCGACCCCTAATCTAAACGTATTATTCGACCATTATAGCATATTTGCGAAGGCTTCACCCATTCGAATTGGGCTTCCTTGTACAACATTTTCCGTAAATTCTATTGCATCCTTTTCAAACAGCATAACTACTGTTGAGCCGAATGAAAAATATCCGACTTCTTCACCCTTATGCCACTGTGTTGTTGTATTAGTGAGCATGATAGAATTTACAAAGGTAGCACCAACTTTAATAAATGCTATCTGTTGATCATTCGCCACTTTCAGCTCCGTTACTGAACGATAATTGTGTGAAATAGGTTTTTTACCGTATGTAAGACCGAGCTGGTTAACAGGATAAGATTTTTGACCAAGTATATATTGTCTTAGCACTTCCCCATCAATCGGGCTATGAATACGGTGATAATCTGCAGGACTCAAGTAAAACACGATAAAATGTCCATCTGCATATTGTGAAGCACGTTCTGCATTGCCAAGTAAATCATGTAAAGCATAAGGCTTACCCTTTACATGAAATGTCATATCCCATTCGATACGTCCAAAGGATTCCACTTTGGCATCCACTGGACTTACATAAGTAGTGGGATTTTGTTCAATTGGACGTGCATCTTTTAAAAGCTCTCTTGTAAAAAAGTCATGTAAACTTGAAAAATGTTGTTGTTGTTTTGAAACCTCTTCAAGATTAATATCGTATACCTTCATGTAACTCGGAATAATTCGTTTACTCCACTTTGCTTTTGCAATAGATTGCAAAAGATGGGAGGATTGCTTTCCGTTTGTTAATTCAATCAAGCGTTGATATAGTTTTTCTTTCATAAAACAAAACCCCTATCGATTAATTTAGACTGTCAATTTTTTCGCATTCGAAGTATAATGGTACAATATCTTAAGTGCAAAGGAGTGATCCCCCTTGTTTTTTTATCACAAGTTGGTGGATACCACGGTTAAGAAAATGAAATCGCAAGCAGCAAACTTTATCACAATCAGTAATATGTCCTTCGGCGGCGCGGCCATAATGGCTACACTACACGAATACTATAGCTATAGTGTCTTGTTTATCTTTATTGCAGCCCTTCTTGATCGTTATGATGGAAAGGTAGCTAGAGCACTCGGACAAGTGTCTGATCTAGGTAAACAATTAGATTCTATGAGTGATATTATATCATTTGGTGTGGCGCCTGCATTATTAATGTATAAAGTTGTCTTAGTCGACTTTGGTTTCGTCGGCATGACGATGACAGTACTATACATCATCTGCGGTGCGATGAGATTAGCTCGCTTCAATATTACTGAAGCAAACGGCTATTTTACAGGGTTACCAATTACAGCGGCAGGTACGATCTTAACTTTAACGTATTTTGCATCTAATACGTTCCACCCGGCATTTTATCTTTTCCTATTCCCAATACTAGCATTACTAATGATTAGTACAATCTCGTTAAAAAAAGTGTAACAGCGCATTTGCTGTTGCACTTTTTTTCATTTAACACAGTTTTATAACATATACTGTCGAAAAATGGGGAAAGGATGAAATCATTCAATGAGCGGAATTTTTACATCTATGTTGCAGTTATGGCTTGAAATCCCAGCGTTACTTGGCTATTTAAAGGGGCAAACATTCCATAAACCCTTTTCAAAAGAAGAGGAAGCTGCTTGTATTGAACGATTTTTAGGCGGTGATGAGCAAGCGCGTCTCGATCTAATTGAACGCAATATGAGACTCGTTGCACACGTTGTAAAAAAATTCCACCCAAAACATGAACAACTTGATGATTATATTTCCATCGGTACTATTGGTCTGATGAAAGCCGTAGAAAGTTATACGCCTGACAAAAAAACCCGTCTTGCCACTTATGCCGCCCGTTGTATCGAAAATGAAATTTTAATGCATCTGCGTACACAGAAAAAAGTGCAAAAAGATGTTAGCTTATTTGAGCCAATCGGTACAGATAAAGATGGTAATGCACTACAAATCCGAGATCTCTTACAATGCGATGAAGAAAGTGCAACAGAAAAACTTGAACATAAAGAGCATGTTGCACAACTATATCATTATTTGCATATGCTTGACGATCGTGAACTCGAAATCGTTACACTCCGCTATGGTCTAAACCAGCAAGATGCACTTACACAAAAGGAAATCGCTGCACGTTTAAATATTTCTCGTAGTTATGTATCTCGCATTGAAAAGCGAGCTCTTATTAAACTCTATCAATTATATAAACGAGATCAAAAGATTATTGAGTAATATATTGTAAATTGATACTTATAAAATTTCAACATTCCCATTACTTTATTCTGCAATTAATCTTGTATTTTTTGTTACAAAAGTACCCCTTAGGCTGGTCACCATAACGTAGAGTTGATTTTCGTTCCGACTGACGCTCTCCCGTGGGCGTCTGATGAGCCTCTTGGGGTAATAGGGTATTTTTGTGCGAAAGCGGAGCGGCAGCAACAATATGTTTTGTCTGTGCGAAAGCGGAGCGCAGCAACAACATGTTTTGTCTGTGCGAAAGCGGAACGCAGCAACAACATGTTTTGTCTGTGCGAAAGGAAGCGGCAACAACAACAACAACAGGAGGTTGGTACAAAGGCGTTGTCACAGACGTGATGTTTTAGCCTTTGTTCCCCTACCTGCTCGCTCCAGGGTCTAATCTGTGACGTTAATCCCCAAAGAGTCGCCTAGCTTCCACTCCAATACTTATATACAAAACATACGTTTTAGCAAACATCATCCCTAACTTTTAGTAATAAGCCAATCCTTAGCAAGTTAGCGTAATAAATGAAGTAATAAAAAAACTCTCTTGCGATTTTCAATCGCAAGAGAGTTTTTTATTCTGCAGATTCTGATAGTTCTACTGAAATAAGTGTACCGAGTAACATTGTTATAATGACTACACCTGCTGTTAAAAATAGCATTATGAATGCCTCCCATCTAAATATGAAGAGATTTATTTAACATCAGTTTAGCATTAGTGAGACCTTTAAACTGTGATTTTTCTCACACTAAAAGCCACTCATTTTGACTATTTTGTGTAGTTTATTTCACAGATTTTTAGACTTTATAATGATTCGATAGCTTTTAGTACGATTTGTGTGGAATGCTTTGCAGCTACTGGTAAAAACTCATCGAAGCTAAGATTCGATTCTTTTCCAGCAATATCTGATAAAGCACGAATAACAACAAACGGAGTACCAAATTGATAACATACTTGTGCAACAGCAGCTGCTTCCATCTCCACTGCCTTCATTTGTGGGAAATGACGACGAACAGCTTCTACACGAACAGGATCATTCATAAAGGCATCACCTGAGCAAATTAAGCCAATACCATATTGGTGCTCTCCTACAGCCTCTACTGCCTCTTCAGCGACTTTCATAAGTTTTTCATCCGATTTATAAGCTGCTGGCATACCTGCCATCTGCCCCATTTCATAACCGAAAATTGTTACATCTACATCATGATGACGAACTTCATCTGAAATAACAACTGCGCCAACTTCAAGAGTTTCATCATAGCCTCCGGCAGAGCCCGTATTAATGACTACGTCAGGCTTGAATTCATGTAATAGAATAGTAGTTGACATTGCGGCATTTACTTTACCAATACCACTTTTTAATAAAACTACCTCTTTCCCTTTATAAGTTCCTGTTGTATACTCACTGCCTGCGATTGTTGTGCTTTTTGCTTGCTCTAATGATGCTCGTAAAAGCTCTACTTCCTCTTCCATTGCGCCGATTACTGCAATTTTCATCTCTCTGTTACTTCCCTTCTTTATTCAACTCTATTAAAAATAATAAAACGAGTTATTTTCGTCAATAGGCTCCGTTTAATGTATTTAGTTGCTCAAGTTTTACTGGTGTCCAGCCTTCGTTGTCGACCCATTCCATGCTAACACGATACATTTTTGTCTTATCACTCGTTGAAACTGTTGCAATAGCCGAATTAGCGCTACCGTTATTTCCCATACGCCAGATAATCATATTGTCCTTTTCGATGCCTGTAACTGCCGCAACTGTTGCTACCTTCTCAGCCCAGTCTACTGATCCATCATCGTAAGAAGACACATGCTGACCTGTTTGTGTTGTAGGTGTAGGTTCCCAATTTTTATTTGTTATGACCTTGTCAACAATTGGGTTATCTGAAGTAGTTTCAGTAGTAGTGTCCTGTTCAGATGTTTGAGATTCTTCTGTAGGCTCTTCCTTTGCTGGTTTTTCCTCCTGAGCTGATTCATCATTATTTTGCTCTTTAGAAGGCTCTTCCTTCACATCTTTTTTATCGTTCTTCTGCTCTTGTATTGGCTCGTCTTTCTCAGCCTTTCCTGCATCATCCTGCCATTTAAACACAAATGTTGCTGTTATAATAATTAATATCACGACAATACCAATTAAAACATTCAATAGTTTATCTAGCTTTTTATTACGAGATGGCTGCAAATGACGACTGCTTCGAGTTTTTCGTTCACTCATGAAGTCTCCCCCTCTCTAGCCAATATTCTATCAAGTTCAACAGTACTTGCAAAATAATTGTGCTCATATATTTTTTCATAGAGAAAAATATAGACATCTCGACGTATATTCTAATAGATTTTTGTATTATCACCAAAACGTGTGGTTGATTTCCGTTCCGACTGGGCGCTTTGTTGTTGCTGACGCTTCGCTTTCGCACAGAGCAAAGCTTCCTGGGGGCGTCCGATGAGCCGCTTGGGGCAACAGATGTTTTTTTGCGCGAAAGCGTAGTGCTAACGTAGCGGCAGCAGCAGGATGTTGGTCACGAAGGCGTTATAACAGGACGTGATGGTTTTAGCCTTCGTTCCCCTATTGCTAATCCCCAAGGAGCCGCCCAGCCTCCACTCCAATCAACTTATTTACATAGTATACGTTTTAACAAAAGTCCTACAACTTTTGGTGATGAACCAGATTTTTACCATCGATGTAAAAGCTTACATAGAAAGTGTAGATTCAAGAATCCATATCTCATTGGCGTTGTTGTTGCTGTCGCTTCGCTTTCGCACAGACAATGCTAAATGAAGATAAAAGCAGCTAGCTCTCTTTTGAAAAGATTAGCTAACTGCTTGTACCAAAATTATTTTATTGAAATAATTTTAACTTTCATTTCACCACCAGGTGTTTGAACGACAACCTCTTCGCCTTCAGCACGGCCTAGCAAGCCTTTAGCAATTGGTGATTCATTTGAAATACGGAATTCCATTGGATCTGCCTCAGCCGAACCAACAATTGTATACGATTCCTCATCTGTTGATGGTTTCCCATTAATAACTTCTACAAATGTAACCGTTTTCCCTAGTGATACAACACTGTTGTCTGTTTCGTCCTCAGAAATAATAACTGCGTTACGAATCATAGATTTTAATGTAGAAATTCGACCTTCTAAAAAGGCTTGTTCTTCTTTTGCAGAATCATACTCAGCGTTTTCAGAAAGATCCCCGAAATCACGCGCAATTTTAATACGTTCTACGATTTCCTTACGTGTTTCCGTTTCTAATTTCACTAATTCTTCTTCTAATTTTCTTTTACCTTCAGCTGTCATTGGGTACTGTTTTTCGTTTGCCAAAGTTCTTCACTCCTTGTTTTCGTCAATATAAAAACATAAAACTCGATTAAGTGGCTTAGTAGGATGCACTTAATCGAATTTTATTATTTTTAAACGGTTTCAAATTACTCTTTGACCTAATAGTATGCATGCCTTTCTGAAATATGTACAGATATGCATGTAAATATTGTCAATACCACTCTATCTTATTACAATACGTTGTCGGTTTCAAGGATAGTTTTAATCTTAGTTACCATTAAATCAATCGCAACCTCATTATCCCCGCCCTCTGGAATAATAATATCAGCATAACGTTTCGTCGGTTCAATAAATAGATTATGCATTGGACGCACTGCCGATAAATATTGATCGATTACAGAATCTGTTGTACGTCCGCGCTCTTTAATATCACGCATTATACGACGAATAATACGTAAATCTGAGTCCGTATCTACAAATAATTTAATGTCCATTAAATCACGCAAATCTGCATCTTCTAACACTAAAATACCTTCTAGTATAATAACATCAACAGGCTCTACATGAATAACTTCTTTAGCTCTTGTATGCTGCACATAATCATATACTGGCTTTTCGATTGGTTGACGGACCAATAATTTTTTTATGTGTTCAATTAACAAATCATTATCAAACGCTAACGGATGGTCATAGTTTGTACCTAAACGCTCCTCAAACGTTAAATGACTTTGATCTTTATAATAAAAATCTTGTTCAATTACAACTACTGAATGATCGCGGAAAACATCATAAATAGCACGGGTCACACTCGTTTTTCCCGAGCATGAACCACCAGCGATTCCGATGACGACTGGACGCTTTGCTGCCATTAATTATTCTCCTTTCGCATCATGTTATGTGGTTTTAATGGTGTATCGCATTTAAATTTAACAATTTGTAGTGGATGACGTGCAGCATCTAAGCTATTGCCATCCTCATCCCAAATTTCACCCATTGTAAGACGGAAATTTTCGATTTCTGGTCCAAAGAACTCTACCTCATCACCAGGTTTAAAATAGTTGCGTTGTTGCATTGTAACTATTTTCGTTTCTGGGTCATGCTCTAAAATTAAACCAGCAAACTCATAAGTCGTTTTGCGGCCATGTACACCAAACATTTGCTCCTCGTGGCCAGGGGCATCATGGAAGAATGCTTCAGCAGTATCACGGTTAGCACATTTGTCTAGTTCCTCGAGCCATTCACGTTTAATTTTGAAATTTTCAGGGTCAGCACAATAAGCGTCAATCACTTTGCGGTACACTGAAACAACTGTAGCCACATAATGAATGGATTTCATACGACCTTCTACTTTTAATGAATCAATACCAAGCTCAATCATATGTGGAATTGCTTCAATCAGCTTTAAGTCTTTCGGACTCATTGCAAAAGGTGCATGATTATCATCGAAAAGTGCCTTTTCTTCGCCATCTTCTAGCTCATATAAATCATAGTCCCAGCGGCAAGATTGACAGCAACCACCACGGTTAGAGTCACGAGCAGTCATGTGATTTGAAAGTACACAACGACCAGAATAGGCTATACACATTGCTCCATGAACGAATGCCTCAATTTCAATATCGACTTTTTCCTTCATCAGCTTCATTTCTTCGCCGCCCACTTCACGTGCTAATACTACACGATGTAAGCCTTCTTCTTTCCAATACTGTACTGCCTTCCAGTTCGATAAAGATTGCTGTGTAGAAAGGTGAATTTCAAGCTTTGGTGCAGCTGTACGGCATGTTTCAATGATTAGTGGATCCGCTACAATAATGCCTGTAACACCTGCAGATTCAATATCTTGTAAATATTGCTCTAAGCCGTCCATATTTTCATTATGGGCGAAAATATTTGTCGTAACATATATTTTTGCACCGTATTTATTGGCGAATTCAACACCTTCGCGCATTTCTTCAATTGAGAAGTTATCTGCGTTTGAACGTAGACCGAACTCTCGTCCACCGATAAATACAGCATCTGCTCCATAATGAACTGCTACTTTTAATTTTTCTAAACTACCTGCAGGGGCAAGTAGCTCTGGTTTTTTTGTAATGACACGTTTACCGTCTACAATCTCACGGATTTTGTCATTTTGTTCTAATACTAATGCCATGTTCTTGCCACCTCCTAGTAAACTGTTTCCTTGAAGATAAAGCCAGTATCAAGAGGTCTGATGGCAGGCTGAATATCTTCAATTTTAGCTAATAAATCATCTTTAATATCTTCATACGCATCTTCTGATTCGTCAAAATATGTGTCAATTGCTTGACGATAAGCTTCTGTTACTGTGTTCACATATTCTGGCGTTTGAAGAACACCTTCAATTTTCAATGCATCAATGCCACCTTCGAATAATTCGCCAAGCTCATCAATAATGCACATATCGTTTGGACTGAAAATATGAGTACCATTAGCGTCCTCATAAATTGGATATTTATTATTACGTTCATCATCGTGAATGAACATATTGCGATTTTCCTTACGATTTTCAATTTCCATTACTTTATCTTGATATAAGAAATAATGGCCTAGTAATGGACGTTTTGATTGGAACATACATGTCATTCCATGTACTTGAACCTCAATCTCTACTTCTGTATTTTCTTTAATTTCTAGCACTTCATCTAAAGAAAGTTCACGTGAAAGCACTGCACGAGTTGCCCCGCGTTTTCCCCAATAATTTGCAGTAAACCAGTTCGTTGCAGTCGTTTCCGGATTCCAGTGTAGCGGTATTGTTACACCTTGCTCACGGCGGATGATTAATACTGCTGGATCACCATAAATTAAACGGTCGACACCAATACGTTGCATTTCTTTTAAATATTCGGCAAGCGCATCCAATTTTTCATTATGGAATAACGCATTTACCGCAACATAAACCTTTTTACCCGCTGCATGAATTAGCTTTGTAGCCTCTTCCACTTCACTTACAGAAAATTCTCCTGCTAGGCGCAGACCAAATTGTTGTTCGCCAATGACAAAAGCATCTGCTCCAGCCTGTAAAAGGTCTTTTACATGGTCCACTGATTGCGGTGTAACAAGCAATTCAGGTTTTTTCATAATAGTCACCTCTTCAAACATAATAATAAACCATCACCAACTGGTAAAAATGCACTTGTATAATCAGGGTGCTGCATAATCCATTCGGTGAAGTTTTTTAAATTGCGAATCATTGTACGCTTACGACGCGGAACATCTTTTAAATCCAAATCTGATAAGCCATGCATATACATATTATCGATATACAGAACTCCGCCAGATTTTACAAGAGGCGCATACTTTTCAAAAAAGCGTTGATATTGTCCCTTTGCAGCATCGATAAAAACTGCATCGAAGGTCGTTTGAATTGCTTCATCATTCACTTCTAAGGCGTCACCCTCAATGACTGTAATACGATCTGATACTGTAGAACGTTCAATATAAGCCCTTGCTCTTGTAACACGCTCTGCATCACGTTCGATTGTAACGATTTGCACATTTGGTAAAGCCTCTGCCATTCTTATTGCAGAATAACCAATTGCTGTACCAATCTCTAAAATTTTCGACGGATTTTGAATACGTAGCAGTTGATTTAGTGCATCAATGCCTGAAAGTTGCATAATCGGTACATGATTCTCCTCCGCAAATGCTTCCATTTCTAAAAGCAATTCATTACGTGGTTGAATAAATGATTGTATATATGCATCTGATAATTCCATTTTTTTAGTTCACCCTCATATCAATTATGCCTCGGCATAATTGTGTCTGGAATCGGCTTTGTGCTTAGGCCTGCACGAGGGCCGACACGATGTCGGTCATTTCGGTAATGCCACAGGACGTGGCGCTTTTACCGAGGGCCAACACGATGTTGGTCATTTCGATAATGCCACAGGACGTGGCGCTTTTACCGATGCAGGTCAGTTAGCCGTTATCGCATGGATGCGATGATTTTAGGCTAACATCCTCTAAGAATTCCTTTCCGATTTCCGTGACATCCGCCGGAGGCTTTAACTTCTTTCAGCGGATATTTGTACACAGCTGAAAAGTGACTTAAAATCGCATTCATCTCCCCGCCAATAGAGGTGGGAGACACTTGTACCTGTCGCTTCGCTTTCGCTCATATGACATTTGTAGCTGACACTTCACTTTCGCTACATATGACATTTGTAGCTGACACTTCACTTTCGCTACATAAGACATTTGTAGCTGACGCTTCACTTTCGCTACATAAGACATTTGTAGCTGACGCTTCACTTTCGCTACATAAGACATTTGCTGAAAGAAGTTAAAAGGCAACGAGCAATACTCGTTGTCTGTACTTCATCATTTAGCAACAAAAAGAAAAAGACCAAACGTGATGTCTTGGTACTTCGTCATACAAAAATGAGCAATTGTTTTTATAAGCTCCAAACAATTGCCACCACGTATATTATTCCGCATTAACGGACTGATTGAATTTTTTCCATGCGGATTGATTAAAAATCACAATTTATAATAGCACGAAAATAGAAGGAAAGCTATTTTTCTTTCCTTCTATCCACATTATTGCTATTTATTTTTTCTATTTAAAGTACTTACTCTGCTTTTTTTATATATTTATCTACTTTCAGTAAATGTTCATCATACGTTTTCGAGAAGTGGTTGACACCTTTTTTATCCGCTAAGAAGTATAGATAGTCCGTTTTACTTGGATTAAGCACTGCTTCAATCGAAGTTTTCCCTGCACCCGCAATAGGACCTGGTGGTAAGCCTTTATTTTTGTAAGTATTATAGGCATTATCTACTTCTAAATCTTTATATAGGACACGATCTTTATGGGAACCAAGCGCATATAAAACAGTTGGATCTGTTTGTAATGGCATCCCTCGATCGATACGGTTATAGAATACGCTCGCAATCGTTTCTCGATCTGTTTGGGCAGTGGCTTCTCTTTCCAATAATGAAGCAAATGTTAATAATTGATGTACTGACATTTTCTTTTCAGTTAGAGCATCGTTGTAATTTTTCACAACCTTGTTCATTGCTCCTACCATTTCGTCTACAATCGATTCTAATGATGGTTTTTCTTCGAAATAAGAATAAGTTGCAGGGAATAAATAGCCCTCTAAATCATATCGAATATTATCAGCTAAAACCGCATCTGTCACAAGCTCAGGGTATTTAGCCTTCATTTGTTGTACAAACGCATCGCTTGTTACTAAGTCCATAAATTCTTTTTGAGTGTAAGGCGTTTTCTTTTCCACAATATCACCAATTTGTTCAAGTGTTAAACCTTCAGGAATTGTCATTGTAAAGACTGGCGTACGATAAACCTTCCCTGTTTTTAAACTTTCGATTAGCTCATCCAATGTCATTGCTTGTGTTAAATCATAGTTCCCTGCTTGGAACTGGGATTCATTTTTAAATTTAGCATAATATTTAAAAACACGAGCATCTTTAATAACCCCTTTCTTCTCTAATAGAGTTGAAATAGAGCTTAAAGTTGAGCCTATTGGTACTTCAACTGCTATTGTTTTAGTTGCATCTGGATCCACTGGTTTTAAAGCACTCTTCACATAACTATAACCAAGTATACCGACAATCCCTGATATTAGAACAAAAGCAATTGCTACAATAGCAACGATTTTTCTCACAATTTTTACCTCGGATTTTCTTTCTTGCATTTTTGCAAACATTTCTTGTTTTTTCGAACCGTTATTCACGGGTTTCCCCCCTATCACTCCATTATCATACTAGAAATCAACTTTCACGACAAACAGAAATAGAAAATCAGTAAAAATAGATCACTTAAAAATAGATTGCGACAAAAAGATAAATATAATAAATCAAAGTTGATTTACAGTCAACAAACTAAAACAATATAGAAATCTAGATGGATAGGTTGGCAAATTAGGAACGGAAAGCCCTTCAGTAGAAAAGCAAAAATCTGCCAACTATATCGTTAGCAGATTCAATAATATTCTCCTCACGTCAACGGTTGGAAAACTTACTATATCAAAATCAATTTTGCCTCGGCATAAGTGCGTTCAGAATCGGCTTTGTGCTTTTGCCTGCACGAGGGCAGACACGATGTCGGTCACTCAGTCGTGTGTTGTTGTTGCTTTGCTTTGCTTTGATTTGCTTCGCTTTCGCTACAGAAAATAATTGCTGTATGAAATTAAAGTGATCCAAGTGATCCCTATAATTGAAAAGCTTCTTGTTTGACATCGATTAACAAACCCTTTGCAAGCTGTGCAATAACTACATCATCAGCTGGAGGATTAAAACGACTACATTGAACATCTCGAAAAAGTCGCTGTAATTTATTAGCTTTAGATAGACTTCGTCCCCCAACAACTTGCATTGCTTTTGTTACGATGTCAATCGCATTGTTACAAATAACATACTTTGCAATACTAACATCTTCAGAAAGCTGATCCTTAATCGCTGGATTTTGTTCTACTTGCGCTGCAATACTATACAATGTTCGCCGTGCTGTGCGATATAGCACTTCTATTTCACCCATTTTTTGTTGGACATGACTAGCGTGTGCGATTGTATTTTCTAAGCTGTATGAATAGGTATTTTTAGCAAAATCAATTACATAATCCCGAGCTGCACCCGCAACTCCTAAGTAAACAGCTGGAATTTCTAACGAGTAGACGCGACCATCAGCTAAAAAACGATTCACTTCATTTGGACGATGTTTGTATAGCAATGCCTCCTCTGGAACAAACGTTTCATGAAAAATAATGTCATGACTACCCGTTGCCCGCATTCCCATCGCATCCCATGTATTAATAACCTCCACCTGATCATTTTTGGTTATTAAAAATTCCGCTGTTAAATTTTCTTCTTCAATATAGGCGATAATCGTAAATTGTTTTAATATTGGGGCTAAGGAAGCAAAAGCCTTTTCACCTGTAATGATATAGCCTCCATGCACTTTTTTAGCAATTGTTCCAGGTAAACTTCCACGAGAAATATTTCCCTTCCCTCGCTCGCTATTTATAATATTTAAGAGAGAACCTTCTTTAACTGCTTTATGGCACAATTCCGCAAATATAGGATCAGGCCATGTCTTCGCCTCCCGAACATTTAAAAAAGTTAATAAGTGCCACCCAACAGACAATGCAGTAGAAGCATCTCCTTTAGCTAATTGTTCCTGTACTAATAACATTTCATAAAGGGAAATTTCCTCACCGCCGTATTTTTTCGGCACCGTTAATTTAAAATAGCCAGCATCCTCCAATATTTTAAAATGCTCAAACGGAAATTCTCCACTCTTATCATATTTACCAGCTGTCTTGTCAATTTGTTGTGCCAATTCAAAAGCATACTGAACTAGCTGTTGCTCACGTTCGTTTCGAATAAAAACATCACTCATCAATGAGTCACCTTGCTTTTAGTAAATCTATTTTGTGGTTTTTTCAGTCCTAAATGTTCCCTAAGTGTGGATCCTGTATATTCTTTACGATAAATATCACGCTCTTGTAAAATTGGCACAACCTTGTTCACAAAATCCTCTAAATCGCGTGGCAATAAAGGAAACTGTAACATAAAGCCATCTGCCGCTTCTTCTGTAATCCAACGTTCCATCTCATCGGCAATTTGCGTTGCTGTCCCAACAAAGGCATCACGCTTTGCAGGGCCAAAAAGGCGCGCATATAATTCACCGACTTTTAAATTTTCTTTTTTGATAATCTCCAAATGCTCGTAGAAATGACTTTGAATACTATTGACCTCAGGAAAATCCACTTCGATTGCAGGTGTATCTAACGAGTATTTTGAGAAATCAACATTTCCCATATAACCCGAAACAAATTTTAAGCTCTCATATGGGTCAATCAACGCTTGTAATTCATTATACTTACGAATGGCCTCTTCCTCCGTATCCCCCACAATTGGCGATATCCCTTGTAACACAAGTAACTCCTCATCGGTGCGCCCAAAGAGAGCAAGCTGTGCCTTTAAGTGGCGATAATGCTCCTTGGACTTCCCTATATCGTCCCAATGAACAAAAACGACCTCCGCTGTTCGCGCTGCTAATGTTTGCCCTGGTTTTGAAGCACCAGCCTGCACAATAACAGGCTGACCCTGAACGGAACGTGCAATATTCAACGGACCTTTCACTGATAAATATTTACCTTTAAAAGCGGTCTCATGTACTTTATTGCGATCATAAAAAATATTATGATCACGGTCGTAGACAAAAGCATCGTCCTCCCATGAATCCCATAATGACTGCACTACATCGATGAATTCCTCCGCGCGTTCATAGCGATGATCGTGCTCCCAATGCTTGTCACGGCTAAAGTTTAAAGCCGTATGCCCTGTGGCATCTGCTGTTGTCACTAGATTCCAACCGACTCTACCATTACTAATATGATCTACGGACATTAGCTGCCTTGCTAACACATATGGCTCACTATATGTGGTTGATGCAGTTGCCCCAAGTCCGATTTTGGTTGTCGCAGCTGCTAAAGCTGTAATCTGTATAAGAGGATCAAAGCGATTTAAAATATGTGGATGTGATTCATGATTGATCGCTAAACTATCCGCAACAAAAGCAATATCAAACTTGCCCTTTTCAGCAATTTGCGCCGCCTTTTGTAATGCATTAATATCGATGCTTGCATTAACTTTTGCAGACGGATGTTTCCAAGCTGCCACATGCATTCCTGCCCCAATTAAATATAACGCAAGCTTTAACTCCTTTTTCTTAGTCATTTTCTCGTCATCTCCCTTAATATGAATCAATTTCGCTGTCGCACAAATAAACAGAGGCAATAGGCCAATACAGTGTTGATCAATGAAGATAAAAGTCTTTCCATGTAGCTAATTCATCTAATGGCATTTTTATAGGAATATAATTGCCATTAGAAATATCTTTAATGAAATTGGCAGTTTCTTCACGCTGATAGATGTCAACAATTTTTAAAAATGTCTTATTGTCCTTATCTTCAGGCCTTGCCACGATAACATTAATAAATGGCTTCGCCGTTTCATTCTCATGAATAATGGCATCTTTCAATAGTAAGCCTGCTTCGACGGCAACCCCATTATTAATGACCGCAAAATCGGCATCTTCCATAACCCTCGGTGTCGTCGCACCATCTACTGGTAAAATGTTTAATTTTTTCGGATTATCTTTAATTCGGTCCTCTCCACCATTACCATCAAAATTATCCGTAACCGTCAATAAGCCATATTCTTGTAGCAGCAATAAAGCTCTACCCCAGTTAGAAGGATCATTTGGTACAGCAATTTTCGCTCCCTCTTTCATATCATCCAAAGATTTATATTTGTTTGAATATAAGCCTATCGGAGCCATAATTGTTGTGCCAATCGCCTGTAAATCTGTTCTGTTATTTGTATTAAATAAATTTAAGTAAGCGACATGCTGAAACGCATTGATATCAACCTCTCTCTCCGCCAATGCTTGGTTCGGGTCGTATTGTGCTGAGAATGTCACTAAATCGAGGTTAATATCTTCCTTTGCAGCCTGTTCTTTTATATACTCCCATGTTTTCAATTCCGAGCTACGGATACCAACCTTCACAGTATCTTTTTCATCTGCTTTTGCACAAGCAACTAGTAGGAACAGTAATGCAATTAAACTTAATAGATAATTTAGTTTCCTCATATCAAAATTCTCCTTTATGACACTCTGCGTAATTTTCGCTCAAGACTATTTCCAATACTTTGAATGATTTGTACTAGTACTACTAAAATCACCACTGTTACTAAAATCGTTACATTGTCAAAGCGTTGATAGCCGTAAGTAATGGCTACATCACCAAGGCCACCGCCTCCAACTGCCCCTGCCATTGCAGTCGCTCCAATAAGCCCAATTGTTGCAGTCGTGACACTTAATATTAAAGAGGGGAAGGCTTCTGGTAGCAAAAACTTTTGAATAATTTGAAGTGGAGAGGCACCCATCGCCTTCGCTGCTTCAATAATGCCTTCATCCACTTCCAATAATGAATTTTCTATTAATCTTGATATATATGGCCCTATATGCAAGACAAGCGGTACAATAGCAGCTGTTGTTCCTATTGCTGTTCCAACGAGTAAACGTGTAAATGGAATGATAGCAACTAGCAAAATAATGAACGGAATGGAGCGCAGGGTGTTGACGATTGGATTAATGATTGAAAAGATTATTTTATTTTCAAGAATATGCCCTTTTCTCGTCACAACTAAAGTTATCCCTAAAATAAAGCCCAAAATAGCTCCAAAAAATAACGAAATACTAACCATGTACAGCGTATCTAGCACTGCGTCGATAATGATTTGTGAGCTCACCTTCATGTGCAATAACCTCCTCTATTTGAATATCTTTCGTTTGAATAAATTGATGTGCCTTGTCTATTTCTTTGTTTGTACCAACTAGTTCAACGATTAAATTACCAAAGGGAATCCCTTGTAGCTCTGTAATATTGCCAAACAGTACATTGACATCGACATCAAATTTTTTCGCTACTTGAGAGACAACTGGTTGCCCAACGTCTACACCTATAAATTTCAGGTTATAAATCTTTTTAGATTGATCTATCGTTTTTAATTGCTCGTAGACAGATTGTGGAATGTCATCTCGAACTACCGATTGTACAAAGCTTTTAGTCGTCTCCTCTTGCGGTGCAGAAAAAATTTCAAGTACATTGCCTGTTTCAATAACTCGTCCGTTTTCCATAACAGCTACACGATTGCAAATATCCCTTATGACTTCCATTTCATGCGTAATCATTAAAATGGTAATGCCATACTCGATATTTACTCGCTTTAGTAGCTCTAATATAGATTTAGTCGTTTGCGGGTCAAGAGCAGACGTCGCCTCATCACATAATAAAATTGTTGGCTTTGTGACAAGTGCACGAGCAATGCCTACTCTCTGCTTTTGTCCACCTGACAGCTCATCGATATAGCGCTCAGCTTTGTCCTGTAAACCGACAAACGACAAAACCTCCCTTATTTGACCTTCAATGTTTGATTTTTTTACGCCACTTAATACTAAAGGCATCGCAATATTTTCAAAGACAGTCTTTGAACGAAGAAGATTGAAGTGTTGAAAAATCATACCAATATTTTTCTTTTCCTCGCGAAGCTGCTTTTTGTTTAATGTTGTCAGCTCTTTGCCATTCACAAGAACGCGACCAGATGTTGGTTCCTCCAATAAATTCACTGTCCGTATTAATGTACTTTTACCAGCACCGCTAAAGCCGATAACACCAAAAATATCACCCTTTTGAATCGTTAAATTAATGTTATTTAATGCCGTTACAACGGTTGTTCCTACCTGAAATTCCTTTGTCATTTCGATAAATTCAATCATTTCACGTCTACCTCCTTAGCATTTCATTTTGACTACTCTCGACTTTTAAAAGAAGTTAAAATGCTGGAACGACAGCCCCCCTAAACTGATCTTCAAAAAAGGTACGCGCCTTTTCGCTTGTCAGCCATTTAACGACTTTTTGAATCGCTGGATCATTTTGTTTTTCTTTTGTCGTCGCAATAATATTGACATATGGCGATTCTGGACCTTCTATAATAAGAGCATCCTTCAAAGGGTTGTAGCCCCCTTCTAAGGCGTAGTTCGTATTAATAGCCGCTGCATCTACATCATCTAATGAACGAGTCAATAACTGAGAATCGACACCGATAAATTGAATATTTTTTTCGTTTTTTGTAATATCCTCAACTGTATAATCATTTTCCTTTGTTTTATCTAATTCAATTAGTCCATTATTTTGAAATAGTAGTAAAGCTCGAGAAAAATTGACGACATCATTTGGGACGGAAACTTTTGCATTTTGCGGTGTATCATTAATATTTTTAATTTTTTTAGAGTACACACCAAATGGTTCAATATGAATTCCTTTTACACTCACTAAATCTAAATGGCTTTCTTTATTCGTTTGTTCTAAAAAGGGAATGTGTTGAAAATAGTTAAAATCTAGTTCACCATCTGCTGTTTGCTGATTTGTTTGAACAGCATCTTTTAAAATAGTAATGTCTAATTTCACACCATCTTTTTCAAGATCCTTTGCTAAATACTCTAGTACTTCCGCGTGTGGCACATTGGCTGCCCCCACCTTTAACGTTACTGTTTCTTCTTTGCTCGCTTCCCCTTTGTTTGCGCAACCTACCAGCAAACCTATTATTAATACACCAACTAGTAGTCCCCATATAGTCCTCATTTAATTTCCTCCTTTTCGAATTAATTTACTTGGTTTTAATTTAAAATAAATCTTATCTGTTTACTTATGTTTGGTCAACGCTCAATATTACATTTTATCTGTAAATATTTAAAAATTCAGACAAAGCAACAAGTTGAAAATTCCGTTTTGTCTAGAAAAATAACTAAATTAGCTCGAAAGTACGCAAATTTAATTTTAGAATAGAATATTTTTACATACGAGATAGAAATATTCTATTAATACTCTACAAGCTACGAAATAAAAAAAATCCGAGTAGCATTTAACCACTCGGAGTTCTAATTATAATTCATTTAATACATCTTCAACAAATGCCCATTCTTCATCTGTTTCAATCGGTAATAATTCATCAATCGTTCCGTCATTTCCAGATACGAATTGTGAAGCAAAAATATCTCGCTCCTCTATTGGCTCGTCCGTTGCCAGAACATAAAGTACATAGGATTTGCCAAATTGTTCTGATGAAAATGTATGAATAACCTCACAGACCTGATCTGCCCCATCCTCATCTGTTATTGTAAATAGTTGCGGCTCTTCTTCAAATTCGTCTAGAAGTGTCAGGACTACCTCATTAATCATTTCCCACTCTGCATCTGTTTCTACAGGCTGTAGATTTGTCATTTCTCCATTGTTATCATCATAATCAAATGTCATAGCAGAAATGTCTCCAGGAATTTCATTACCGTCTTCGTCGATTAACGAAAACAATACATATGATTTTTCATCTGCATCGAAAGTGAAGACAACACGACACTTTTGCTCCTTGCCATTTTCCCCTACTATAAGAAATTCTTGCGTTTCTTCGTTCATAAAATTTCCTCCTTAATTAGACTTAATTATGTTTCCAACTTTGATACGAGTCATTTTTTGGGTAACACAAAAATATCATCTTAAATTCATTGGATTCGTCATAGTCTCACATAACCTCACAGCTATATGGCTCAACACCATAAAGTATGGTTGATTTCCGTTCCGGCTGGGCGCTTTGTAGCTGACGCTTTGCTTTCGCTACAGAAAACATTTGCCGCTGACGCTTTGCTTTCGCGCAGATAAAACAATTGTTGCTGTCGCTTCGCTTTCGCACAGAGCAAAGCTTCCTGGGGGCGTCCGATGGGCCGCTTGGGCCAACACGATGTTGGTCACGAAGGCGTTATCACTGGACGTGATGGTTTTAGCCTTCGTTCCTCTATCGCTGATCCCCAAGGAGTCGCCCAGCCTCGACTCCAATCAACTAATATACAGGGTATATAATCAATTATGCCTCAGCATAATTGCGTCCGGAGTCTTTAGGCCAACATGATGTTGGTCACTCAGTCGTTGCCACAGGACGTGGCGTTCTTAGACTGAGTTCCTCTATCTCAGCGGGTTTGGACACCAGCTGAAAAATAACTTAAATACACATTCATTTCACCATCTATATAGGTGGAGACTTCTGTGCCTGTCGCTACGCTTTCGATACAAAAAATATTTGAAAGAAGTTAAAAAAATGTCATCCACAACTTTCGGTGATGAAACAGCTTTATTCTTTCTAAAGTAAAAAAGGAACAAGGAGTGCTTGTGCCATCCTTGTTCCACACTTATAAAGAACGATGATTATTCTTCGTCTTCATCCTCTAAAGCGTTTAATACGTCTTCTACCATATCCCACTCTGCTTCAGTTTCGATTGGTGTTAATTCACCATCTTCACCATTTTCAGATGGAACGAATGAAGATACGAAGATTTCTACAGAGCCATCTTCATCTTCTTCTGCGCCTACCATAGAGTAAAATACGTATGATTTGCCAAATTCAGCTGATTCATGTACGTGAATTACTTCACAAAGCTGTTCATTTCCGTTCTCGTCAATCACTGTAATGTGTTGTACATGTAATTCTTCTTCATGGTTATGCTCTTGTGCCATGTAGTTGTCACCTCATCAATTAATTTTTGCTATCCAAGTAGCCTTGTAAAATCATCACAGCAGCCATTTTATCAATGACTTGCTTACGCTTTTTGCGACTCACGTCTGCTTCGATTAGCATACGCTCAGCAGCCATCGTAGTTAAACGCTCATCCCAAAGCTTGACCGGTAGTGAAAATGTTTCTTCTAAAAGCTTTTTATAGTTTTCAGAAGCTTCTCCACGCGGTCCCACCGTATTATTCATGTTTTTCGGATATCCTACAACAAATTCTGTTATAACATACTCCTTCACTAGCTCGGCTATTCGGTCAATGCCGAACTCGCCGTTAGCTTCATCAATTTTTACGGTTTCAATACCTTGGGCCGTCCACCCTAAAGCATCACTAACAGCAACGCCAACGGTTTTTGACCCAACGTCTAATCCCATAATTCTCATTTCTAGTCCTCGTTGTTCTTTTTAATATAAAACTTAACAAGCTCTTCTAGAATTTCGTCACGCTCAAGCTTGCGAATTAAATTACGAGCATCCTGATGGCGAGGAATATACGCCGGATCACCAGAAAGTAAATAACCGACAATCTGATTGATAGGGTTATATCCCTTTTCCTCTAATGAAGAATGTACTTTCAACATTACCTGCTTGACTTCCTGTTCCATTGATTCTTCTGGAAAATTAAATTTCATAGTTTGATCAAATGAACTCATGACCAGCACCTCGCTTTCAGAAATAAGGAGATGTGCAAAAGCTCATCTCCAATTTCTCTTTATTATAACATGTTTTGGCGTATTAATTAAATGGATTTAACATAATCATACACAGAAAGTAGTGCTTCATCAAGTTTTGACGCTTCTTTCGCACCTGCCATCGCCATATCTGGACGACCGCCACCTTTACCACCACATGCTTCTGCTACCATTTTTACGATATTTCCTGCGTGGTAATTACCACCAACTAAATCTTTTGTTACACCAGCACATAGCATAACTTTTTCGCCATCGACTGCACCAAGAACGATAACAGCTTTAGGCATTTTTGCTTTCAAGTCATCCATCATTTGACGCAGTTGATTATTGTCCTTCGCCTCAACTTTCGTAGATAAAACAGTTACATCCCCAAAAGTTTGCGCTGCGTCCACAATTGCGCCTGCTTGTGCATTCGCGATTTTTTGTGATAATGCCTCATTTTCACGTTGCAAATCTTTGTAGTCGGCTTGTAACGCATGTACTTTTGTCACAAGATCTTTTGAATTTGCTTTTAATAATGCTGCAGCTTCGTTTAATAGAGCTTCTTCCTCTTTTACCGCTTCATAAGCAACTTTACCTGTCACAGCCTCGATACGACGAGTACCTGCACCTATACCACCTTCTGAAACAATTTTGAAGAAGCCAATTTCAGAAGAACGTTTTACGTGAATACCACCGCAAAGCTCAATAGAGTAGTCACCAATTGAAACAACGCGAACGATATCGCCATATTTTTCACCGAATAACGCCATTGCTCCCATAGCTTTCGCTTCATCGATTCCTTTTTCTTCAATAACGACCTCTATATCATCCCACACTTTTTCATTTACAATACGTTCAATTTGTTGTAATTCCTCTTTTGTCACTTGTCCGAAGTGAGAGAAATCAAAGCGTAAGCGATCAGGTCCTACATATGATCCCGCTTGGCTAACATGGTCGCCCAGTACATCTTTTAGCGCACGTTGCATAATATGTGTTGCTGTATGGTTTTTAATAATTAAATTACGTTCTTCACGGTTAACTACTGCTTTCACTGCATCTTCAACTTGCATTTCGCCAGATTGTACAAGTACAGTATGAAGCGGTTGACCATTTGGAGCTTTTTGTACATCTTTTACAATAGCAGTGAAGCTATCATTTGAAATAACACCGCTATCCGCAATTTGACCACCCATTTCAGCATAGAATGGTGTTTTAGCTAAAATAACTAATGCTTCTTGCCCTTCAGATGCTACCTTTGACACTTGTCCGTTGACAATGATCGCTGCAATTTCTGTATTTGTCGTTAATGTATCATAACCAACAAATTCACTCGCAACCGTCAAGTTTGTTAGTACTTCATTTTGTACTTGCATAGAATCCACATCTTGACGAGCTGCACGTGCGCGTTCACGTTGTTCTTCCATTGCTGCTTCAAAGCCTTCATGATCTACCTTCATGCTTACTTCTTCCGCATACTCTTCAGTTAATTCGATTGGGAAACCATAAGTATCATATAAACGGAATGCATCTGCACCTGGAATATAGTCATGGCCAGCTGCTTTTTGAGCTTCTACTACTTCGTTAAAGATAGCAAGACCACCGTCTAATGTTTCATGGAAGCGAATTTCTTCATTTTTAATAACACGTTGGATAAACTCGCATTTTTCCGTTACTTCTGGGTAGAAATCATTCATGATTTCACCAACAGTTGGTACTAATTCAAACATAAATGGCTTTTCAATGCCGATTTGTTTTGCATAGCGCACTGCACGACGTAGTAAACGACGTAATACATAACCACGACCTTCATTTGAAGGAAGAGCACCATCACCAATGGCAAACGCTACTGTACGAATATGGTCCGCGATAACTTTAAATGGTGTATTGATATCTTCTTCTGAACCGAAGATTTCACTTAACGCTACTTCACCTGGACGTTTGTATTTGCGATTTGCTAATTGCTCGATTTTTTCAATAATAGGCATGAATAAATCAGTATCAAAGTTCGTTGGAACATTTTGAACAACTGATACAATACGCTCAAGACCCATACCAGTATCAATATTTTGTTTTGGAAGCGGCGTATATGTGCCATCAGGATTATGGTTGAATTGAGAGAACACCAAGTTCCAAATTTCAAGATAGCGTTCATTTTCACCACCTGGATACATTTCTGGATCATTTTCATCTGAACCGTATTCTTCCCCACGGTCATAGAAAATTTCTGAGTTAGGACCAGATGGGCCTTCACCGATATCCCAGAAGTTCCCCTCAAGTCGGATTAAACGCTCTTCAGGAATACCAATTTCGTTATGCCAAACGTCATACGCCTCTTGATCTTCAGGATGGATCGTAATAGATAAAAGCTCTGGATCAAAGCCCATCCATTTTTTATCCGTTAAGAATTCCCAAGCGAAATGAATAGCTTCTTTTTTGAAGTAATCCCCAATTGAGAAGTTTCCTAGCATTTCAAAAAATGTATGATGTCGAGCCGTTTTACCTACGTTTTCAATATCATTTGTACGAATTGATTTTTGGGCATTTGTAATACGTGGATTTTCTGGAATAATACGACCATCGAAATATGGTTTAAGTGTTGCAACACCTGAGTTAATCCAAAGTAATGATGGGTCATTGATTGGCACTAGTGGTGCTGATGGTTCATGATGATGACTTTTTTCTTTAAAGAATTCTAAATACATGCGACGAATTTCTACTGCTTTCATTTGAAAAGTTCCTCCCTATATGTTTTGTAAAAATCACGAAATGAATCCGCAAATCAATTTTGCCTTGGCGTAAGCTTTCACGCAGATAAACATAAAAAAGCCCCCATCCCCAAAAAAGGGACGAGGACTTGTGATTTGTCTCGCGGTACCACCCTAGTTGTAAGTAAAAGTATACTTACCTCTTTAGCACTTGTAACGTAAGTGAACGGCAGGGATTAACTGCACTCTGGAGTAGCTTTCGGTACTTGCTATTGTGAGGATTTTTTCAGCCAAGAAATCCCTTTCTTTTACACGCACAAATACGTACTTTTTCCATCATCGTTTTTTACAATTTTCTAACGAGAATTATAAAAAAAATATTTCCTTCTGTCAAATTCGCACTATAATTGCTAATCCTAACTAAGCTCACTTTTTATGCTATCGCGAGAAATAATTTTTTTTGTAAAAAACGAAGGTAGACATTCCTGTTAACAAGACCATTACGACGATTACTACCCAAAATGCATTAGATGCATTTTGATAAGGTAGAGGCACATTCATCCCATAAATGCTGGCAATTAACATCGGCACCGATATTATGATTGTAAATGAAGCAAGTAATTTAAGTACTTGACTTACGTTGTTTTGAATTACGTTACCATATGCATCCATAATATTATTTAAATTCGTTTGATTAATTTCCGTCACTTCATATGCTTGATCGATTTCAATAAGCACATCGTCTAAAATACTTGCATCATCATCATCTAATTTGATATTACTACCCTGTAATATTTTTTGCATTGTAAATTTCATCTGTTTAAGTGATGTTACCATGTATATAAGACTTTCATTCAAGTAAAGTAGTGTGTATAGCTCACTATTACGATATGATTTGGCAAGTTCTTTTTCTGCTAATGTGATTTCCCGTTCAATTGTAGCTAAAAAATGAATATATGCCCGAGCTGTTATGCTTAATATATTTAAAGTGTTGCGCGTTTTCAAATGTGTCTCAAAAAGAGTCATCCCGCCATTAAACAAATCTTTCATGAAAGGCAGCTCTCCATTACATATCGTAATCATATGATTTTTTGTGTGAATAATCCCCAGAGGAATAGTTCGATATTTCACATCTTGAGAAGAACTCTCGACATCTAACTGATCGTACGGGACATGAATAACCATCAAGACCGCTCCGTTGCGCTCTTCAATTCGCGGGCGTTCTTCGATATCAAGTGAATCAGTTAAAAAATCTCTTGGAACGGCAAGAGCTGCCACTACACGTTCAATTTCACTGGATGTTGGTGCTTCAAGATGAAGCCAACTGTTATATCCAATATTTGATGTTTGCTCAAATTTACCTTCGGAATTACTTTTGTGTATTAAAAGCATTTTGCAACATCCTTTCTATCTACGGTATTGTATGAAAATATTAGAAACGTAAAAATTTTGTTTTGTAAAATACGTAGACAAGACCTCCACTGACCCCTAGCATTAGTCCAATAACTACTAAAAACATAATTGGCTGATCTTCATAGGGCAATGGAACGTTCATCGAGAACACACTTCCAATTATTGTCGGAATCATTAGCACAAGCGTAAGAGTAGTCAATATTTTCAAAACGCTATTTAAGTTATTGTGAGTAATTGCCGCGTACGCATCCATTAGATTGCTTAAACTAAGACTACGCATTTCCGTTACTTCCGCTGCTTGTTCAAGATCTACTAATGCATTATGCAGCATCTCCTCATCTTCACTATATAGTTTTATATCTTGTCCTTTGGAAAGGTGTAAAAAAACATTGCGCATAGCTCGTAAAGATGTCGAAAAATATACTAAACTTTTATTAATATGAATCAGACCGAACAACTCTCGGTTATTATGCGATTCTTTTAATTCTTGCTGTAATCGTCCAACCTGCGCTTTTATGCGCTTGAGAATATCAAGATACGATTGAGCAATCGCTTCAAATAGTAGCAATGTTATTCGAGTCTTCATATGCGTTTGAAAAGTTCCATACTTTCCTGAAAATATGTCTCTACATAATGGATTGTCTTGTTTTGTGACAATCACCAAATGATCTTTTACATGGATGATGCCGATTGGTATTGTTCGATAAGGAATCTCTTCGTACAAACGCTCCTCATTCATCGCCACGGGGGAATTGAGAATGATGCCCATTGACGAATCATCCTTTTCAATCCGAGGCCGTTCATTGATATCTAAAGAATCACGAATAAAATTTTCCGAAATATTAAGTTTGTTTGAAATTTGAGATATTTCAGCATCTGTCGGATCCACAAGATAAAGCAACGTGTTGTGAACAATATTAGATACCTGCTGTAATTGACCTATTGAATTACTTTGATATATTGTAAGCATCTTTTCTCCTCGCTTTCTCTACTAAAATAGTCGTTTTTTGTAAAACACCCAACCTGTTAACACACTAATGACTATAGAGAGGGACATAAGTACTAATAATGCGTATTCTTCATCCTGCCTTGGCAACGGGAAATTCATCCCATATATCGTTGCGACCATCGTCGGAAACGTCAAGATAATCGTAAATGCAGTTAAAACTTTCACTACAATACTAAGGTTAATTTCAATCACCGCAGAATATGCGTCCATCATGCTGCTCAAATTTTCATTGTAAATTTTTGATGTATCAAGAGCTTGTTGCATCTCATTAAGAGTGACTTGTAGCTGTTTTTCATCTTCTTTATTCATTTCAAGTACTCTTGACAATTTCCCCATCATCACAAGATTGACTTTTAGTGCCTTTATGAAATAAACAAGGCTCTTATTAATATTGAGTAAAGTATACACTTCACTGTTCTTAATTGATTTTTGTATTATTTTTTCAGATACAATAACTTTTTGATTAAGATCATCAAGGCATCGTAAACAATAACGAGCCGCAACAAGCAATAACTGTAAAATAAAAGATACGTTTATATGATTATTCTTATCGAGAATTTTGCTAAATTCCTGTAAAATTGGATGACTAACGCGACAAACTATTACAATTACTTCACTTGTTTGAATAATACCGATTGGAATTGTCCTATATGGTATAGTTTCATCATTTGGCATTTTTAAGGGTACATTGACAATCAGCAATGAATTATTTCCACTTTTTTCAATTCTTGATCGTTCATCAATATCAAGGGAGTCACTGATAAAGTCAGTTGGTACTCCAAGGCGATTAGCAACATACTGTATATCCTCTTCTGATGGTTCAATAAGATATACACAGCTACCTTGAACGATCTTAGGCTGTTCTTCCAGTAGCCCTTCTTTGCTTCTTTTATAGATTTTAAGCATTGAATCGTCCTCCTAATCAGCTGAATTAAAACAGATTTAAGTTTTTTACTCCTACTATCTCCATCGGTCGGACTCGGACTCTCCATTTTGACCCCCTCCTTTCTAAAAATGAACTCTTTTACCCCTGCTAAAAGGATTTAATCGATATGGTATTATGCAATAAGGATCTTTTTGGAAATTTAAAAACCCTCTAGGAGTCCTAGAGGGTATAAAAAGTGCACAAAAATAAGCAGCACAAAAAAGCACTTTCGATTCCCCCTAGTCGAGTTTTAGCACTATACACCGTAAAGAGACGAATTTATCTCTTAGCCACCTTATGAAAAGCCTTAATCCGGCAATTCCTGTTCTACCCATGGGCATCTTTCGATATTTCTGGGCAGTGGCCTATGTTTGTATAGGAGCCTCACCTAACGAGGTTTTATTTAATTTCACCGCAATCGTAAGCCGTATTTTTTAATTTGTCAAGAGTGAAAAAATATTTTTTAGGTTTTTTTATTACGAATTTCCGCATGAAATGAGAAATAAACAGAGTAGTCTTCAACAAAATTTTTTGCGGTTGTTTACGAAGAAATCTTTCTCTATTAAACTATTTCTCTGTTCTTTTAAGCTGTTTATTTCAAGTGAAAAATTGATAAGAAACTTTAGTAAATATTCCGGTAGACTTTGCTCCGCAACGAAAACAGAGCGACAAAAAGCACTTGCCTCTCTCCAATCTCTATGTACTTTCATAGGCACTTTCTTTTTAATCAAGAATAGATTTTTTGTTCAGCAGTTTTAACACAAAAAAACATACACAGACTTAACAACAGTTACAGAAGCTATCGATACAAATTTATTAATTTTTAATTCAAAAAACCACTTCCCTAAGATTGGATTTGAAGTCCTTTGTTAGCATAAAAATAAGCCACATCAACAACGGTTAGGCATATATGTTGTAAAAAAATTTATTGGAACGGAGATTGGATAAGAGGCTAAAGGCATTCCTTCCTGTGGTACGCCTTCGTGGCCAATATCATTTCACCCCAAGCTGCTCATCGTCCCCCCAGACGTTACGGAAATCCTCCCACTTTATGATGATACGTCGAAAATACACTATTCCCCTGATACCATTTTAAGATTTTAATTTTTGAAACAGTTGTTGACAACCAAAATTATTCGGAGTACAATTCACCTGAAAACAATAAATCCTCGTTAGGTGAGGCTCCTATGTAAACATAGGCCACTGCCCAGAAATATCGAAAGATACCCATGGGTAGAACAGGAATTGCCGAATTAAGGCTTTTCATAAGGTGGCTAAGAAATGATGTCATTTCTTTACGGTGCATAGTGCTAAAACTCGATTAAGGGGAATCGAACGTACTTTTTTATTTTTTCGTGCGCTTTTCATCCCCTCTAAATCGTTAGAGGGGTTTTTATTTTATTTGACTATAAAAGGGGGAACATGTGATGGATAGTTATTCGATATGGCATTTCATATTTTTAAATAATTCGAATATGGCAAAAGGCAGCGTTTTTGCGTTCAGTCCGCATATGTCCCTTTCTTCAAAAATCCAATTATGAATTTTTTCGCAAATTGGCGTTTACCAAGATAGGTTTATTTGATGTGTACGTCGAACAAGATACATTCTAAGCAAGAAGCTCCCTTTTTTACGGGAGCTTTTTTATATTATTTTTATTTTAGTGGCATTCTATAAAAAGAACTGAAGAGGTGATTGACGATGATAATGACAGTAGAAATGATAATCAAGTTAAGCCTAGCTTTACTATTCGGATTATTGATTGGGATTGATAGACAGATTAAACAAAAACAACTTGGCATGAGACCTAGTATGGTCATCTGTATTGCCAGCTGTTTATTAACAATTGTCTCCATAGAAGCATTCGGAAAATTTGGAGGTGCCAATCATCCGAATATGGATCCGATGAGACTTGCTGCGCAGATTGTAAGTGGAGTTGGTTTCATTGGTGCTGGTGTTATTTTACGAAGAAGTAACGAGGTGATTTCTGGTCTTACTTCCGCTGCGCTAATCTGGTCAGCTTCTGCCCTTGGAATTTCTATCGGGGCGGGGTTTTATATAGAGGCAACATGTGCTGTTATCCTTTTGATAGTGGCAGTCAACATTGTGCCCTTTTTCATTAAAACATTAGGTCTATCAACACTTAACCGCCAGGATATTTCATTAAAGATTATCGTGGAATCGAATTATCGTATGACAGAATTAATTAAAATGATTAAGCATAGAGGGCAAAATGGATCTTCAAAAAAATATGAATATAAAATTCGGCACTTCAAGCTTAAAGATATTGATAACGATCACCAATTAATTGACTTAGTTCTTTCGGTACCAGAAGATCAATATACGACGGAGATTTATTATTATGTTAAAAAGATTGATCACGTCCTGAGTGTCGAAATTGAGAATTTGTAATAGAAAGGAGCGTCAATAATGATTAGACTACATCAATATAAATATAAAGAAGAGTACACATACTACATGTTGCAATCTTTAAAGTCTGGAAAAAAAGATTCTTTTCGAAAGGATTTTCTAGATTTACACCCTATGGATCAAGCAACATTTTTTATAGAACTTAGTGAGGAAAGACGTTTCACGATTTATTCTTTTTTAACTCCTTGTGAATTTGGAGAAATTTTTAGCGAGCTAGAACCATCTATGCAGAAAAAATGTATTATAGAGCTTGACCGTCGATTTGCAGTGGAGATGTTAAATGAATTACCTCCAGATGACGCCACAGATTTCTTGGGACTACTATCATATAAAGAAGCCGATTTTTATTTGGAACGTATGGAAAAAGATGAAGCCGATGATATTAAGCAATTACTTCAATATAAAAAAGGGTCAGTCGGAGCCTTGATGACAACAGACGTAGTAATAGTTGCAAAAGATGACTTAGTAATTGATGTGTTTGAACGCCTAAAGCATAGTGAAGGAGATGCAGAAACTTTTTATTACTTATATGTAACAGATACCAATAAACAATTGCTTGGAGTCGTATCATTACGAGAGCTAATAATTTCCCCACCAGAGTGTCGAATGGGTGAAATTATGAACTCTGGGATCATTTCAGTGTCTGCCCATACAAATCAGTCCGAGGTAACCCAAATCATACGTAAATATGGTCTTTTAGCAGTCCCTGTTGTAACAGAGAATTATGAACTGCTTGGAATCGTTACTTTTGATGATGCGCTGACTTATCTATAAAGATAGTGATATTTTCACAGCAATTATACTCAATGAGAAGTAATTGTATCAATTATACCTCGGATAAATGCGTCCGGAATCGACTTTGTGCTTAGGTCTGTAAATATTTTTTTGCGCGAGAGCGGAGCAGCAGCGGCAGCGGCAACAACATGACGTTGGTCACTCAGTCGTGTGTTGTTGCTGTCGCTGCGCTTCCGCACAGATAAATTGCCACAGGACGTAGCGTTCATAGACTGAGTTCCTCTATTTCAGCGGATGTTTTTTGTACCGAAAGCGCAGCGGCAGGTACAGATGTTTGGACACCCGCTGAAAGAAGTTAAATTAATTTTAAACAGTTACTTCCTCAAAACTAATTATTATTTTTCAAAAAGTTTTCTACCCGATTAACTAATTCTTCCCTATTATAAGAATTATAAAGCGCGCTGGCTAAACGAACTGGGTCTCCAAAGAAAAAGCGCTCATACAGTGTTTGTCTTGTACCAAAGCTGCTCATCGTTAAATCCCAAGCTAGACGGAATTTTTTGACGCGCTCCTTTCCACCATCCTGAAAAGACTGTAAATAATGCTCAAGGTCGCCGTCATCCGCAGTAAATGCTTTTTCACTTGGAATGGACATTAATCCGCTTGCGCCAAGTAACTGGATAATTTCTGTAAAGGTCGGATATACTTTAGGGAACATCTGAATAGCTACTTGTACTGTTGGGAGATCAGGTCTTATAAAACCAAATTCATCTATTTTTGCTTCTACTTCAGACTTTAACTGTAAGGCCTTCATCGTTTCTAATGTCACGATGATATCCACGACCTTTTGCTGCACATGTTGATATCCGCCGATATTTATCGTATCTACAATTGACTGTACAACACCTAAGACAAATTCTGTTTTGGCAATTTGACGTGTTAGAACTTGATGTAAACCATATGTTTGAAAACCACTTACGTTCAAAAAGTTATTGGCAACTTCCACATTCTCATAATAAAAGACGCGTTCCCACGGCACTACAACATTATCAAACACAACGATTGCATCCATTTCCTCGTAACGACTACTTAATGGATAATCAAAAACCGATTCCCCTCCGACAAATGATTGCCTACATAAAAACTTTAAACCTTTTGTATTACTTGGGATAGAGAAAGCAAAGCCTTTTCCTTCATCAAAACCATTTGTTGATATAACAAGGAGTTCATCTGTAATTCCTCCCTGTGTCGCTAGTAATCTCGCACCTTTAATTACTAACCCTTCGCTCGTTTTATCTACAATTTTAGCAGCAATTGTAACATCTTCATCTTCAAAATAAAACTTTTGACGGTTTACTTGTGGCTCGATAAATGTATGTGTCATCGTCAAATCGTTCTCACGAGCATACTCATAAAATCTTAATAAATGCTGAGGGAAACAATTTGGCTTATCTTTCAAATATTCTGCTACGGATGCTAGAGCCATTAATGTCGTATTCATGTAATCTGGGCTTCTCCCCATAAGGCCATTATTGGATAATGCCCACTCTCGTATTGCATTACGTCTTTTCACGAGATCATCGACTGTCACCGCTTGAAGGAAAGACATACCTACACGCTTATTACTTGTTGGTGAAACATATGTCATCTTTTCAAGCAATGCCTCTTCATTTTGTAAATCAAAAAGCCTTGCCTGACTCTGCATTACTCCCTTAAATGCTGGATGCTCCGACACCTTCCCTGTGACAACTTTCCCATCAATCGAAATATAAGTTTGTAAAGCGTCAATACGGTCAATATATTGTTTTCCTGTAATTACTGGCATACAGTCACCCCTAAACGTTACAAATGTTTTTATACTTGATTAGTATATGATTTTTCCCAATATTAGGTTCCGGATACGCCAACTGTATTATAGCAAACCCTATTTTTTCTTAACTGTATTACTTTTTAAATACAGTTTAAAGCCTGCATTTATTGCACGATTTTTCAGTTACTTTAGATAAAAACGGTTTCAATTAGCACTTTTTTAACGAGTTCAATTTTGCGACATATTCACAAAAAAGTCATTTTCGACTAGTACAGAATTGCTAGATTTTTTGTATATGCAGGTGTAAGATAGCTTCGTAACCAAAACAAAATACATCTTTTTATTAAGGGAGAATATATATGAATAAACAAATCGTCTCGTACGTGGCGGAAATGGAAGCTGCTTTAATGAATAAAATGGAGGATCATAATGAAGAGAATCTTTTATTTTCTATTGCTTCAGATATGATTGCCAAAGAAAAAGATCAATTTAAAAATGTTTGCCAAGCATATGAAGTCGTTAAACATCACCTAGTTGGCATCCATTAAATCAATAATGCCTCGGTATAATTGCGTCCGGAATCAGTTTCAGTGAATGTTTTTTGTACCGAAAACACGCGACAGGTACAGATGTTTGGACACCCGTTGAAAGAAGTTAAAAAAAATCGCACAAAAAACCCGATCAATTCGATTTGATCGGGTTTTTTATTTTACTTCGTGTACGGAAGAACCATTTTTTGGAAATTGTCAAATGTTGTATTTTGATGAGTTGCTAAGCGTTTAATTTGATATACATCATCGTACGGATTGTTATAGCCAACCTTCGTTGAAAATGCCATTGTGAATCCAGCTTCCTTTACAGCATTAATGTTATTCGAATTATATTGCCCAAACGGATAAGCAAAAGCCTTAGCATTCGGAATAATTGCTATACTACGCTGTAAATCCTGAACAACCTCACGGTAAGGGATTAGAAGCATTTTGCCTTTATTTCCTTCTAAAACATGTAAATTGTAAGTGTGTGATTCAAACGCAAAAACATCTTGCATATTTGTTATATCCTGACGTGAAAGGGGCTGTAAATCATTATAATTAAAAATTTGCCCATCTTTCGCACTTTCATTACGGGACGTAATTAAAAATTGTGTAGCTTTAAAGCCATTGTTTTTAAGTACAGGATACGCATATTCACGTGTCGACAATAGACCATCATCAAAAGTCAAAACAATTGAATAGGCAGGCAGTGTAATTTCATTGCGCATGAAACGCCATAATTCATCTACAGTAATGGCTTCGTAGTTTTTACTTTTTAAATACTGCATTTCTTTTGTAAATTGAACATCTGTCACCGTAGTACTTAAATTTTTGAAACGCCCAAGCTCATGCTCTTTTAATATATGATGATACATCATTACAGGGACGCCACGATCAATCGCTACTTTAGAGCTATGGATATAACCTTCACGACCACCAAGTACTGTTACGTACCAAGCTCCCTCTTTCCGCAATATCGGATAGCGGCGATTTGTATCTAGCTTAGCAAATGGTTGTAATGTTGTTGTTTTGGTATCATAAATCTCACTGTTTGCAGAAACAGGGATGAAATACTCATTTTTCATGGCATTGTCCTTACCAACATTTTTATATGAAGGCGTATTTAAAAATTTCATCTTTGATTTTTCTGCATAAACATATGATTTCCCCCAACGAACTTGAACATATGTTGGGTCCATTGAATCTACAACCTCTAGCTGTTGGCCTTTCATTAACGTAGCAATAGCCATCTCTTTATCACGGCGGAAATCATACAGAATTAAGTTTTCTAACGCCTCTATATAGCCATTTTGTTTACTAGGAGGAGTTGTAGTTGGTTTTTCAACAGGCTTTGAGGTATTTGTATTTGTATTTGTTGAATTTTGACCTTTTTCTTTTTCTACAAAATTACTATGTACAAATCCTAAGCGTCCGTTCACAGCAATTCCATACCAATTACCCATTCCGCTATATATAGGGAAGCGAACTCCCTCTGACAATGTAGCAAATTGAACAAGTTTATTGCCAGTATTATCGTAAATCGGTGCAACCTTTGTTGCGACTATATAATCAGTTATTTTAGCAACAGTTGGGACTGTGTTTTTATAAGTTGTTGCTGGAACAACGGTTGTATAACGTTTTTCAACATAACCATAATAACCACCCCAACGGATTTGCCACCAATTGGCTCCATAATCTTTTGTTACTTCAAAAGTTTGCCCTGCTGATAATGTCCCCACCTGCACTAGTGAGCCTGAACGATTATCAAAGACAGTTGCTTCCTCATTCACTTGGATGACAGTATTTTTTGCATATGCTTTTTCTGCAAAAGGTATTAGCATCATGAATAGAAGCAATAATAATAAGCGTTTCACTTTATTCACCTCAAAAAAATTTTTATTATCTTTTACTTCAATCATTAGACGATTTTCCAACCAATAAAAGTTTATTGGTTGAATTAATTTCATAAATCATATTTTCCTTCAGAACCCTTGATACTAAAGGATCACTTATCTAAATAATCATACGGCGAGACACCATCCATTCCAATCAATGGATGGATATATGGTTCTGTTTCTACCGTTAGTTTGAAATCAATGGATTGTTTTTCATTTTTTAATTCTTCGTTTAATGGAATCGTTTCTACTTCTACAATTTCCTCTGCAATTTCCATTGGATTGAGTCTTGCACGTAAAGACGTAAAGCGCTGTAAATCATCCGTACGCTGTAAGCCATCTGCTAGCACATCAGGCTCGCCACATAGAATTAAGAAATTTTTAGCACGCGTAATACCTGTATATAACAAATTACGACGCAGCATCTTAGAATAACCTCGTACAACCGGCATAATAACTGTTTGGAACTCAGAGCCTTGCGATTTATGAATAGAACAACAGTAGGCAAGTGTCAATTGATTAAGATCACTTCGTTGATAAGTTACTTCAATACCGTCGAATGATACAACAAGCAAATCTTGTTTCTCAATTGTTTCCTTTGCCTTAATAATGCTAATTACCTCACCCATATCACCATTAAAAACGTTGCTTTCTGGTTGATTGACAAGCTGTAAAACTTTGTCCTTTATGCGATATGTGACATCACCAAAAACGAGCTCTTTTCTAGTACCAGTATCGTTTGGATTAATAAGTTCTTGAATCATTTTATTTAAATTATCTATTCCCGCTGGACCTTTGTACATGGGTGCTAACACTTGGATATTACGAATTTCTTGACCTTTCACAACCGCACTTTTCACAACCTGTGTGACAACGCTTGCTACCTGATCTGAGGAGGCTTTTATAAATGAACGGTCAGTTGTTTTTAATGTTAGGTCATTTGTGATATTACCACGTTTAATTTGATGAGCAAGTTCAATAATTGTTGAGCCTTCAGCTTGTCGATAAACATCTGTCAATTCCACAGTAGGTATTTGCCCAGAAGCCAACAAATCTTTTAACACCTGTCCTGGTCCTACTGGTGGAAGTTGATCTTGATCTCCTACAAAAACGACTTGTACATCCTCATGTAAGGATTTTAATAGTTGATGCGCGAGCCAAGTATCGACCATCGACATTTCGTCTACAATAATGAGTTTCCCTGTTACCTCACGCTCAGTTTCTTCCTCTTTTTCCTGACCTGTAAAGCCTAGCAATCGATGAATTGTCATTGCTGGAAGTTCTGTCGATTCCGAGAGGCGCTTGGCAGCACGTCCTGTTGGAGCACATAAAATAATCGGAAAGGGTTCTTCTTTTTGTGCATATTCCTTCGGGTTCAATGATAGTCCGTGTAGCTTTGCATACACTTCTACTACACCCCGAACAACAGTTGTTTTACCTGTCCCAGGTCCACCAGTTAAAATCATAACGGCGGAATTTAGTGCTTGTTCAATCGCATTCGCTTGCGTTTCAGCATATGTGACATTAAGAAACTCTTCTGTTTCACCAATCACTTTTCGTATTTCGTCCTTACTAAAATGTTCAGCCTTATTGTTACGTTCGATTAAAGCTAATATTTTTGATGCAATTCCTACTTCTGAAAAATATAGGGATGGTAAATATAGTCTTGTTTCTTCCCCACAAATTTTACTTTCCTCGCGCAATTCGATGCAAGCTTTAGAAATGATTTCAAAGGGAATTTCCTCTCGTTGGCTTTGCTCAAGCATATCTTTTACTAGTGGTAAAACATTTTCTGCATCTAAATACACATGACCATCCGATAAAGCTGCTGTATTTAGAGTATGTAAAATCGCCGCCTTAATACGGTCTGGATGATTGCCAGTAATCCCTAATTTTGCACCTAGCTCGTCTGCACGAAAGAAACCAACACCCTCTACATCTTCAATCAGACGGTATGGATTTTCAGTTAATAATTCAACGGCCTCTGTTCGATATGTTTGGTAAATTTTCATGCCGAGCTGTGGTCCGAAACCCCATTCATTAAGTTGAATCATCACTCGTTCTAAGCCTAAATTTTGTTCAATTGTACGATGGATAACCTCTTTTTTTTCAGCAGATAAACGAGGCACAGCATCAAGAGCATTTGGGTCCTCTAAAATAAGACGCAACGCATTTGCTCCTAATTTCTCTACGATTGTTTCAGCAGTTTTTTTTCCGATTCCAACAAACAAATCACTCGATAAGTAATGAATAATTCCTTGCTCTGTTGCTGGCACTTCCTTGGTAAATGTCTCAATTTGAAATTGCACACCATATTTTGGATGCTGTTTCAATACACCAGTAAAACGATATTGTTCATCCATCTGTAACGGCGGAAAATATCCAACAACTATTATTTCCTTATCTTCGTACTGTAAGTTGGTCTCTTGAATTTTCACACGAACTATCGAATACATATTTTGTGCATTATGGAAGATAGAGACAATCGGGCGTCCGAGTATAAAAAATTTATTTAGTTCAAATAAATCAAGGTTCTCTGCCATTCTCGGTTCGTCCTTTCGTGTTCATTTCAACCATTATATTTTACCACACCATAATGTGTAAAATCGCTTAAAAAGAGAATTCAATAAATTTTATTCCATTTTAATCAATTATGCCTATGTATAATTCCGTGACATCCGCCAGAGGCTTTAGGCCAACAAATATTTTTTGTGCGAAAGCGTAGCGACAACAACAACAACAACAACAACAACAACAACAACAACACGATATTGCTCACTTAGGTATTTTCACAAGATGTGAAGTTCTAAACCTGAGTTCATCTATTTCAACGAGGCAACACCAGCTGTAAAGAGATTAAAACCCGTATTTCACCACTTATAGAGGTGGGAGACTTCTGTTAGCAGACATCGCTACAAGAATATTTGTAACAGCCGTTTCACTTTTCGCTACAGTAAACATTTGTAGCTGTCGCGTTGCTTTTGCTACATAAAATAATTGCTGAAAGAAGTTGAAATTAGTGTGATAAATAACATTTCACGGTTTTTATCAACCTTTCCATGCTATGATAAAGGTGAATTTGTCGCACGGAAGGATTGTGAAACTATTGGAATTTAGACCTTGCATTGATTTACACGATGGCAAAGTAAAACAAATTGTTGGCAGCACACTAGGTCATAAAAATCAAGAAGTTATCGAGAACTTTATTTCAAATCATGACTCTAGTTATTATGCAAAAATGTTTGCCCATGATCAATTAACAGGTGGTCACGTCATTATGCTAGGTGATGGAAACGAAGAAGCAGCATTAGCAGCATTAGCAGCATATCCTCAAGGGTTGCAGGTTGGTGGCGGCATCACCACGGAAAATGCAAAAAAGTATATTGATGCGGGAGCTACCCATGTTATTGTCACATCATTTATTTTCTATGATGGCAAGCTCCATTTAGATCGACTAAAGCAACTAGTACAGATTATTGGTAAACAACATCTTGTTATCGATTTAAGCTGCCGTCTGCGCGATGGAAAATGGTTTGTTGTTACTGATAAATGGACAAAGTTTAGTGATTTTGAAGTAAATGCTGAGTCTATTGCATTTATCGAAAATTTCTGTGATGAACTACTTATTCACGCTGTGGATGTGGAAGGAAAAAAGGGTGGTATGCAGGAAAGCTTAGTGCATGATTTAGCCACTTGGACAACAATTCCAACAACATATGCTGGCGGAGTTCGTTCTTTGGACGACTTGAAGAATTTTAAAAAAATCGCAAATGGTAAACTTCATGTTACAATCGGTAGCGCTCTTTCAATTTTCGGTGGAGATTTACCTTATACAGACGTGGTGAATTATTGCAAAAAAGGCGGGTTATTGTGAAGTTAATATATAAGGATTATGTTTTTCCTTTTCAAGAAACAAATTTAGAACGGATTATAGATGGCAAATATTTTAAGGTAAATACAAAAGACAACTCTCTTTCGTTGCATATACAGCTAGATGATGAACAAATGCTACTTGAGTTTTCAAAATCTTTAAAGACAACATGCGGCTTCTTATGTGATCAAGAAACAGAGCCTTATATTGGTATTTATGTCGATTTACAAATATTTGTTGATGAATTTAATAAACGATACAACTTAAATGCCGAAATTGTCGTTTAATTACTAAGGGGACTCGACACCCCTTTTTTTATTTTTACAAAATAAATTTATGAAACAAGAATATTATACATAGATTCGGAGCCCTTATTTCTATTTAGTAGCTATTTTTGTTAAGCTAATATTGAATATTAAATAATTTAGTTACTACTAAAAGAAAGGATTTTATGAAGTATGAAAAATGAACTTGAAGCAACTACTATACAAACTTTACAAACAGAATTAACACGCTTCTTTTTAGTCTATAAATTTGCCTTGCAGGAAATTGAAACGAAAATAACTATTTTACAAGAAGAGTTTAAGCTAATCCATGAATATAACCCGATAGAGCATTTATCCACTCGCGTAAAATCACCGAAAAGTATATTATTAAAAGTCAAGAAAAAGAACCTTGAGCCATCTATTGAAGCGATTCGTGAAGATATTCGTGATATTGCAGGTGTTCGAATCACTTGCTCCTTTGTTGAAGATATATATAAAGTGAGTGCGATGCTGCAGGCACAGAATGATATTGAAGTTGTGGATGTAAAGGATTATATTGCATATCCAAAGGGAAATGGCTATCAAAGCTTGCATCTTATTATAAAAATTCCTATTTTTATGTCCGATCGTATGGAGAAGGTATATGTCGAAATTCAAATTCGTACAATTGCAATGGATTTCTGGGCCAGCCTTGAACATAAAATCTATTATAAATACAACAAGGAAGTACCTGAACATATCCGTTTTGAATTGAAGGAGGCTGCTATTCAAGTAGCTGAGCTGGATCGAAAAATGGAGCGGCTTAATAAAGAAATCAATATTTTAAAAGCGAACGAAACAGAATCATCAATTTTAGAAACTACTCCAATTGCACATTTAGCACAATATATATATCAACTACCATTTGATAATCCTTCAGATGATGATGAAGACTAAAATAACTAAGGATGCTGAACTAGTTTCGGCATCCTTTTAGTTTGTTGAAAAACTATTACATTAGTAAATTAAGCTCCCATTTAAATAAAGTATTACACTTCGGCAAAACGAGGGGTTGATTTCCGTTCCGGCTGGGCGCTTTGTTGTTGCTGTCGCTACGCTTTCGCACAGATAAAACAATTGCTGACGCTTCGCTTTCGCACAGAGCAGAGCTTCAGAGCTTCCTGGGGGCGTCCGATGAGCCCGCTTCGCTTCGCTCCAGGGTCTCGGGCCAACAGATGTCTTTTGCGCGAAAGCGTAGTGCTAACGAAGCGTCAGCAGCACCAATGTTGGTCACGAAGGCGTTATCACAGGACGTGATGGTTTTAGCCTTCGTTCCTCTATTACTGATCCCCAAGGAGTCGCCCAGCCTCCACTCCAATCAACCAATTCACCTAGCATGTATTATTTAGCATAGGATGTTATTTATAATAATACTTTTGCTGAGGAGTTGTTGATTTTTCACGGAGAGTGGCGACTCCTGCGGGATGAGCTTGCGCTGAAAGGCCCGCAGGAACGTAGTGACGAGGAGATTGAAGCCAAGCCCGCGGAAAGCGCCAACTCGGAGTGAAAATCAACCTTTGTTTATTGATACACTTTAATATATATTCTCTTGTAGATAATTTAAAAGGATGCCAACGTAATTTTGGCATCCTTTCAGTGTTTGTGAGCTTTTATATTATTTTAGTTAAATCGCTGAGCAATCATATCATATATATAACGTGCTTGGTCGTATTCTGGCTGTAATGTAAAGGCTTGTTTTAGGTGGTACATAGCATCTTCTGTTTGTTCAGTTGATACCGCATATAGTACACCTAAATTATAATGTGCATCTGCGTTATTCCAGTCCTGTTCGATCAAATAGTCTAATTCCTTTTTACCTTCTTCGAACATTTCTAGCGCACATAGCACGATGGCATATGCTAGACGAATTTGTGCGTCTTCTGGTGCAAGCTCTGTAGCTCGTTGTAAATATGGCAGTGCAAGCTTCGGATTTTCCATTCGCTCAAAACATTTGCCCATCATATAATACACATCTGCGCCTTCAATTTTATGTTTTAGTGCTTGCTCATAAAGCTTTGCTGCTTCCGCATATCGTTCTGCATTATAATATAAATTTGCTAAACCATAATAAGCAGTTGCCGCCGTTTCATCAACTGTGATTGCTTTTTGAAAAAAACGCTCTGCACGTTCAGTATCCTCTAAGACCGCTAAAAGATTTCCGAAGTTCACATAACCAATTGGGTTTTCAGGCTCTGCTTCAATTGCTTGTGTGAAAAGTTGTGCAGCATCCTCGTAGCGCTTTTCTTGAAACGCTTGAATGCCCTGCTTGTTAAAATCCATTGTTTTTCCTCATCTCTATGTAGCGAAAGACTGCCTAAACTCTATACGCTTTAGGAAAGAGTATGAGCAATCTTTTCGCAAATCAACCTACATATGTTAGTTTTTCATTATTTTTAAAGACTTCGTCGATTGTACCGCCACCTAAACATTCTTCACCGTCGTATAGTACCACAGCTTGTCCAGGTGTAATCGCACGTACTGGCTCAGCAAACGTAATATGTGTACGTCCATCCTCTAAAATTTCCACTTCTACTGGTGTATCTGTTTGACGATAACGGAATTTTGCTGTGCATGAAAATTTCCCGGGCAATTTTTTTGTCGAAGTATAGCTCATTTTCACAGCAGTCAGTGAAGTTGAAAATAGCGAATCATTATTGAAGCCTTGTCCAACTAGTAACACATTACGCTCTAAATCTTTCCCTAACACGAACCAAGGTTCACCGTCGCCACCAATTCCAAGACCATGACGTTGACCAAGGGTATAGTACATTAATCCGTCATGTTGACCCATTACAACACCATCCATTGTCTCCATCTTACCAGGTTGCGCCGGTAAATATTGACTTAAAAATTCTTTGAAATTACGCTCTCCAATAAAGCAAATTCCTGTTGAATCTTTTTTCTTCGCTGTTGCTAACCCAGCTTCCTCCGCAATTTTACGGACTTCTTTTTTCTCAATATGTCCAATTGGGAACATTACATGCGACAATTGTTCCTGTGATAATTGGTTTAAGAAATAAGTTTGATCTTTATTATTGTCAATGCCTCGAAGCATTTTAACTTCGCCATCGCTACTACGATCAACTCGAGCATAGTGACCTGTCGCTAAATAATCAGCTCCAAGATCCATCGCATGCTCTAAAAACGCTTTAAATTTAATTTCCTTATTACACATAACATCAGGATTTGGCGTACGTCCTGCTTTATACTCTTCTAAAAAGTATGTGAAAACCTTATCCCAATATTGCTTTTCAAAATTCACTGCATAGTATGGAATCCCGATTTGATTACATACTTTAATCACATCATCATAGTCTTCTGTAGCTGTACAAACGCCATTTTCGTCTGTATCATCCCAGTTTTTCATAAATATCCCGATTACTTCATATCCTTGTTGTTTTAGCAAATATGCAGCAACCGAAGAATCTACCCCACCCGACATGCCGACTACAACACGAATTTGTGAGGGGTCACGTGTTTCTTTCATATTGGTCACCTTTTCTTTTATTCAAATTCCATTAAATGTATATTTTTAACAATTATTTTTTTGCCAGTCTTTTTACAATCGCCGCTGTTTTTTCAGCTGCATGTTGTACATCATCTTCTGTTAAACCTTGACCGAAGCTAAAGCGGATCGAGTTACGTAATTCTTCTGCCTCTTGTCCAAACATCGCAACTAAAACGTGTGATGGGTCAATGGAACCAGCAGTACAAGCAGAACCACTCGATACACAAATACCCGCCATATCAAGATTTACTAGGAATGACTCTACTTCCATACCAGAAAAACTTACATTTAAAACGTGTGGGAGCGTATTGTCTAAATCTCCATTCATATGAAAAGCTAGATTTTCTTTCGTGAAAACATCCAGCATAATTTGCTTAAAGCGATTGTATAGCACGCGCTTTTCTTCTCGCAACTCATTTGCAATTTGCACTGCAGTCGCAAAACCAATCACTGCAGGAACATTTTCAGTACCTGCACGACGTTTTTTCTCGTGTGCTCCCCCTAATGCATAACTAGTGAATGGTGTTCCTGTTTTTTGGTATAGGAAACCAATACCTTTAGGACCATTAATCTTATGTGCTGAAACACTTAGTAAATCAACATGTAGATCAGTAACATTAATTGACTCTAAACCATATGCCTGAACAGCATCTGTATGGAAAATAGCCTTATGTTCACGTAACAAGTCACCAATTTCAGCAATCGGTTGAATCGAACCAACTTCATTATTGCCGTACATAATCGTTACTAAAATTGTATCCTCTCTTAATGCATTTCGCACATCTTCTACAGAAACACGTCCATTCCCATCAACTGGCAAATATGTCACATCAAAGCCATCTCGCTCAAGCTTTTCACAAGTATGTAACACCGCGTGATGTTCAATTTGTGTGGTAATGATATGCTTCCCTTCAGCAGCCCGTGCATAAACAGTGCCAAAAATAGCCGTATTATCCGCCTCTGTTCCACCACTTGTTATAATAATTTCTCCAGGTTCAGCACCAATTGATTGGGCAAGTATTTCACGTGCATTATCTAAATATTTACGTGCCTCTCGACCTATCCCATGAATACTTGATGCATTCCCATAAACCTGTTGCATTGCTGTAGTCATAGCGTCTATTACTTTGTCATTCATTGGTGATGACGCTGCATGATCGAGATAAATATATGAATTCATGTTGAAAACTCCTTTGTACGAAAAGCGCTAAAGACTCATCTCCCTTCCTCAGGATAGAGAGATGTGCTTTAGCCTAATTTTAAATATAGAACATATAGCCTTCCGCTACATTTTCCTCAGTATATTGAGCTAAATCCTCAATCGTCGTTGTATCTAATACATTTTTCACAGCATCACGAATACGGAGCCATAACTCTCGCTGAGGTGCCTCTTCATTTTCAATACCTTCTACAGGTTGAATTGGACCCTCTAACACGCTAATAACATTAGCTGCTGAAATTTCACTTGGTGGATTTGCTAGCATATACCCACCATATGCACCGCGTACACTTTTCACTAAGCCTGAATTACGTAATGGTGACACTAACTGCTCTAAGTATGCCTCAGAAAGATCCTTTTCAGCAGCAATTTTGCGTAGCGGAATAGGTCCTTCTCCATAATGCTTTGCTAATTCAATCATAATCGTTAGACCATAACGGCCCTTTGTAGAAATTTTCATTTTATCACCCTCAAATAGTCTAGTCAAAAATACTACCAACAGTATATCATAATCTCCTCTCGAAGAACTCGGAAATACTCTCGGAAGGTTATGATATACTATTAATTGCGCTTTAGTATAGTTAGGCAAAATATTGTGTAACGCTTCATTCTAAGCACAAAAAATCATTGAAAACAGTTGAAAGGGGGAATTTTTAATGCATAATGAACCACTCGCTTTTCGCATGCGTCCTTTAACCCTTGATGAAATTGTAGGACACCAAGATTTTATCGGTCCTAACACCGCTCTTTATAAAATGATTCAAAATGAACATGTTCCATCCATGCTGCTATACGGTGAGCCAGGTATCGGCAAAACGTCAATAGCGAATGCCATATCAGGAAGCTCGAAGCTCCCCTTTTTCGCACTTAATGCTACTCGTGCTGGTAAAAAGGACGTCGAGGATATTGTACAGGAAGCTAGAATCTCAGGAAAAGTCCTTCTTTTTTTGGATGAGATTCATCGTTTTAATAAATTACAGCAGGATGCTTTGTTGCCACATGTTGAAAACGGCTCCATCGTGTTAATTGGAGCTACAACGGAAAATCCGTACCATGATGTCAATCCCGCTATCCGCTCACGTTGTGGAGAAATATATCAACTAAAACGTTTAACGAAAGAAAATATAATCGAGCTTATAAAAAAAGCACTTTCTGATGAAAGGCGCGGGCTTGGTAAATATCACTTTGTATTAACAGATCATCAAATTAATCAGATTGCTGAAGCAGCTAATGGTGACGCACGGAAGGCATTAACTTTGCTTGAATCAATTTATTATGCTAGTGATGAAGTAGACGGTCAAACAATCGCTGCTGATCATATCATTGAGCATCTTGTAGGCAGAATTGGCGTTTATGGTGATAAAAAAGGATCCAATTTTTATAATTTGCTATCTGCATTACAAAAATCAGTTCGTGGAAGTGATACGAATGCAGCAATGTATTATTTAGCTCATTTATTGGAAACAGGTGATTTAGTAGCTGTTAGTCGACGCTTACTTGTCATGGCTTATGAAGATATAGGCCTTGCCAACCCTGAAGTAGGACCGCATATGCTTGCGGCTGTGCAAGCGGCAGAGCGTTTAGGGCTACCAGAGGCGCGTATTCCGCTTGCAAGTGCTGTTATTGAAATGTGCCTTGCATCCAAATCTAATTCTGCAATTGGTGCGATTGATGCCGCCATTGCCAGCATTCATGCGGGAAAAACAGGCGATATTCCACATCATCTACGCGATGCTCACTATGAAGGGGCAAAAGATTTAGGTCATGTAGGCTATCAATATCCCCACAATAGCCCTATCGGAACATTTGGTGGATGGGTAGACCAGCAATATTTACCGGATGAGCTTGTAGGCACAGAATATTATAAACCTGTTATTGCGGGTGAAGAAAAACGAATGGCAGGAATCTATGAAAAGCTTAAATCTTTTCATAAGGATAAAAAGTAATAAGGTTACTGAAAAACATATAATAATGTTTTTCATGAAAATAGGGCACTTCAATCGCACTTCAATTTTAACAAGAAGCGCCTTATTTTTTTATCTTATTACTTTCTCTAAAAAACAGGACAGACTGCTAAACAATCATCCTGTAAAGATTGCCTTATTTGTTGTATAGCGTGTTTTGTAAAATTGGTTAAATGCATCTTCTACATTTTTCATCGATGGCAGTCTCGTCGTTTCTTTCTCCTCTTTGTCCTTTTCGATATCATGTAAATAATGAAGAAAATTGTAGGTTTGATAAAGTAGACTAGCAAATTCCTGGGTGTTCTCCCGTACTTCAGAACGTATTGCTTTTACAGCAATTGCTTGACCAATTGATTGCTCCCTTGATGGAGAGGATTGATCATCTATATTATCATCAGTTGTTCTATATAATAATTTTAATGACTCATAAACTTCCTTGTTATCACTAAAACGTTCCTTTATCCACCGTAAGACAAATTGTAATAGGACAATGGCATAAATAAGTGACAAACACTCATCTCCAAAAGATTTTTTCGACAAACGTTTAAAGGAATCGTCTTGTGTCACAAGTTCGAATATGATTAAACGAATTGGATACAGGAGCGCATGTCCACTGTTGATATATAATTTTTCTCGATCTTTATACATAGCGAACCAGAAATCCCTTACTAATGAGATAGATTTTCTTGTCGAGAGGGCTAATTGGCATTGGGTAAGCTCATGTTCAGGTGTTTCTTGTATTAACTGTCGAAATAGAAGTTCCCCATCCTCACTTACTAATAAGAGCGGTTTTTCTAATTTCGCCAAATCGATTTCGATACCGTTTACTAACATTGAACGGCCCCTTTCCTATAAATTCATACAGCATGGAATAAACCTTCATCACCACCATAACGTATGGTTAATTTCCGTTACTATTGATACTGAGCCATAAAGCTTGCAAATAGATTTGCAATTTTTAACTATATTTCGACAAAAATTTATAAATACCTTTTAAGAAAAAAGTCCTTTTTTTATTTTCGCACAACAAAATTTTAACACTACAATAACGGACTTCACGGTCTTCTCACTATAATCTATTAACATTCACAAAAAAATCTGCAATACTTTAAGAACTTGAAACCCAATCACCCTCACAAAGCAGAGTACTGTAAGGATTGGTGGATCAACCTCAAAAAGTAAGCAGATTCTAGTTGTTATATTATTTTTAAAAAATGATTCAATCACTCTTAAATTATTTCGTCATTTCATTATCAACAAATACTTTAAATTGTTGTAAGCATTGTTTGATTGAACCTTTTTGTTCAAGCACCGCATTTCGTAATGATGATGTTTTCTCTTCATCCCCTACTACTTCACGATAAAGTGCAAAAATTGCTGCTAATAATTGTTCATTCTCTTCCTGGTCAATGCTAGGTAAAGAATAGGCAGCAATCGTTAATAATTGCTCAACTTTTTCGGGTGTTTTTTGTAACTCATTGGTTGAATAATACGTTGATGCCGCTAAAAAGTAACACAGCTTTGCACAGCAATCTATAAACAAATGCCAATATGTATTGGCACTTGGTAATTCACCCGCTCTATTGTCTAAATACTCTTTATAAAATGTTGTAGCTTGTGTATATAAAGGATTTAGTTCTCTCATAGCCTTTGGATAATTATTAGATGTATCCAAATAGTCAAATACAATATCATTCATTTTCTCTTGAAGTTTTACAATGTCTAAATGATCACGAATTACTTGAATTTCCATTTTCCCACTCTCCCATGTTGTCATTTGTTTTCTAAGCGTCATTCCTACTCCCCTAGGCAGTCCTGCACATCCAAACAAACTTTTTTATTATCTATTGGAATTATTAAAATTATAGCAATAAACCAAATAGAGAAGTGGGTACATGAAAAAAATAAGGCAATTTAGTGAATTAATAGCATTTTTAGCACCTTATGCGAACAATTTTGGTAGAATTATATTCTTTGTACATAATCAGCAAATAAAGATTGCTCTTTCGTTCGATCAACTATTTCTATAATACTTCCTTGAGCATATTTTTTTATTCTTTTTTGTGGCATATAAAAATAGGCAGTATTTGTAATTAACCACTCGCTAAGCGTTAATTCATTACCTGGCTGTTGATTTGTCAATATACGTTTATGTCGAAGTATATCCGCCATTTTATAAAAACCATCTGATAGCTCGTAGGCCGAAACATCAAAATTAAAAATAGGGCTAACAACTTGTCCAACATCAAAAATGTGAATTGTTTGCCCTTCTTCATCAATAGCTAATTCTACTGTACTAATTTCATCGAATAGATTTAAGCCTCTATATTCCATTTGATAGATTTGCCCCATAATAAAACGCCTCCTTTTGTAGGTTCTACAGCAAATGTTGGAGGAGTCGTAATATAAAGCCGTCCAAACATCTCAAATTGTATAGATACCCTAGCAAATATCGTAGATCCTTTTTTTTACAACGCTCCTATTGTAGCATAGAAAAAGCAGCTGTCTTCAATTGAGACAGCTACTTCCATAAAATGGCCCATCACCATTACTAAGGGTGATTTCGTTCCACTTTTATTTTATCGAGAAATTATTTGAGTTTATCGATAGATATTGTTAATTTATCGATGAAAGTTTTGAATTTATCGACTAACTTTTTATATTTATCGACATAACAGATTTTTCGAGGTTGTATTAACCTTGTACACGTGTAATTTTTACATCTTTTAAGATTGTATTCACTACCCAGCTGGCAGCGATTAAGCCTGCCACTGAGGGAACAAAGGCATTGGAAGATGGAGGCATTTTTGCTTTACGGATAGCTGCATCCGGTTTTCCGACATGCTCTACAACATCTGGACGAACAACAATAGGACTCTCATCTGAGAACACAACCGTTACTCCTTTATGAATACCATCCTTACGTAATTTTGTACGGATTACTTTAGCCAATGGGTCCGTATGCGTTTTAGAAATATCTGCAATTTTGAACCGTGTTGGATCCATTTTATTGGCTGCACCCATGCTAGATATCATTGGAATTTTACGCTTTAAACATTCCTTCATAATATGAATTTTATACATCACTGTATCACTTGCATCAATGACATAATCTATGCCTTGCGCGAAAAATTCCTCATATGTTTCCTCTGTGTAAAACATATGCATATCGATTACTTCACATTCTGGATTAATATCAGCAATACGCTCTTTCATGACACCTGACTTAGATTGTCCGACCGTTGAAAGATAGGCAACTAATTGACGATTCACATTCGTAATATCAACATTATCCTTATCTACCAAAATAATGCGGCCAATACCACTTCGCGCACATGCCTCAGCTGCAAATGAACCTACACCGCCTACACCAAGAATGGCTACCGTTGTATTTTTTAATTTTTCGAGTCCCTCTGTTCCTATTGCGAGCTCATTACGTGAAAATTGATGTAACATCCTTACACTCTCCGTCTATTGAATTTTTAGCACGCTTTAATGGGCAGTAATTTACATTGCCCGTTAAAGCCCGATTGGTGATCAGCGTTGGATAAAGCACCCAGCTAATCACTTTATTAGTAAACCTAGTTAAATACTAAGATAAAATCAAACTTATCTTACATTTTATCACGATATTCATCAAGTAAAAATTATAACTAAAAAAATTAAGTATTCCTAATCAAATACTTTTTAAGTATGTAAAGTTTGAATTGAGCCCATAAAAATCTATAAAAAATTTAGGCAATTGAATAAATCATAATCCAATTGCCTTTAGTCTCATCACTATAATTCCTGTTCATAATTTTCGGAGAAACATTCCACAAAATCTGAGCCGAGCTGAGCGTTTATTTGCTTGAAAGCTGCAATTACCGCCCCGCCGATTGGTTGTAAAACTGGTGCCATAAATTGCAATGGTATCTCGTCAGCCTGTGCGAATTGCTGTAATTTCGGTAAAAAATATGCTTCATTATTAAAAACGCCACCCACTAATACAACAGGTACTTTCCCTTCCTCCCAAGTCATATGAGCGTAACATGCTTTAATCGCCACATAATATTTCTTACTTGCATCCTCAATGATTTTAATAGCAACAGGATCACCTTTTTCTGCCACGTCAAAAACATATTTACTTAACGGTGCAATCACTGTCCGAGGATGCTCTTCTCCATATATACGCTCTATTAATTGTGGTACATTTTCTACAGAAAAATAACGTAATACTACATCTGTCAATGCTGTCGGGTCTCCTCGCCCATCATAGCTTTGAAAAATAGCCTTCAGCACTTGAACACCTAAATCATAGCCACTGCCTTCATCATCAAAAAGATAACCCCAGCCCCCAACTCTATGAAAATGTTGCTCACGATCGTAGCCCATCGTAATAGCGCCTGTCCCTGCAATTTGCACAATACCAGCCTGCCCAAGTGTGCCTGCATAAAGTGCAATTAGAGCATCATTATCAACAATCACAGGTGCTGTTTTAGGAACGTATTGACGTACTATCGATTCTACAACTTCCTCTGCCTGTAGCTCCTTAACTCCAGCCATGCCAGCAAAACAACTATCTATAGCTGCAAATACTTGCAGATTTTGTTGTTGCAAATTTTGTAGTATATCATGAATCGTTGACTTAAAAAATTGAATACCCATAGCTGTTGGGTTACTGCGAGTCGTTACTACTTTAGCATAAACATTGCCCAGTTCATCACAAATCACTGCTGACGTTTTCGTTCCCCCACCGTCAATCGCTAATACATACATATCTTTACTCCTTTCATCTAGATTTTGCCTTAGCTTGGCTGTCGCTATAGCAATCACTTGGAGCTGCCGCTTCGCTTTCGCTCAGAAAATATCTGCTTACTAAAGATAAAAAGGGATTAAGCACTATCTACTAATGGCTTAATCCCTTCTTCTGTAATCATTTCGTAAAGCCAAATGATGCCCAAGGCTGAATATGTGCTAATAAAAATTGCTCTTCTACTACTACTCTTGCCACAACATTTGTTGATCCGGCATTCGGCATCTCCTTTAAAACAATTTGGAGCTCACCTTTATAACGTACATCTAAATTATTATCGATTGTCACATCGCCCAATGTTAATGGGTGGCTATCATGTACAGGGAAGTCACCATTTTTATATTTAACACGAGATTGCGTACTACGGATCACATAATCCGAAACATCGCCACGATTAAAATGTGGCTCCTTAAAAAGGATGGCTTCTTCTAAAATAGACGTTTCAATAGACTGCTCAACTTTCAGCTCTAGCTTATGGCGATTTAATTGACCTAACGCACGTATTTCTTCCTCAGAAGCATACATATTGCCGATAATGCAATCATCTATTAAACCAGTGTGCCATAAATCCTTTGCTTGCACAGTAATTGGCAGATGACGATGCTCTTCTAATGTAGGTAATCCATGCTCGGTTTCTTCCCAAGGTCCGAACATAGCATGCTGTGATGAAATCATGGCTGCTGTACGAATATGATTTGCTTTAAATTGTTGAGATGTTTGTAAAAAATGTTGACGTGATAAACCTGTGAAACGTCTCGGATAAAAATTATGGCAGCCAATAATATTATCTTTATTCGGTTGATAGGATAATATATTTTCTACATATTTAGTACCGTTACTAATATTTAATTCTATTTTTAAATTACTTGCATCGAGCGACATAAACGCTTCTTCCTGACCAGAAAAGCCCATATCTAAGCGCAATGCCGCTAAATGATAATGCTCCTTAAAGTAACCGATATCTTTATACGTTAAGTCTAAATCTTCAAAAACAGCTGGGGCAATATCAGCTGAAATTTCAAAGTCAAGCTGCTGCGCAAATTTATTGATTTGTTGTAATTTTTGTCGTTCCTGATCATTATTTAATGACATAAGACATGTAAATATTCGATCAAAACCATTGTCATGAGCGAGCTGAACATATCGCTTCATATCGTCTAGTGTACTATGCTGAGGATATAGTGAAATCCCTAATCTTTTCAATTTAAATACCTCCGTTAGCTCACAATTACACTTCTACTTTTTGACTCTCTAATTTTGTAACATGCTGATCTTTTTGAGACTCTGCTTCAGCAGCCCGTAGTTCATTCTGCTTTGCCATGCGGTTTGCCATTGATAAGAATGGTAGGTAAATACATATCGCAACTACGATTAAGACGATACTGAGCACAGCACCACGCCATGATTGCGTTACCAAGAGACCATTAAGTATTGGAGGCGTATTCCATGGAACTGCAATCGTTGCTGCAGGTACTAATCCCCATTTCGTTGCAAAAAAGGCGATTGTGACATTAACCATTGGCGTTAAGATAAAAGGCATAAATAAAATCGGATTAAGCACAATTGGTAAACCGAACAGTAACGGTTCATTAATGTTAAATAGTCCTGGCGCTGCTGATAGCTTACCGACCGTATTATACTGCTTATTCTTTCTTGCAATGATGAATATAGCAATAATTAAGGCAATTGTTGTACCTGAACCACCCATATTGATAAAAGCATCAAAGAATGGTTTATTAATGATATAAGGCGCAGCTTTTCCAGCTGAAATAGCTGCAACGTTAGCATCTATTGCTTGTAAGTTAATAGATTGCATAAATGGCTCAATAATATTTGCACCATGAATACCGAAAGACCATAAGAAGGTTGGAATAAACGCTAAAATAAGACCTGCTACCCATGTATTTGTTAATCCCATAAACGGCTCTTGAATCGATGAATAAAACGTTCCAATAATATCTGGAATATTAAATCCGGCTGAAACGATTGTACGTACTAATGCTAGTAAGCCAATCGTAATAATCGCTGGTAGTAATGCAGCAAATGATTTTGAAACAGCAGCTGGCACACCAGCTGGCATTTTAATTAACAGCTTAGGGTTCCCAGATAAACGTGAGAATATTTCTGCAGAAATCAAAGCTGCAATGAGCGCAACAAATATTCCTCCAGTACCCGTTGTTAACCCTGTTAAACCACCTTCTCCAAACGTGCCAAATGTCATATAACTCGCAAGACCTATAACACCACCAGATAACGCATCCTTGTCATAGCTTTTTGTCAAATGGTAGGCTACGGAAAAGGCTAATAACAGAGAGATGATTCCAAATGTCGCTCCCCAAACATTGCCGCCCCACTGTGTCCAAGTTTCATGCTTCCAGATGGCATCGAGCGCATTTTGATAGAATTTGATAGGCAAAGTATTAACAAGAATCGCAAGTGACCCAACAATTGTCAATGGCATGATTGTAATAAATCCATCTCGAATGGCAACTAAATGACGCTGATTCCCTACTCTAGCTGCGACTGGCACAAATTTTTCTTCTAAAAAACGGAACATTTCACACACTCCCTTTACTTTTTATTGTGACATCAAGGCTTGATGCTATTCCCCTTTGATTCGTTCATACAACTCAATCATTTCAGTTGCTAAATCACGAAACGTAATGGCATTCATTAAATGATCCTGCGCGTGAATTAACAGCATTGACACTTCTACTTTTTCTCCCCTTGCTTCTTGTGAAAGTAGAGCCGTCTGAGAATGATGCGCTTCAATCAATGCATCGTTAGCTAACTGTATTTTTTCCTTCGCTTCCTGAATCTGACCATTTTTCGCTAGCTGGATAGCCTCCATACATTCACTTCTCGTATTACCACTGTGCACAATCAGTCCCATAATAGATTCCATCAAAACTGTTTCTTCCATTGTCGCTGCCCCCTTAACCAATCAACTGTAACGCTTGCTTTAAAACATTTTCGCCATTCATCATGCCGTAATCCGCCATGTTAATGACTTCAATCGGAAAATTCATTGCCTTATATTTTTTTTCATATGTCCCTTTTAAGTAACGGACTTGAGGACCCAATAGCATCACATCCGCCATTTTAGTAGCTAATACTTTGTCAACCTCACCTTCAGCAATCGCATAAATATCTGCCTCAATGTTTTGATCTTGTGCGGCTTTTTGCATCTTTGACACTAGCAAACTAGTACTCATTCCCGCTACGCACACTAGCATAATGTTTTTCATAAAAACACTCCTTTTCATGATTAAGTTCGTCTTTTTAACTTTTATTTTTATGATTTTTCAACTATGAAATCGCTTTCTTATGATGAGAATAGCATCAATTGGTATATACCACAATATACTTTTTACACCATTTCCTCCCTTGTGGAGAGACTTTAAAAATTGGGCTATAACTCTGTTACAGACTACAGAATGGATTCACCTAACTGGTATAGTCCAGAAAAAAGTTCAAAAAAATTTAATTTTTCAGAATCAACTACATTCATATCCACTTTTCACCACATGACACGACATCGATACATCAATTATACTTCGGCATAATTGCGTCTCGAGGCTTTTGGCCAACAAATGTTTTTTGCGCAAAAGCGTAGTGTTAGCGTAGCGTAGTAGCACGATGTTGGTCACCCTTGTTGCTGTCGCTACGCTTTCAGCACAAAAGACATATGTTACTGACGCTTAACTTTCGCTACAAAAACATTTGCTGAAAGAAGTTAAAAGTATTCATAGAATGCTGGTTTATTAGAGGGTAACGCTTGCTGCCATCGATCTATAATGTCATCAGCCATTTCTTCATTTGCATACAAGGCAGCATCCTTTACAGAAAGATAGCCTACCATCATCGCTGAAAAAAGATTGATTGGTAATGTTAACATATGCACATTTGGGATAGAATTTGTCTCAATTATCGAGACATCTCCACTTTTATTTATTTTATATGCGTGCTCATTCCAACTACAAAATGGATCTTCAATTTGAATATATAACGGCTCCTGAATATCGCCCCACGGATAATGTTGCATGAACATCAAAGCATCTACTATTCTTACCATCACATCTTGAACGACTTCCTTTTTAAACTGTGGTTCTTTAAAATAAAAGCCAAATTGATGATCGTTAGAAGTAACTCCTTTAATGTTACTTACACTCGCAGCATGAGACGTGATAAAACGCCAAATCGCTTGTTCTGCTAGTAAATCTTCAGCTATAAAATCATGAATCTCAAACGTTCCATCCTGAATGATATAGCGAATATAACCCGCAATTTTATCTTCCTTAAAATATGCCGCAAAATGACTATCAGGCATCCTTCTTTCTATCCTTTTCCACCAAGCATCATCTCGCAGCATACTCCCATTACTAAAAATCGATTGTGCATTATGAAAATCCTTAATTGCCTGAAAAAGATAATGATCTGGCCATTCAAAGCTCATACGTTTTACTACGTCCAGCTGCTTTCCGAAAGAAGGAAACAGCAATTGCGGAATGGTATAACATAACTTCTCAAAAAATAATTCCCAGCCAAAGTAACGATAAAAGGATACGGAGAATGGTGCTAACACAGAAGTGCTCTGCCCATTTTCTCGCATTTTCTTCAGTGCCTCGGTCATAAGCTTTTTGATAATACCTTGTTGCCGATATTCAGGATATGTTGCAACAAAGCCAATTCCACCCATCTTGTAATTTTCACCATGAATTGTCATATTAAGTGGCAATATTAATAGCTGTCCAACTACTTTATGTTCATCGTAAGCACCTAATGTTGTGCTATGCTCAATCCAATAGTGAAAATCATCGCGTCGCGCACCCGTATACTTATTAGGAAAACAATAATCTCTTAATTGATGTACCTGTAAATAATCTTTTGGAGGGATTATTTTTATTTCCATACGCTAGAGCACCCCTTTCAGGTACTGAATATTCGTACAATTCAAGATAAACTTAATAGATTATTTTTCACATATTCCTCGACTTCTGAGGCCGTGGATAATAGTAAGATGCGCTCATTATGTGGTGTTAGCTGTTGTTTAGAAAGCTTAGCGAGATGTGCACGAGTCTTTAAAATAGAGGAAGCACTCATGGAAAACTCATTTAATCCAAATCCCAGTAAAATCGGTAACGCTATTTCATCTGCAGCCATTTCACCACACATACCTACCCATTTTCCATGATGCTGTGCTGCATCAATGACATTTTTTATAAGTCTTAAAACAGCAGGATGATACGGTTGATATAAATAAGAAACATTTTCGTTCATGCGATCCGCTGCTAACGTGTATTGGATTAAATCATTTGTACCAATTGAGAAAAAATCTACTTCCTTTGCAAATACATCTGCAATGATCGCTGCCGACGGAATTTCAATCATCATCCCCACTTCTAGTGTTTCAGATATAAGATATCCATCACTCTTCAAACTTTGTTTTTCTTCAAGCAATATTGCCTTCGCCATTTTAAATTCATCCAATGTAGCAATCATCGGAAACATAATTTTTAAATTGCCGTAAGCGCTTGATTTTAGTAATGCGCGAATCTGTACACGAAACATTTCTTGTTGGGTTAAACTAATTCGAATTGCTCGATAGCCAAGAAAAGGGTTCATCTCTTCAGCAAGTTTTAAATATGGTAGATTTTTATCGCCACCAATATCTAATGTCCGAACAATCGTTGGCTTGCCTTGCATTTTCTCAAGTACGCTTTTATATGCTTGAAACTGCTCCTCCTCAGTTGGTAGCTCCTGTCGTTCCATATATAAAAACTCTGTACGAAACAAGCCAATACCATATCCACCAGCATTAATGACCATATCCGCATCTTCAGGGTTTCCTATATTCCCTGCAATTTCTACTGAAAATCCATCCGCACTCAAACTTGGTAATGAACGATATCGAAGAAGTTCTTCCTTCTCTTCATTGTGTAAACGTTGTTGCTGCAAATAAAAGCTAGTTATTTCCGATGAAGCGTTGACAAAAATCTTGCCATTTGTCCCATCTAAAACAATTGATGCTCCATGTTGAATACCTTCCGTGGCATTTTTCGTCCCAACTACTGCTGGAATCTCTAACGTTCTTGCGAGAATAGCAGAATGAGATGTTTTGCCACCAATATCCGTTATAAACCCTTTTACATACGTTGTATCTAACATCGCAGTCATGGACGGTGTTAAGTCTTTAGCAACGATAATAACTTCAGAGGTTAAACGATTCATATCCACCATTTCAACCCCTAATAAATGGGCTAATACCCGTTTAGATACATCTCGAATATCTGCGACTCGCTCCTGCATATAGACATTATCTAGCCCTTCAAACATTGCAATGAACATATTCGATACTTTATCTAATGCAAATTCAGCATTCACCCCAGATTGAATTTTCGCTTCAATAGACGTAAGCATTTCAGGATCCTCTAGCACTAATAGATGTGCCTCGAAAATAGCCGCCTTTTCAGCACCAAATTTCTCCTGAGCTATTTCATGAATTTCTTGAAGTTCCGCTTTCGTTTTAACAATAGCCGCCTTGAACCTTTCTAGTTCAGCATGTACATCAGTAATCTTAACTTCTTCAAAAGTTAGATCTGGTTCCTTTAAACAATACGCATTTGCAAAGGCGATGCCTCGAGAAACAGCAATTCCTTGTATTTCTAACATTCCTCACCAATTCCTTTTGAAACCATAACTTCTGTTATTGTTTGAAAAAGCTTCTCGGCATCAGATCCCTCTGCTGAAATTTCTACAATGCTTCCAGGTGCTACCCCTTGTGACATAACGCCCATAATTGATTTTAAATTGACCGATTTCTCTTTATACGTTAACTGAACGTCACACTCAAACGGTGTTACAGCCGTTACAAGTAATGCTGCCGGTCTAGCATGTAGTCCCTCTGGCGCTGTTATTTTATACATTTTCTTCATCGATATCCCTCCGCATGTCATTTAAAGTTAATACGATGTTGATAATTGGTAATCATAGCCTCATTATGAGACAAATCAGAGTCAACATTATTACTTTTAAAAACTGGTAATATTTCGTCAGATAAAGCCATGTTCTCAATGATTTCACTGAATAATGCATTTAAAATAAATGAGCCAATCACTGTAGAGGATGGTGCATACTGTATTTCATGGTGATGCAGCAAACCATCTCCTATTGGTATATGCGTATCGATCACTACATCTACTACATCCTCTAATCGCTGTCCACTTTGATGACGGGTCGGTTGTTCGCAATAAGCAAGAGATTGCAAAGACATGACCAACACTCCTGTTTCTTTCGCTAAAAAGGCCACATCTAACGGTGCTTGATTTCTTCCGGATGTAGAAATAACAATGCAAATATCATTTTCATGAAAATCAAAATGATATTTATACCGTTCAATGATAGTCGGGTCCTTCTCGTTTTTAGATGATGTCATTGCTCCTGCATGTAAAGTTAAAGGTTCAATAATGATAGGACGAACAGGTACAAGTCCTCCCGCACGATAAAATGCGTCCTGTGCTAAAAGATGAGAATGTCCACAACCAAATAATTGGACAATTCCTCCGCATTGAAGCCTTTGGACAATTAATTGTGCGGCCTCTTTTATTTGGGCATATTCTTGCTCTCTCACGACCTGCATTAACTTTTGAATTTCTAAAAAATATGCATCCATAGGATCACCTTTTAATTTCACTAATGAATTTGTATCGATCAGCTCGATAAGTACTTCGCACAAGCTCGAACGGAACTCCATCAGATAAATAACTTGTACGTTTAATAATTAACACAGGCGCAGTATGATTAATTTGCAAAAATTTACTATCTTCTTTTGGAACAATAGCTGCCTCCATTTGCTGAATAGCATTTCCAATTTTTTGATGGAATTTTGCTTCGATTAACGCATACAATGACCCCATTATTTTCTTTTCATCTAATTCTGGATATACTTTCACGGGAATATACGTTCTTTCGATTGCCATTGGCTTGGAATCTGCACTACGGATTCGAACAACGAAGAATACCTCTTCGCTCGGCTCTATCATTAAATCTCTAGCAATATCAATTGGTGGTACGATTTTTTCAAAGCGTAAAACTTTACTGCTTGGTTCCATTCCTCTAGCCCGCATATCCTCTGTGAAACTTGTTAATCCTTTTAGCGGTTGTTCTAATTTTGGATTAGCGACATATGTACCTTTCCCTTTTTCACGATACAGTAAACCGCTATTGACTAAATTTGTGATTGATTGACGAACAGTCATTCTACTAACATCAAACTGCGTAGAAAGCTCTCGTTCTGAAGGTATATTTTCTCCAATTCTGTATTCTTCTATATAAATACGTTGTTTAATGATCTCTTCTATTTGTATATAGATAGGTATATGAGAATTTTTATCTAACAAGTGTTGCACCATCCTTATCGCCTCTTTACTTTCACTTCTCAAATACAACTTTACCCCGACAAATAGTTTTTTGTACATTTAAATGTTCATCTAGTAATACAAAATCTGCATCATATCCTTCTGCAATACGACCTTTAGTTGCAAGCTGTAATTGTTTAGCAGCATTCGTAGAGGACATTGCGACAATTTCCTGCAATGAGCAATCGGTAACTGCTTTCATATTTTTTACTGCCTGCTCCATCGTTAGCACACTACCCGCTAAAGCCCCATTAGATAAATGAGCCCCATCCTTAGAAACATGAACGGTTTGACCACCTAAATCATAATTATCATAATGTAAGCCTTTTGCCCGCATCGCATCTGTAATTAAGATAATACCATTCGCTCCTTTTATTCGATATGCTAGCTTTACAGCTTGAGGATGGCTATGCACGAAATCAGCTATAATTTCAGTCTTCACCTGATCTTCTAAAAGCACTGCACCAACGACACCTGGTTGGCGATGATGGAAAGGGCGCATTTGGTTATATAAATGTGTAGCCTGCCTTACTCCCAATGCTATTGCCTTATCCACTTCCTCAATTGATGCGTCAGAATGGCCAATGGAAGCAATAACATTTAAATCTTTTAGCGCTTCAATAAACGTAAAGCCTCCCTCTACCTCAGGTGCAATTGTGACTTGTTTAATGCGTTGCTTACTTATGTTCTGCCAGGATGTAAATTGCTCAGCAGACGGTAAAATAATGTATTCTATTGGCTGAGCACCTGCCCGTTTTTTCGATACATATGGCCCCTCTACATGTATCCCTAATAAGCTTGCCTCATCATCATTATTTTCAAATTGAGCAACGTTGGATAAAGCGCTTTCAATTGCTTCTATAGATTGCGTCATTGTAGTAGCAAGGAAGCCCGTAACGCCTTCTTGTACTAAAGAACGCGCCATTTGATGTAATGCTAATTGTGTAGCATCCATCACATCATGCCCAGCAGAGCCATGTATGTGCATATCAATATAGCCAGGTAGTAGTAGCCAATTTTTATTTTTGCCATCTATATAGCATTCGGCCTGATCAGATAGGTTATGACTTATTTTAATAATCCTACCATTATCAATGAATAAGTCACCCTTAATCGGTGCCTCATCATGATTGACTATCGTAACATTGGAAATTAAAAGTGTATTCTTCAATAGATCACCCCCTAATCATTTTTTGAGGAGCTTTGCTGAAGTTAACAAGCTATCATTTAATTTGGTATAGTTGTCTATACCAATTATATGACACTTTTACAAAAATAAAAAGTATTTTTTATATTTTCTAATTTTTTCACTAAATCATCATCACGTGGGGTTGATCTCCGTTCCGGCTGGGCACTTTGCCGCTGACGCTTCGCTTTCGCGCAGAGCATAGCTTCCTGGGGGCGTCCAGCCTTCTTTTTAAGCCAAGAATCATCGTCATTTCTCCTCTACAAATAACTATTATAAATCTTGCTATGCAGTTGTCTTTTTGAATAACCATTTATTCGCACTAAAAAAGGAGCTAATTTTATGCTCCTCTTTGTGGTTATTTACTATGTATGACGAATCCCGATTGTGCCGTTATGCCAAGAAACATTCGTTTTGAACCCGCAATTCGCAGGGGGGTGCCTGCTTTGCAGCTTTAAACGTCCCGCTCCGCATGGGGCTTGTTTGCGACTACAAAATGAAGGCTCCCGATTCTAATGTGTTCGGTCAAAACTGTTAAGTAGAGCTAGCAATTAGACAAACACATCAGGATTCGTATTACAGTTATAATAACACAATATTTCTGACAATTCAAACTATTTTCTTTAAAAAAATCTTCATTCTTTCGAAAACGCAAAAAATACCTAGATTCTCAACAAATTTTGCTAGAGAATCCAGGTATTTAGGAGTATTAATTATCTTTTAAATGTTTTAATTGCTAAATTTAACTCATTCAATTGTTCTAGAGAAACTTCACTTGGTGCATTCGTTAATAAGCAGCTTGCACTTGCTGTTTTCGGGAATGCAATTGTGTCACGTAAGTTAGTGCGGCCTGCAAGTAGCATTACGAAGCGGTCAAGACCAAATGCAAGACCTCCATGTGGTGGTACTCCGTATTCAAATGCTTCTAATAAGTAGCCAAATTGAGCTCTTGCTTCTTCTTCTGTGAAACCAAGTAAATTAAACATTTTTTCTTGTAATTCACGTTCATAAATACGTAGCGAACCTCCACCAAGCTCATATCCGTTTAATACGATATCGTATGCTTGCGCGCGGACAGCTGAAGGATCAGTTTCCATTAACGGAATATCTTCGTCAAATGGACGTGTGAATGGATGGTGCGCTGCATAATAGCGACCGTCTTCTTCAGAGTACTCTAATAATGGCCAATCTGTGATCCATAGGAATGCAAATTCTGATTCGTCGATTAAGCCCAAATCTTGACCTAATTTCGTACGAAGTGCACCTAAAGATGCTGCTACAACAGACGCTTTATCAGCAACGAATACTAAAATATCGCCCACTTCAGCTTTCATACGTTCGATTAATGAAGCTGCTAATGCTTCGTCAAAGAATTTTGCAATCGGTCCGTTTAAGCCTTCTTCCGTTACTTTTAACCAAGCCAGACCTTTTGCTCCATAAATACCAACGAATTTTGTTAACTCGTCCATGTCTTTACGAGAGTATTTGTCTGCCGCACCTTTAATGTTGATACTCTTTACTTGCTTACCTTGTGCTACTGTATCAGCAAACACTTTGAAATTACAGCCATCAAAAATATCATTTAAAGCAACTAGCTCTAAGCCGAAACGTACATCAGGTTTATCTGAGCCGTAACGATCCATAGCTTCTTGATATTTCATACGTTGGAATGGTGCAGGGATATCAATGCCTTTTACTTCTTTCATAACTGCTTGGATTAAGCGTTCGTTCATTTCAATAATTTCTTCTTGCGTTAAAAAGCTTGTTTCAATATCAACTTGTGTAAACTCTGGTTGACGGTCAGCACGTAAGTCTTCATCACGGAAACAACGTGCGATTTGGAAGTATTTTTCGAAACCAGACACCATTAATAATTGCTTAAATAGCTGAGGTGATTGTGGTAGTGCATAAAATTCGCCTTCATGAACACGTGATGGTACTAAATAGTCACGAGCTCCTTCTGGAGATGATTTTGTTAAAATTGGCGTCTCTACTTCTAAGAAGCCTTCGTTTTGTAAGAAGTTACGAATTGTACGAGTAACGTCTGAACGCATTTTAAATGTGTCAAACATAACAGGACGACGCAGGTCAAGATAACGATATTTTAAACGCAAATCTTCAGATACATCAGTACGATCTTCGATTTGGAATGGTGTTGTTTTTGCCGTATTAATAACGACTAATTTTGTTGCTTCTACTTCAATTTTGCCGTTTGGTACATTTGGGTTGATTTGATCTTCTGCACGAAGAATAACTGTCCCCTCTACTTCAATTACGTACTCACTACGCACTTTATCGGCTAGAGCATGTGCTTCTGCAACATCAGGGCTAAACACTACCTGAGTGATTCCAGTACGGTCACGTAAATCAATGAAGATTAAACCGCCTAAGTCGCGACGACGTTGTACCCAACCTTTTAATACGACTTTTTCGCCTTTTATTACTTCTGAAAGTTCATTACTAGCATGTGTTCTTGTTGCCATTATTTAATTCCTCCAAAATTTATTTGGCTCATCTCCATAACTTTGGGTTGATTTATCCACATGACATACGTTTTCACAAAATGTCATCCCCAACTTTCGTTGATGAACCGTTTATTTTACTTATGTAGCATACCGTTCCTACTAGTAGTGAATGGATGCCAAGGAAAATTAGCAGTTCATTAGATGAATTATCTGTCCAAATGACGTAGATATTTGAATTGGACAGATAATCCTGTATTGATCTATAAACGATTTATGTTTTAACAGATTCGCTTATTGTTTTAATAGGTAGTTCACTAATTCCGAGAACGCTACTTTTTGTTGTTCACCTGATTCCATATGTTTAACAGTAGCTACTTGCTCTTCAAGTTCCGTTTCGCCTAAAACAATCGTATATTTCGCACCTAAACGGTCTGCTGATTTCATTTGAGCTTTCATTTTGCGATCTAAATAATCCATCTCTGCAGAAATGCCCTTAGCACGGAAGGTACTTGTTAATTCTACAGTTTTTAGCTTCGCTTCTTCGCCCATAGCGATCATATAAACATCGAGTCCTGATGCTGTGTCTAATTCAACACCTTCAGCTTCAAGTGCAAGCAACAGACGCTCAATACTTAATGCGAAACCGATACCTGGTACTTCTGGTCCACCAATTTCTTGCACAAGGCCATTATAGCGACCCCCACCACAAAGTGTAGTAATTGATCCAAATCCTGAAGCCGTTGACATAATTTCAAAAGTCGTATGATTGTAATAATCAAGACCTCTTACAAGATTTGGATCGACTTCATACGAAATTCCCAGTGTATCTAAGTACGTTTTAACTTGAGCGAAATATGCTGCTGACTCCTCAGTTAGGAAATCAGTTAATGCAGGTGCAGATTGCATTAATGGGTGCTCGCGGTCTACCTTACAGTCTAAAATACGTAGTGGGTTTTTTTGCAAACGATTTTGGCAGTCTGAACAAAACTCATGAATATGTGGTTCGAAGTGTTGTAGCAGTGCTGTACGGTGTGTATCACGTGTATCTTTGTCACCAAGTGAGTTAATGACTAATTTTAAATCTTTTAAACCTGCTGATTCATAGACATCCATTGCTAGTGCAATAACTTCTGCATCAATGGCTGGATCAGCTGAACCAATTGCTTCTACTCCAAATTGAACAAATTGACGGTAGCGCCCTGCTTGTTGACGTTCATAACGGAACATTGGTCCTAAATATGAAAGCTTTACTGGTTGATCAGGTGCACCAAACATTTTATGCTCAACATAAGCACGAACTACACCAGCTGTATTCTCCGGACGTAATGTTAACGAACGGCCACCGCGATCTTCAAATGTATACATTTCTTTTTGAACAACATCTGTTGTTTCACCGACACCACGTGCAAATAAATCTGTTTGCTCAAAAATTGGTGTACGAATTTCATTGTAGCGATAGACACGACAGATATCACGGATAACCGCTTCTATCTTTTGCCATTTTTCTGATTGACCAGGCAAAATATCTTGTGTCCCTCGTGGCACTTTAAAACTCATAGAAAAACCTCCTTTATTAATTGCTTATGAGCAAGCTGTCTTCTGGACTTCTCTTATTTTTTGTCCACTAAAAAAGCCCTCGCCTCCTTGCGTTATGCAAGGGACGAGAGCTGTACAAGCTTCCGCGGTTCCACCCTAGTTGACGCATCAAATACATGCGTCCTCCTCCAAATCGGATAACGGCCGATTCCGTTTTTTCCTACTAAGCGTTACCTTTTCAGAAAAAAGCCTCTCAAGTGTTGTTCACAATATACATTTTTGTAGGAAAGATTTCAGCCTAGGTCTTTCCCTCTCTTCTCCAATAGAGGTATATGCTACTCGCTTGGTCATAAGCGGTTAATCATTTTTTGATTACCCTTTATGTTAGTCACAACAAAAGGCAATGTCAACTGTTTTTATTTTTTTTACAATACATTCGATAAAATAACAAATTCCATTACCTTTTTCCCACGAATTCTATTACTAAAGCATGGTAAAATAGCACAAGATAGGAGGAGTCTGATGAGGACAAAACTTTTAAATATTAGTATCATCTTCGTACTAGTGCTAATAATTGCGATTCCAAATATGAATAATATTCAAAGAGCACTAGCAGACACCAGTGATTTAAAAGTAACTGGAACGATTCTTCATTTACGTGAGGGACCTGGACTGTCTTATCCAATCATTACGACATTAGATGAGGGTGATTCGCTAACTTCTATTAGTCATGAAGGTGACTGGATTCAAGTAAAAGCAGGCAATTACGAAGGTTGGGTAGCATCTTGGCTAACAACTTCAATAAACGATAAACAAACGGTTGACCAAACGTTGATATCACAAGTTGATCGTCTAAATATTCGTACTGAGCCTGACATATCTTCAGCAGTTCTAGGACAATTATCAATAGGCAGCCAAGCTAAACTTATTGAAAAAAATGGTGAATGGGCAAAAATAGATTGGAACGGACTAGTTGGGTGGGTATCTACTGACTATGTTACAATCAATGACCTACCTGAAAAAAAGTTTAAGGCTGAGGCTGATGAACCTAAAGTTGAAGTATCTACTACAAAAAAAATCAACAAAGATACAACATTTACAGTTTTAGTAGATTCACTTAATGTGCGCCAAAATCCCGACTTAAATGCTAAAAAAATAGGAACAGCTTCAAATGGACAAGCCTTTAAAGTGCTGGCTCAAGAGCATAACTGGGTAAAAATTCAATATAACGATAATAAAGCAGGTTGGGTTTATAGCTTTTATGGTACTTTTTCAAATAAAGGAAAAACGACATCAAAATCTGCTTCTTCTTCCTCAGAGCTTGAATCTGTCACAATCATTTATAATGGGACAAACCTACGGACAGATGCATCAACGACTGCTGATGTTGTTGTACGTGTAGATGCCGGTGAAACCTACCCTATTGTAGGCGCTAAAAATGACTTTTATGAAATACAAGTAGATGACAAAACTGCATTTGTGGCGAACTGGGTCGTTACTACTTCTTCGTCGAGCAAAACAACTACTGCTATAAAAAAAGATAAATCTACACCACGCAAGAAAGGCACTTTAAATGGGCTAACAATTGTCGTAGATGCTGGACATGGCGGAAATGATCACGGCACTACCGGACAACGTGGAACAAATGAGAAGGAAATTACATTGAAAACAGCTTCTCTTCTAGCTTCAAAGTTGAGTGCTGCTGGAGCAAATGTTGTCATGACAAGAGAATCAGATGAATATGTTGCACTCCGTAAACGCGTCTCAATTGCGCACCAGTATGAGGCAGATGCTTTTATCAGTATTCATTATGATGCAACAGACGATAGCTCCGTTAATGGCTTCACCTCATATTATATGAACAGTAATCAACAAGGTCTTGCAGAGGCAATAAATAATGGACTTTCCAATAAAATCGATTTAAAGAATCGTGGTACCCAACAAGGAAATTATTTAGTTCTACGAGAAAATCGTCAACAAGCTGCACTCATTGAGCTAGGCTACTTAAGTAATGGTAGTGAGGAACGTGTTATTACAAACGCTAAATTCCGTGAACAAGCTACTCTCGGTATCTACCAAGGTATTTTAAAATACTTTAACGAAGATCGATAAAGTGAAACTTGTATCAGCGGGGATTATTAATAAGCTGCAAAGGAAAGTAGAATTGTACTTCCCTTGCAGCTTATTTATTTTGTTTTAAATGACTCTTTGTTATAGACGTTATAAGTTATGGTGTTTGCCTTTCAGTACTCACTGTCAAATATTATGTACACTCAAACGAAAAAAGGCCTCCAACTCACATTACATGAGTATAGAGGTCCTTTATGCGCTTATTTTTTCATTGTTGCTAGCGTAACCCATACAATCTCCTTCATACTAATGAAAAATGGCGTATGGCTAACCTCTAAAACAATATCATCAGGTAATACAGAGATTAATTTTCCTTGCTGAATATTTTTCTTAGTTTGCACTACAATTGCCTGACCAATCATCATGTTAAGAGTCTCGTATAAATATGGATTTGATATGCTTCCTACCTGCGTCATCTTTAATACACTTCCTTCCTACAAAACTAACCATACTATTTAATGTATGAAGGAATCATAGGAAATGTACCATTTATTTAGACTCAAGAAGTATTGTAATAGGGCCATCATTTGTCAGTGCAACATCCATCATTGCACCAAATATTCCTGTTTCCACATGTAAACCGTGTTCACGTAAGGAATTATTAAAAGCCTCCCATAACGGTTCCGCGACTTCTGGTCTTGCTGCACTTGTAAAACTTGGACGATTCCCCTTTTTTGCATCTCCATACAATGTAAATTGTGAGACGGATAGAATAGCCCCTCCATGCTCTAAAATGGAATGATTCATTTTTCCATCAGCATCTTCCCAAAGGCGGAGATTTGCTACTTTTTTTGCTAAATATTCAACATCCTCCTGCGTGTCCCCGTGTGTAATGCCAACCAGAAGAACATAACCGCTATCAATAGCACCCGTTACTTTTCCGTCAACCGTAACAGAGGCTGCTTTACTACGTTGTAAAACTACTTTCATTTTTTAAAACCTCAATTCTCCTATTGTATGCACCAGAAGTTCCATTTTCGGTACATAACAAAGTTGCTACTGCCTAACCATCCCAATTAGTTAATAACACGTTGTACTGAATATATATCAGGTGTTTGCTTAATACGTTCCACTACTTTATGCAAATGCGAAATATTTGAAATCGAAATCGTTAAATGAATCGTTGCCATTTTATCACGATCTGCACGACCACTCACTGCTAAAATATTCGTTTTCGTTTCGCTAACAATTTGCATGATTTCATTTAAAATTCCTGGTCTATCGAAGGCCGAAACTTCAATATCGACAGGGTATTCTTTTTTTTCTGGAGTAAGTCCATGTTCCCATTCAACTTCTATTAAGCGCTCCTGCTCATCATCAACTTGAATATTTGGACAGTCCGCACGGTGCACTGAAACACCTCTTCCTTTCGTAATGAAGCCTACAATTTCATCTCCAGGAACTGGCGTACAACAACGTGAAAGTCGAATAAGCATATTGTCGATATCTTTTACGATAACACCCGATTCCGTACGTTTTTGCGGAATAGGGTTTTTCATTTTTTGTTCAATTTTCTCTAGCGCTTCTTCCTGTTCACGCTCTTTGCGACGTTTTTCCGCTAGACGATTAACAACTTGCTGAGCTGTAATTCCATTCATGCCAACAGCTGCATATAAATCTTCTTCATTTGTATAGTTGAATTTTTCGCATACTCGCTTCAAATTGTCCGCTGACATTGTTTCTTTTACGTCAAAACCTTGTGCGCGGATTTCCTTTTCTATCATCTCTTTACCTTTGATGATATTTTCCTCACGAAGATGACGTTTGAAAAACTGCTTTATTTTATTTTTCGCCTGTGAGGATTGGGCAATTTTTAGCCAATCGCGACTCGGACCAAATGATTGCTTAGACGTTAAAATTTCAATAATATCTCCCGTTTTTAACGGTGTATCAAGTGGCACCATTTTACCATTGATTTTCGCGCCAATTGTACGATTCCCAACTTCTGAATGCACACGATATGCGAAGTCGATCGGTACAGAGCCTGCTGGTAATTCAATGACATCTCCTTCAGGTGTGAATACATAGACCATATCAGAGAATAAATCAAATTTTAAAGATTCCATAAATTCTTCAGCATTAGAAGATTCGTTTTGGAATTCTAAAATTTCTCGGAACCACGTTAATTTTTGGTCGACATTTTGTTTTTCATTATCAACTTTTTTACCTTCTTTATACGCCCAATGCGCTGCAATCCCGTACTCGGCAATTTTATGCATTTCCTTCGTACGAATTTGAACTTCTAATGGGTCACCATAAGGACCAATTACTGTTGTATGCAGGGATTGATATAGGTTTTGTTTTGGCATCGCAATATAATCTTTAAAACGTCCAGGCATTGGCTTCCATAATGTATGCACAATCCCAAGCACGGCATAGCAATCTTTAATACTATCGACAAGTACACGAATGGCTAATAAATCATAAATCTCGTTGAATTGTTTCTTTTGTAACACCATTTTACGATAAATACTGTAAATATGTTTTGGGCGACCATATATATCTGCTTCAATTTCAACATCTGTAAGCTGTGACTTCATCTCACCCATTACATTATCTAAATAGGCCTCACGCTCATCACGTTTTTTCTTCATAAGACTGACAATGCGATAATATTGCTGTGGATTTAAATAACGAAGTGCTGTATCCTCAAGCTCCCATTTAACAGTCGAAATCCCAAGACGATGCGCGAGTGGTGCAAAAATTTCAAGCGTTTCTTTAGAAATACGGCGTTGTTTTTCTGCAGGTAAATGCTTTAACGTGCGCATATTATGTAGACGGTCTGCCAGTTTAATCAAAATGACACGAATATCCTGCGCCATAGCTACAAACATTTTTCGATGATTTTCTGCTTGCTGCGCTTCTTTAGATAAATATTTAATTTTCCCCAGCTTTGTTACACCATCTACAAGCATCGCAACCTCTTCGCCGAATTCACGAACCAAATCGTCGCGCGTAAAATCCGTATCCTCGACAACATCATGTAAAAAACCAGCTGCAACTGTTTCAGGATCCATTTGTAATTCAGCTAAAATTCCAGCTACTTGCACAGGGTGAATAATATACGGTTCACCTGAGCTTCGGAATTGCTCAATATGGGCATCCCTTGCTAATTCATATGCTTTTTTCACGAATGCGACATTTTCATCATTCATGTAGGATTTGACTAACTCAAAAACGTCCTCGGGAGTCAAAATTTGCTCTTTCGCCATAACATGTCCACCTTGCTCGTCAAATTTTTCAGATTAGATATAAACTTAATTGTATAAAATTTTATGGGCTATTGTAAAGTAACTGTGTCATTTTGTTTAGTTATTCTCGTGAACAATGTGAAAAATGGAAAAATATTCTCCTGAATGAATAAAAAGACCCTTTGCGAATGCAATATTTCGCAAAGAGTCTCTCTTATCGTATCATAGTTGTCGGCTTATTTATTATACGCTACAGCAATTTTTGTACCAACTACTGCATTATTTTTTACTAATGCAATATTGGCAACAAGGCTTTTACCTTCTGTTAATTCTTTCACTTTTCCAAGTAAGAATGGTGTCACGTTTTTACCTTGAATACCGTTTTCTTCTGCTTCTACTAGAGCTTTTTCAATGATTTCAGTAATGAATGAATGCTCAAGCGCGTCAGACTCTGGAATTGGGTTAGCAATAACAGCTCCGCCTTTTAAGCCTAATTGCCATTTTGCACGTAGCATTTCGGCCACTTCCTCTGGTGTATCAATCTTGAAGTTGACATCAAAACCACTTTGACGTGTATAGAATGCTGGTAGTTCATCTGTACCATATCCAACGACTGGCACACCTTTTGTTTCAAGATATTCTAAAGTTAAACCAATATCTAAAATAGACTTAGCGCCCGCACAAATTACGGCAACATTTGTTTGTGCTAGTTCTTCTAAATCTGCTGAAATATCCATTGTTGTTTCAGCACCACGGTGTACCCCGCCGATACCACCAGTTACAAAAATTTCAATACCAGCTAGCTCAGCACAAATCATTGTTGCAGCTACAGTTGTAGCTCCTAATTTTTTTGATGCTAAAAGATAGCCTAAGTCGCGACGAGATGCTTTTGCTACACCTTGTGCATTACCGAACATTTCAAGTTCTTCATCTGATAAACCAATTTTAATTTTACCGTCGATTAAAGCAATTGTTGCTGGCACTCCACCATTATCACGAACAATTTGTTCCACTTCACGTGCTGTTTGTACATTTTGTGGATATGGCATTCCGTGAGAAATAATTGTTGATTCTAATGCTACGATTGGTAAGCCTTTTGCTTGTCCTGCTTTTACTTCTTCTGATAATACGATGAATTCTTTCATGTTGTTATTCCTCCATTTCATTGTTTAACAAATCAACTGATAGCTCAGGTCTTACGGTATATGGAGATGCAAGTGTATTTTTGGCATTCGTTAAGCCTGCATCAATACATGTTGCAAATGATTGCCCAGTAAGCCAGCTATGGATTACAGCACTGACAAAGGCGTCTCCTGCACCTGTTACATCTTCAATTTTTTCTACAGCTTTAGCTGTAAAATGACTTGGCTTCGTTGTAGTGGAAGCTGCATACACACCCTTGCTACCCGCTGTAATAATTACATGTTCAGCACCTAATGTAAGAAGTTGCTGTAAAGCCTTTTCGTAGTGTGCTGAGTTTTCGATTTTATGACCTACAATCGTCTCAGCTTCATCTGTGTTACAAATAAACCATGTTACCCCTTGTAACGTATCCGGTAATCGATTCATTTTGGGCGAAGATACCGGTACGATAACAAATGGAATGTCACGGGCAATCGCAACCTGCTGTATGTAAGCAACTGTTTCTTTTGGACAGTTTAAGTCCATAATAAAGCAGCCCGCATTCATCAGCATTGCCTCATGTTTTTTTAGCAAACTTGGCAATAAAAGATCATATACTTCCATATTTGCTACTGCTAGTGCTAGCTCGCCCTGCTCATCCATAACCGCAGTATAGGAACCCGTCGAAGCGTCAGGTAGCTGCTCCACATAACGTAAATTCATAAATGGCTCTGAAGCTTCTTGGATCACTTGCCAATCAGCATCTTTGCCGGCAGTAGTCAGCAATGTTACTTGATGATTTAATCTACCTAAATTTTCAGCAATGTTTCGGCCAACACCACCTACACTAAATGAAGAGCTAGCAGGATTGGACGTACCGAATTGGACATTCCCTTTTACATGAAATTTTCGGTCAAGATTGGCTCCACCGATACAAATAATTTCATTTTCCTCAGGCAAAATATATGCACGACCTACAATTTTCCCTTGCTTCGTTAAGCTCGACACTAAATTAGCAAGGACTGGTCGAGATAGCTTCATCTTATCTGCCATCTCTTGCTGAGACATAAACGGATTCTGGCGAATTAATGCAAGGACCGCCTGTTCTCTTTCATTCATAGCATCACCTTTTATTATATTTGTTTACATTATAAACTTTTGTTTGGTTGATGTCAAAAAATTTTTTAATAAAAAAAGTTGAAACCGATATGATACTGGCTTCAACTTTTTGTTGTGATAACTATTGCTTCAATGAAATTAAGGTGTCGTGTTAAATAAAGTATGGCTTTTCGGTATAACGAGGGGGGTGATTTCCGTTCCAACTGGGCGCTTTCCTGTGGGCGCCCAATGAGCCGCTTCACTTCGCTTCAGGGTCTCATCTGCGTGAAAGCGATAGCGGCGGAAATTCAGGGTTTTGCGGCGTTCTTTACTTGGTAGGCGGCGCAATTTCGGGGGTTTGCGGCGTTCTTTGCTTGGTTAGCGGCGCAACTTACACTTTTAGCGGCGAATTCCAATATAACCTGGACAAATATTTTCTGTGCGAAAGCGTAGCGCAGCAACAACAAATTCGGAGGAACGGCTCACTGCTGTAAAATGCCAATCGTTGATAAAATTTTAAGAAACGACGATAGCAACAAGAGTCTCACCTTAAGCAAAGCGAGTAGCTAATTATCAAGTATTGGCATGATAAGGTGTTTGTTTTTTCACGATGATGACAAATAAACTTGCCAATGCACAGAACATCCCAGCAAGGAAAAAGGCCCAAGTATATGAATTGAAAAACTTATAGATGAGGCCTCCACCAAAGGCAGCAACTGCAGCTCCTGCTTGATGAGATGCGAAAATCCACCCATAAATAATGCCACTTTTATTTGTACCAAAAATTTGTCTAGAAATACTGATCGTTGGAGGTACTGTTGCAATCCAATCTAATCCATAAAATATTGTAAAGATTGTCAGTAAAGTGAACGACCCTTGCATTAATGCATATGGAAGTAAAAGGAGAGACGTTCCTCTTAAAAGGTAATACCAAAACAATAACCATCGATTATCAAAACGATCAGACAGCCACCCTGATAAAGTAGTGCCTACAAGATTAAACACTCCCATAAAAGAAAGAAAGGATGCAGCGGTTACGAAAGGGACACCAAAGCTAATACAGTATGAAACAAAATGAGTACCCACTAATCCACTAGTTGAAAGTCCACAAATAAAAAAACTTCCCGCTAATAACCAAAATTCTTTCTTCTTTATTGCCTCAAATAAACCATTAAAAGCATTACTAATCGGATTTTTCTTATGATCCTCTTGTTGCATTTCTAAATCTTCTTCCATTCCATAAGGAAGAATCCCAATATCCTGTGGCTTATTTTTAATAAATATTGAAATAGTGATGAACATAACAATACTTAAAATGAGAATTAATCCAATCGCCCATCGCCAAGAATAATGTTCAATAATAATCGCCAATAAGGGTAAGAGAATTAACTGCCCTGTTGCAGTACTCGCCGTTAAAATCCCAACTGCCAACCCTCTACTTTTCACAAACCAATGATTGGCTACATACGGACTTAACACCGTTAAAAAAAGACTTGCTCCTAAACCAATAATACCGCCCCATATAACGATTAACTGCCATGATTGAGTCATGAAAAGCGTAAGCATCATGCCAATGAATAATGTAGCCATCGCACCTAGCATCATTTTCTTTAAACCCGCTATTTCTAGTAATGCCGCCATAAAAGGACCCGAAAAACCATATAAAAATAGACTCACTGCAAAAGCTAAGGCAATTAAAGATCGATCCCAATTAAATTCTTTTTCAAAGGAGTCTATAAATACCCCTGATGATGACATTGTAATCCCTGCAACAATAATTGAGAAAAAGGTTACGACTAAAATAAACCAGCTATAATGAATACGTTTCATCTTGACACCTTCATTTCTTAAAAAAATTTTTAAAAGATTGCAGCTCAATACATGTATATGCATATATTACTGGAGTAAATGCCTTTCGGAAACATGTATATACATATATAATCTTAGTAATCACTTTTATTACTGTCAAGAAACATTTTCCAACTTAACAAAATAAATCAATAGGGCTACTATAATATTGAACCAACTCGAAAAGGGGTACGGAGCAATGAATAATATAGATTACACACAAATATGTGTATGTGCAAACCTTCGAAAAAAAACACGAGTCGTGACACAATTGTATGATAAATTACTACAGCCCACTGGCTTAAAAGTTACTCAATACTCTATGCTAGCAAATATCGATCATCAACAATCAGTTTCCATAAGTCGACTAGGTGAAATTTTGCTACTCGATCAAACAACCATTACACGTAATATTAACTTGTTAAAGCAAAATGGCTATGTAGATTTAACAAGAGATCCGCAAGATGCTCGAGCAAAGGTCATTACACTAACTGATAAAGGGGTTAAAAAATTAAACGAGGCTGCTCCAATTTGGCAAGATATCCAAGAAAGAATTATCAATGATATTGGCATAGAGAAGTACGAGGATTTTTATGAAACATTGAAAACTATGCAAAAAATAATTCAATCTTATGATGAAGAATAAATAAACGAACCTAAACAAAAGAATCCATTTTGAAAATGATTGATCAAAATGGATTCTTAAAGTTGTTGTAGAACTAATATGCCAATGAAATTAAAGTGCCAATTAAGTATAGTTCTTCGGCAAAACGTGGGGTTGCATGAATCACTACACCTGCTGGATTACCACCTAATTTTGTTTCTGTAAAAGCATCAATTACATAATATGACAAAGCTAACTCTCCCTTACTTTTAAATTTATAAATTTTTAATACTTACTATATCTATTAATCTCTTTATAAATAAAAAAACGCCACAAAATGTGACGCTTTTCATATTATTGTATGACTCGTCTGCAAAACGAGGGGTTGATTTCCGTTCCGGCTGGGCGCTTTCCTAGGGGCGTCCAGCCTTCACTCTAATCAACTAAAACATTAATATTCAATAAGTGTTTTTATGTTTAAGTCGCCAATTTTTGCACGACCATTCAGCTCTTTTAACTCGATTAGGAAGGCACAGCCAACAACTTGACCACCTAGTTGTTCAACTAAACGCACTGTCGCTTCAACTGTACCACCAGTCGCAAGTAAGTCATCACAGATTAATACTTTTTGACCTGGTTTAATCGCATCTTTATGCATTGTTAGTGTATCTTTACCGTATTCAAGACCGTAGTCAGCACTGATCACTTCACGTGGTAATTTTCCTGGCTTACGAACAGGCGCAAAACCTATTTCAAGCGCATAAGCAACTGGACATCCGATAATGAAGCCACGAGCCTCAGGACCTACCACAATTTCAGCACCTAATTCTTTTGCGTAACTTACAATTTGGTCTGTTGCATATTTGTATGCAGCACCGTTATCCATAATTGTTGTAATATCTTTGAAGCTAATGCCCTCTTTCGGCCAGTTTTCAACCGTTGTTACGTATTGCTTTAAATCCATGTTATTGCTCCTCCTACGAAACTTATTCGTATATTAATGTAATCGTTCATCAAACCATTGTTTTAATTCTATATAAGGGGCATATACTAGCTTCTGCTCCATTTCAATCTGTTCTGAACGCTGTTTGTAAGACGGTGCCTCTGTAAGTGCCTGTTTTGGTGCATTCACGTTGACAGTCGTCAGTCCACTCTCCATTTTAACAAAATCAAGTTCAAAAAACACCTGTGTCATAAATTTTAATGCATCTAACGGCCAACCTGTATGTTTAGCTAATTCAGCCAAATGCATATTTAATGGAAAGGCAGGGCGATTTTTCAAAAACTTATAATACCAGGAGAATTGCTCACGTGTAGGCAATCCATTGAAGTACTGAGAATCAGGCATGTAAAAATGTGCATATATACGGGAAGGAGCTGTTTTCCGTAAGACATTTTCTAACATTTGAACATTTTGTGGCAAATCCAGTAGGACGATATAATTGCTTTGTTCTACATTTGAAAGCGTAGGATCTACTGCTAGGATTGGTACACCAATTAGCGACTGGTAATAGGTAATCGTCTCTGAACGGAAGGCGATAAATGTTGCCTCCTCTTTTGGGACCGTATTTAACCAGCGGGATGTTTGGCGAATACCACGAATATCAAATAATTGCCATTCAGTCGTTTGGACATCTTCTATCATAAATTGTGCTTTTTTACGTCCTTGCCATTCGTTAATTTGTAAATCCCCTGTAAATGAAACTTTAATTCCATATGTTAATTCGTCGTGTAGATGTCCTTTATTAAATCCAACACTATCTAATTTTTCATAGCCATCCGTCAATTCTATTTTTATATGATTTTCCGCTGCTCCAATTTTCCGCATGGAGGATATCTCCACATCTTCGAGCACATAAACAGGCTTCGGAAAATCAGTACCATATGGACCAAGCGTTGAAATCTCTTCAATGGCATCTGCTGAAATTTCATCCATTTTTAGTGGTATATCAATATTGAGTACAGGTGTCAATTGCTCTTCTGATAAACATGCTCTCGCTTGAGCATCTAAGCGTGATCTTAATTCACCCACATGCTCAATAGATAATGTCATCCCCGCTGCCATAGGGTGCCCACCAAAATGAGGTAATATGTCTCTATTTTTCGCTAATTCATTATATAAATGGAACCCTTCTATACTACGGGCTGAACCTTTAGCTGTTCCTTTTTCATGGTCTAGTGAAAGTACAATTGTTGGACGATAATAAAGCTCGACAAGACGAGATGCGACAATTCCTACTACTCCAGCATTCCAGCCTTCACCAGCAATAACTAAAACGAGTGACTCCCCAACCTTTTTATCTGATTCAATGAGAGCAATGGCCTCATCTGTAATACTTTTTACGATATCTTTGCGCTCACTATTACACGTATTAAGCTGTTTCGCTATTGCTATTGCCTTAGCATTATCCTCAGCCATTAATAGCTCTACACCTGGCGCCGCTTCTCCTAGACGACCAACAGCATTTAAGCGCGGTCCAAAGTAAAAACCGATTGTTTCTTCGCTAATTTTAGCTTGCTCTGCGCTGGCTACTTCACACATTGCTTGTACCCAAGGGCTGAGTGAACGGCGCATTTCTTCTATTCCTCGTTTTACTAGGTAGCGATTTTCATCAACTAATGGTACTAAATCCGCTACTGTTCCAATAGCTACATATTCAAATAGCTGCGTTGGCAGTTCTCCATATAGAGCATGTGCTAACTTAAAAGCTACCCCTACACCTGCAAGCTCGCCAAATGGATAATGTCCTTCTGGTATACGAGGATGTAAAATAATATCGGCAGGTGGTAATTCATCGCCTGGTTCATGGTGATCTGTAACGATAACATCCATACCTAGTTCCTTCGCGACACGAATCGGTTCAATGCCTGAAATACCATTATCAACTGTTATAATTAGCTGAACACCCTCGTCATGTGCTTCACGAAATAGCACCTCATTCGGTCCATAGCCATGAATAAAACGATTCGGTATTTTAAACGATACATCGGCACCTAGATCAAGCAACACATTCAGCATTACTGTCGTGCTTGAGACACCATCCGCGTCGTAATCGCCAAATACAAGGATTTTCTCTCCGTTTTCAAGCGCATGCTCTATACGTGCCACAGCTTCTGCCATACCATGCATTAAAAACGGATCATGGATACTTGCTTCTGTCATATTTAATAAGCTCTCTGCGTCAGCAGTTGTTTCGCAGCCTCGAGCTGCTAAAATTTTCGCTGCAATCGCAGAAAGTTGTAGGTCATTTTGTAATGTTTGGACAAGCTTAGCGTCTGGGTGCTCTACCTGCCATCTCTTTTTCGATAGAATCATCTTTTCACTTCCTTACGTAGGCTATTATACAGAAAATCTAGCCTATCCGCACTATTTGTCAGAATGATAGTTTTATCCATTAGATTTTCAATTCAATCCGTTGGTTTTACTAAACTACTCGAAGGATAGAAGTCAGAGTGACAGATAGAAGAGTCAAAGTCGTGGTTAGAACCGTCAGAGTCGTTGTTAGAAGAACCGAAGTCGTCGATAGAACCGTCAGAATCGTGGATAGAACCGTCAAAGCCTTGGGTAGAACCTCAAAGTCATGGATAGAGCCGCCAAATTCATGGGTAGAACCTCAAAGTCGTGGATAGAGCCGCCAAATTCATGGATAGAACCGCCAAATTCGTGGATAGAGCCACCAAAGTCGCGGATGGAACCGTCAAAGCCTTGGATACCAGTCTCAAAAGAAAAAAGCCTACTCCATTAAAGAGTAGACTTCTGAAATACACCTTTTGAAGCAAATACTAATGCTTCAACCTTATCTAAATCACCTTCATGCAATGCTGTCACGATCGCACTACCAACGATTACGCCATCACTAAGTGCCCCCATGCTAACCACTTGCTCGGGTGTTGAAATTCCAAAGCCAGCTAGTACTGGTATTTGACTTGCTTCACGTAAGCGAGCAAAATGATCCTGTAAATCATTTGCAAAGCTTGTGCGAGCCCCTGTGATTCCATTGACTGTCACAGCATAAACGAAGCCTTGACTAGCAGCCGCGATACGTGCAATTCGCTCTGGAGGACTTGTTAACGATACAAGTTGAACGATGTCGATACCTTGAGGATTTAATGTGTCACGTAAAACGGCACTTTCTTCAAGTGGTACATCAGGAACGATTAATCCTTTAACGCCCCCCGCTACACAAGCCTTCGCGAAAGACTCTAACCCAAAAGCTAAAACAGGATTAAAATAAGTCATAACAACTAACGGAACTTGAATTTCTTCTTTAAATGAAGCTAATGCTTCTAGCACTTTACGTAATGTCACACCTTCTGCTAAAGCCCGTTCACCTGCTTGCTCTATCGTAGGCCCATCTGCTACAGGATCCGTGAACGGTATCCCAACTTCAATGGCCGTTACACCCATTTGCTGTAACTTCAGGATCGTTGGCTTCAAAGTTTCCAGTCCTCCATCGCCCGCCATAATATATGGTATAAATGCTTTATTACCAGCGATCTTCGTTTGTTCAATTGCCTGCTGTAGTGTTGTCATTACATTTCTCCTCCTAATGCTTTACGAACAGTATGAACATCTTTATCTCCTCGGCCGGATAAGCACACAACAATGATGTCATCTGTAGACATTGTCTTCGCAAGTTTTGCTGTATAGGCAATGGCATGAGAGCTTTCTAGCGCAGGTAGTATACCTTCTGTTCTACACAGTAACTGCAAACCCTCAAGTGCTTCACTATCTGTAATCGCATCAAATGTAACACGCCCAATATCATGTAAATAACAATGCTCCGGGCCCTTCCCTGGATAATCTAAACCAGCTGAAATAGAATGTGCCTCTTGCACAAAGCCATTTTCATCTTGTAATAAATACATGTATGCACCGTGTAAAACGCCTAGTTGTCCACCAGCGATTGCTGCTGCATGCTTTCCTGTCTCAATGCCACTGCCTGCAGCCTCTACTCCGTATAGCGCTACAGTTTCATCGTCGACAAAAGGATGGAACATACCGATTGCATTACTACCTCCACCTATACAAGCAACGACTGCATCTGGTAAACGCCCTTCCTTAGCTAAAATCTGTTCTCTAGTTTCAACGCCAATTACACGCTGGAAATCCCTAACGATTTTTGGGAATGGATGTGGTCCTAAAGCTGAGCCTAAAATATAATGAGTATCTTCAACATTTGTCACCCAGTAGCGCAGTGCTGCATTGACAGCATCCTTCAATGTTTTTGAACCTGTTTCTACAGACTCCACTTTTGTACCGAGTAACTCCATGCGAAAGACATTCAATTGTTGACGTTCTATATCCTCCGCTCCCATAAATACAACACATTCAAGATTCAATAATGCGCATGCAGTTGCCGTTGCCACCCCGTGCTGCCCTGCACCTGTTTCTGCCACTATTTTCTTTTTGCCCATTCGTTTTGCAAGAAGCGCTTGACCAATCGCATTATTAATCTTATGGGCTCCAGTATGATTTAAATCTTCACGTTTTAAATAAATCTTCGCGCCGCCTAGCTCTTTTGTTAAATTTTCTGCATAATACAATGGCGTCTCACGGCCAACGTATTGTTGTAAATAATAGGCCAATTCCTCAGTAAATGTTTGATCATTCATTGCCTCATCATAGGCCGCCTCTAATTCCAACAAAGCTGTCATTAATGTTTCCGGAACAAATTGTCCACCAAATTTCCCATAACGCCCTTCCTTTGTCGGTACACTATTTGCAATTGAATTTACCATTATACTCTTCCCTTCTTCACTGCCTGTATAAATGCGTTTATTTTTACTATGTCTTTTACACCGTCTGTCTCTACGCCACTCGATACATCTACCATAAATGGCGACACAAGTGATACTGCTTCTTCAATATTTTCAACTTGCAAACCACCTGCTAAAATTAGCTTTTCTCGTGGAATCCCTACCATCTCTAAGAGGGTCCAATCAAACGTGTGACCACTGCCACCTTTAAAATCTGTCCCTGGTGCATCAAATAAGTAATAGTCTACATCATAGTTAGCAGCAGCCTGAACATTTTCAATACCTCTTACGGATAAAGCTTTAATGGCTGGATAACCTTGCTGACGAATAAACTCCGGAGATTCTTCCCCATGATATTGCACATAATCTAATGGCACGCTTTCTACCGCTGTACGTAATTCCGCTGCGCTTGGATTAACAAAAACACCGATTTTTAAAACGCCCTCTGGCACATGTTTGGCTAATTGCTGTGCCTGTTCAACCGTCACTCGTCGTTTACTTGGTGCAAAGACAAAACCAATTACATCCGCTCCTGCCTCTACCGCTGCCTGCACATGCTGTTGTTCCTTCAGTCCACAAATTTTTACCTTCGTCATACAGATGCCCCCACCTTATTGACCTGTAAACTTTTTAGCGCAGTACCTGCATCACCACTGCGCATTAATGACTCACCTACAAGAACGCCACTAGCCCCCATGGCTGCCACTACTTTAGCGTCTTCTTGCGTCCAAATCCCACTTTCACTTATTAATACTTTCTCTCCTTCGAACGGAAAAGCTTCTGCAATTTCACGTGTCCGTTCCAGACTCACCTCAAAGGTACGTAAATCACGGTTATTGACGCCAATTAGCTTGGCCCCCACTGCAATAGCACGTTCAAGCTCCTCTAAATCATGCACCTCCACTAAGACTTCTAGATTTAAGCCTGTTGCATAGCTATATAGATCGCGTAATGCCTCATCTGTTAACGCGGCTACAATTAGTAAAATAATAGATGCACCTGATGCCTTTGCAAATCGAATTTGCACACGATCGATCATAAAGTCCTTACAAAGAAGTGGCGTTTGAACAGCATTTGCAACTGCAGCTAAATCATCAAAGGAGCCTTTAAAAAACTTTTTATCTGTTAAAACAGAAATGGCCGCTGCTCCAGCTTCTGCATATTTTTTTGCCTGCGCCACTGGATCTGCCCCTTCTGCGATAAGTCCCTTTGAAGGGGAAGCACGCTTCATTTCAGAAATAACCTGTAATGTTTCAGCTTTTCTCAATCGTTCAAATAATGACGGACGCAGATTTTCTGTAAAATTAGCTAACGGGTCGGGCTGTTCAAGTAAAGCACTAACTTCTATCTTTTTTTGTTCAAGAATTTTATTTAAGATATTCATTGTTGGACCTCCACTCTTTTAATATGCTCACTATAAGCGACAACTGCCTCTAATTTTTGAAGGGCACGACCGCTAAAAATACTATCCTTCGCCATTTCTACACCTTCTTTAACAGTTTCAGAAATTCCATAGCTGAACAACCCAATACCAGCATTCAATAAAACCGTGTCAAAGTAAGCACTTTGTTCACCAGCTAATAATTTACGCATAATAGCGGCATTTTCATCTGCATTGCCTCCACGAATGGCCTCTATTGGTGCATAGCTAAGACCCGCATCCTCTGGAGTTAAAGAAAAAGGAATCAAGTCTCCTTTATCTACTAAGACAAAAGTATTTTGGCCAGCTAATGACGCCTCGTCTAAACCTAGTGGCCCAGAAACGACCATTGCACGTTCACGCCCGAGCATTTGTAATACCGAAGCATACTCCATGACAAAATTCGGACGGTTAATGCCGGTAAATTGCGTCGATAAAGGCACTGGATTCGTAAGTGGACCGACAAGATTAAATATAGTTGGCTTGCCTAGTGCCCGACGTACCTCGCCGATTCGCTTTAATTTTGGATGCACATTTGGAGCATATAAAAAGGCTATTCCTTCTTTCTCTAACAGCTCAACAGTTTGCTCAATGGAAATATTCGTATGAATACCGAGTGCTTCCAAAACATCAGAGCTTCCGGATGCCGAAGAAATTTTGCGATTCCCGTGCTTCGCCATTTTGACACCTGCCCCTGCTAACACAAAGGCGCAAGCCGTACTTATATTAAATGTATTAAGACCATCACCACCGGTTCCGCAATTATCCATATAGATCCCAGCTTTTGCTGGTACGTCTAGTGCAAAGGAACGCATAACGGTAGCTAATGCCGCTACTTCATGTGCTGTTTCACCTTTAACAGATAATGCTGTTAAAAAGCTTGCAATTTCTTCCTTCGGTGTGTCATCTTGGAACATCCATTTTGCTGCCTTTAGCATTTCCTCATACATTAAATGCTCTCGTTGTTGTATTTTTTGACGAATACCATCCATTAATGTGGACCTCCTTCTTTTTCAAGTAGCTGTAAAAATTCCTGTTGGTCCTCTTCTATTTGTTTTAAACTTTCATCGACATTTGTGTATTTGGTCACCGTTACAGTTGTTTGCAGATGCATCGTTTCATTTTCTATGACAATGGATTTCCCTGTTAAAGCAAAATCAAGATGACCGTTAAAACCAATAAATCCAAGAGCTCCTCTAAATATCTCCGTAACTTGATTAGATTTCCCAAAATAGTCCCTTACCTGTTCTTTTGGCATACTTGCTGATGCAAAAGGTGGTAACGTCGCAGCTAATACATCCAGTGCATGGAGCATCGGTAATATTTGCCCTTCGACTCTCGATGCCATGTGTAATGCATGCTTTGAGCGTTCAATTCTCATCGCCTCAATGACTTGAATGGAATCTCGGAAGCACACAGACTGTAACTCTTGTCGCACGGCAGAAACAAGTACAGCATGCGACTTCCTAATATTTGTGTTTTCATAGAGCTTTCGTTCATGTTCTAAATCTTCACCTTTTGTGGAACCTCTTGGATATGTCCCCTCTGTTGGTGTTGCAATCACACGCTCACCTTTTACACGAATTAGGCTTTCAGGAGATGTTCCTAAAACAACATGATCCTCAAACTCTACATAATACATATACGGAGCAGGATGTTTTTTACGCAATTGACGATATAAAGCGAAAGCATCTCCTTGTAAATTTGCTAAAAAACACTTTGATAAAACGACTCTTGTAATATCTTCATCTAAAATAGCTTTGATAGATGTAAGAGAATTTGTAAATTGTTCATTCGTAGACGATTCAAAAGGTTCATAGCTACAAGTTGTATCCTCATCCTCCCTACCGTTTAAAAGTTGCTCTGCCAACTCTTCTAAATTTGGTTCTTTTTTTTCTGCATCGATATTTGTATGAATCAAAGTAACCTCATCTGTTACATGATCAAACACAATGACCGTCTCATACACATGGAAATGCACATCTGGGAGCTGCACTTTATCCTGAGCAGTTGATAAAATCGTTGTTGCATCATGACCAATATAACCAACAGCTCCTCCTGAAAACGGGAATTGTGTCGTATTGGATATACGCGGCATTAATCTTTTCAATAAAACAAACATATCGCCCTTATGTGTATAGGTGTTTCCAGTCTTATATGAATATTCCTGAATCTCCTCTCCATAGCCTTTATACGTTTTTCTTGGATTAGCACCAATAAAAGAAAAACGTCCTGCTCCCTCATGCTGTGCTGAACTCTCAAGTAAAAATTTACGCTTCCCTTGTAGGCGTCTAAAAATTAAAATCGGTGTTAAAGAATCAGCATTAATGGTTTTCATTTTTGTTCTTGAACTCGTCGATTGCATAATTACCAAGCTCCTTTTCTTATAAATTCACTAACGTTTAACTAAAAAATGTATAGCACCTGAATCGACTTTTATTGAATAAAGTTGAATAAAAAGGATCATCATCATAGCGTAGGGTTGATTTCCGTTCCGGCTGGGCTCTTTGCCGCTTACGCACAGATAAAACATTTGTTGCTGGCGCTTCGCTTTCGCACAGAGCAAAGCTTCCTGGGGGCGTTCTTCTTTTTTTGACCTAACCACCGCCGATAATGTCTACAAATTTATTAGTAATATCTTCGGAGCATTCATCCCATGCAAATAGAAGCAATAAAAAAAGTCCTCTGCAAATAGGATTTTTCCTAATTGCAGAGGACGATCATGACCGCGTTGCCACCTCATATTAGAGCATATTTGCTCTCCCTTATGTGCTCAAACTTAGTTCGTCAGTAAAATTGACATATCTTTTTAATTAATGTAAAAAGATTTGTCTAAATCGAAGCACCCCCTATAACGTGGGGAATCCGTTCGCTATTATCAATTCCGCCTTGGCGTAATAACATCCGGCGTTCAGTAGGTGTTTGTATACCCACTGGATGAAGATAATTAGCGACTCTCATAAGTCCATTCACATAAGCTACAAATCAGTTCGCACCAGCCACTGACTCTCTAAATTGCACACTTACGCTACTACTCTTATTCAACAATTTCTCAGCTATTCTCATCTAAACTCATCTCATCTGTTCTAAGGCTGACCTCGCTCCCGAGACCAACTACCTTGTATCGAACAAAAAAGTTAGCCTTATTTTATGCCAAGCTATGAAAATTGTCAATCAATTCAGAGAAAAAGGAAAATGTTGAAAGGACTTTTGAAATTATATAATAGGAAAAATCACCTTCTATCTGCACCAGTAAAAGGGAATTAAACTACCTACTTTTGAGAATTTATCAAGTATTGACCTTGTAAAAATATCAAGTTATAGTAAATTTAGACCATTGATTCTCTAATACATTAAAGAAGGTAGGAACGAATATGTCCGTTCGAAAAAAACTAAATATAGGTTTTATTTCACTCACTTGTTTACTTTTAATATCAAGTATTATTGCATTTTTTCAATTTAAGTCGGTGGAAGGAGATATAGTAGAGGTACTTGATCACAGAATCGTGCAAATTGAATTAACAGAGGAAATACAGCAACAGCTTGCCTCACAGGGGCTTTTTTTACGTTCCTATATTCTGAATAGTAAGGATGAGACGATAAAATCAAATTTAGAACGTTATGAAAAACAATTACCAGAAACAATCCAAGAACTTTCAGGCATTGTTCGTTCCGATTACACAAAAAATATTATGAAGCAAGTAACCGAATTACAGCAAGATTTACTAACAAGTTCTGATAAAGCAGTGCAAGCATTTAATAGTGGAAATACAGATTTAGCTTTATCATACATAAATGGAGAAGTTACAAAAAGCAACAAAGAAATTTACACACTGACAAATGATTTATTAAACTATCATGATGAACAGCTGCAAAAGGTTAAAAGTAGTGTTGTCCAAACAGTTGCACAAGCTATTATTATTTCTATTGCCTTACTTGTTTTAAGTGCAATTGTTGGTTGTTTATATTTTATGTATTTTGTAAAACGCTCCATCATTCAACCGCTTCATAAAGTGATTAATGCAGCCGATACGTTAGCACACGGTGACTTAACGATTGCTCAGCTTGAACATAACTCAAAAGATGAGATTGGTACACTTGCCAATGCAGTGAATGCGTTAAAACAGAATTTATCTGTACTACTTAAAAATGTTCAGGACAACGCGACACAATTATCTGCCGCTTCTGAAGAGCTTTCCGCTAGCACTGTGGAAGTGACAACAACTTCAAGCGACATCTCACATCGAGTACAAGACACGTCAAACCATCTAACTTCATCTGCTAGTGCCTCTCAACAAAGTGCTCTAGCTATGGATGAAACAGCTGCTGGTGTACAACGAATTGCTGAGGCTACTCAAAATTTGCATCACAATGCTATAAATATGACACAGCTTGCTAATACCGGGGGGGAAACTATTACGACTGCCAAGGAGCAGATGGATACAATTTCTGAGTCAACTACACGAATTGCCGATTTAACGCAAAAGCTAAGTAAGCAATCTGAAGAAATCGGGCAAATTACAAAAGTAATTACGGCTATTACTGAACAAACAAATTTACTGGCGCTCAATGCTGCCATCGAAGCAGCACGAGCTGGTGAGCACGGCAAAGGCTTCGCGGTTGTAGCAGATGAAGTACGAAAGCTTGCTGAAGAATCCAAGCAATCTGCTGGCCAAATTGTCGCCCTTACAAATGAAATTCAAACGGATACAAAAAACGTTGCCACTGCTGTGCATGAAGGATTAGTATCTGTGCAGGATGGTGTAGCAAAAATTCATGAGGCCGGTGATGCATTCGATTCTATTACAGAGTCTGTGCAAACATTTACTGACCAAATTGAAGATATCTCAGCCACTTCGGAACAAATCTCAGCTAGTGCTGAAGAAGTAGCTGCCTCTGTAACAGAAATTGCAAATGGTGCGAGTATTTCAGCGAGCAACTCACAAATCATTGCTGAAGCAGTAGAAGAGCAAGCTGCAACAATGCAGCAGGTGAATGAGGTAGCTGAGGAATTAAGCAATAACGCTCAGCAACTCCAAGCATTACTTCTGCAATTTAAACTTTAACTTCTTTCAACAATTGTTTTGGTAGCGAAAGCGAAGCGTCAGCTACAATTGTTTTATGTAACGTAAGTGAAACGGCAGTTACAATTATTTCCTGCCGCTACGCTTTCGGTACAAATAGACATTTATTGAAAAAGTTATAGTCTCCGTACGCAATTATGCCGAGGCATAATTGATTATATGAAACAAAAAGAATCTGCTACTTTCCAAAGAAAGCAAGCAGATTCTTTTCTTTATGACGGATTGTAATATTAAGTGCAACACCTAGAAGTCAATATAAAGGAAGCCCATAACGACCTCGTGTAGAATGTAGTTACCACACAAACATTCAA
>NZ_JBIWFQ010000008.1:106120-179718 GCF_044763105.1 Lysinibacillus sp. NPDC096212 | reverse complement strand
CAGGATCAAACTCTCCATAAAAAGAAATTTGATTAGCTCAAATTGTTTTGCTGGCATCATGTTTGATGTCCAAAATTTTGTTTCGTTCACCAACTTAAGGCTAGCTACTAAAAACTTTATTGATTACGTTTTGCTTGTTCAGTTTTCAAGGTTCATGTCATTATCTTGTAGTGACAGCTTTTATATCGTACAACATAAAAGTTCGTATGTCAACAAGTTATTTAAAGTTTTTTGGAGCGGGTGATGAGAATCGAACTCACGACATCAGCTTGGAAGGCTGAGGTTTTACCATTAAACTACACCCGCGCGGTAAATTATATTTATTTAAAATGGCGCGCCCGACAGGAGTCGAACCCATAACCTTCTGATCCGTAGTCAGACGCTCTATCCAATTGAGCTACGGGCGCATATTATATAAATCCATAAATTGACTTGGTGCGGCCGAGAGGACTTGAACCTCCACGGGGTTGCCCCCACTAGGCCCTCAACCTAGCGCGTCTGCCGTTCCGCCACGACCGCATTCAATTAGGAACTTTCTTATCATACTATGATAATTCAAAAAGTCAACCTTTTTTCTTAAAAAAGATGAGCCATGAAGGACTCGAACCTTCGACCCTCTGATTAAAAGTCAGATGCTCTACCAACTGAGCTAATGGCTCATATTAAGAAATGAATGGCTGGGGTACTAGGATTCGAACCTAGGCATGACGGAATCAAAATCCGTTGCCTTACCGCTTGGCTATACCCCAATAAGTGGCGGTCCCGACCGGGATCGAACCGGCGATCTCCTGCGTGACAGGCAGGCATGTTAACCGCTACACCACGGGACCAATGTTACTATATTTTTATGAATTAAACTAATGAAATGACCCCTACGGGATTCGAACCCGTGTTACCGCCGTGAAAGGGCGGTGTCTTAACCACTTGACCAAGGGGCCATGGCTCCGAAGGCAGGACTCGAACCTGCGACAACCTGATTAACAGTCAGGTGCTACTACCAACTGAGCTACTTCGGAATAATTCATATATTTTGCCGTCGTTATCTTGTCGACTTTTACTATTATAGAGACATCTATAACGAACGTCAACCCTTTTTTTATTCCACTAGTTTTAAACGTCCTAAACACTTGCTACAACAGTATTTCCCCACATTCATTCTAATTTTCCTTACATATAATTGTTGGCATTTTACACATGTATATGTATAAAGTCGGCGTTGTTTTTTTTGAGATGTTTTAGGGATTTGCAATACTGAGCAAAAACGAGGAGCGTTCACTTTGACTAATAGCTCTCGAAAATCTTTGTCTCGATGCTGATACCCTTTGCCTTCCAAGTGTAAATGATAATGACATAATTCGTGTCGAACTATACCTTCTACTTCGCTAATACCATACAATTCATAAGCTTTTGGATTAACTTCAATATTGTGCGATTGCAAGAGATAACGTCCACCTGTTGAACGTAGCCTTGAATTAAAATATGCTCGATGCATGAATGGCTTCTGGAAACTTTCTAATGATATTCGACTAACAAGACTTTGTAGTTCCTCATTGTTCATATCTATATCACCTCTAACAATAAGAATACCACACTGCGTAGTATAGACAGTGTGGTATTGATTTATCCCGCATTAACGGATAGTAATTTATCTGTACCGAAAGCGTAGTGGCAGCAAAGCAAATACAATTGCGCCAATGCGAAATTGATTACGCTTCAATAGTTTGATCTTTAGGAGGTAGCATCGTTAGTGAAATGCGGCCTTTTTTGACATCTATTTGTTCTACCCAAACAGTCACAATGTCACCGAGAGCAACAACTTCTAATGGATGTTTAATCCGTCTTTTTTGTAATTTTGAAATATGCACAAGTCCGTCCTGCTTCACGCCAATATCTACAAACGCTCCGAAATCAACTACGTTTCTCACTGTACCTTGTAATTCCATCCCAACTTGTAAATCTTCCATTTTTAAAACATCTGTTTTCAGCAGAGGCTGAGGGAATGCATCACGTGGATCGCGACTTGGTTTCATTAATGTATCCACAATATCTTGGATTGTGACAACTCCAATATCTAAAACTTCACTTAATTTTTCTACATCTAGTTTTGCAATGGCCTCCTCTGCCTTCTGCATCCCAAGCTCTTTTTTATCAATTTGCGCTACCTCTAAAATCTGTTCGGCTACACTATAACTTTCGGGGTGAATGCCCGTAGCATCAAATGCGTTTTTTGCTCCTGGAACACGTAAGAAACCAATTGCTTGTTCATACGTTTTAGCACCAAGTCGCGGAATTTTCTTTAGCTGAGTACGTGTAGTAAATTGTCCATTTTCCTCTCGTACCTTCACAATATTCTCCGCAACCGTTTTAGATAATCCAGAAACGTATTGCAGTAGCGAAGCTGAGGCTGTATTAACATCAACACCAACTTGGTTAACAGCTGTCTCTACTATAAATGTTAAGGACTCCGTCAATTTCTTTTGAGAGACATCATGCTGATACTGACCTACTCCAACTGCTTTGGGCTCAATTTTTACTAACTCCGACAACGGGTCTTGTAAACGACGTGCAATAGAAACCGCACTACGCTGTTCTACCTGTAAATCAGGAAACTCTGCACGAGCAGTTTCAGACGCTGAATAAACAGATGCCCCTGCTTCATTGACAATAACATAGGCCGTATCAGTTTCAAGCTCATTCAATACATCTGCTATAAACTGTTCTGTTTCGCGTGAGGCAGTACCATTACCAATAGCAATTATAGTTATTGGGTATTTTGCTAAAATCTCTTTCACAACCGCTTTCGATTTTGCTACATCTGGCTTTGGCGGATGTGGATAAATGGCTGTAACCTCTAGCATTTTCCCGGTTGCATCTACAACAGCTAACTTACAGCCTGTACGGTACGCCGGATCAACACCCAATACATACTTCCCTTTCATTGGAGGCTGTAATAAAAGATTACGCAAATTCTCAGAGAAAATGTGGATAGCCTGCATCTCTGCCTTTTCAGTAAGTTCATTTCGTAACTCTCGTTCTATAGAAGGCTGAATTAAACGCTTGTACGAATCCTCTATCGCTAGCTTCACCTCGGCAATTGCTGGTGAAGAACCTGTAGCAGGAATCCATTCCTTCCACATAATCATCAATACTCGATCTATTGGTACATGAATTGCTACTTTTAAAATTTCCTCTTTCTCACCACGATTTACAGCTAAAATACGGTGCGGAACAATACGATTTACGGGCTCTTCATATTCGTAATACATTTCGAAAACGTTTTTGTCGTCTGTCTCTGCGTTCTTAACACTTGTTACGAGTACTCCATCTTTCCAGGAATACGTTCGAATTTTTTCACGGATTGCCGCTTCATCAGCAAAGCGCTCTGCTAAAATATCTCGAGCCCCAGCTAACGCATCCTCTACATTAGCAACTTTCTCCTCATCTACGAAAGCCATTGCTAATTGTTCTAAAGCATCACTACGATACTCTAATAGAAGATCCGCAAGAGGTTCTAACCCTTTTTCTTTCGCTATAGTCGCCTTTGTTCGACGTTTTTGTTTATAAGGTCGATATAAATCCTCTACACGCTGTAAAACAGTTGCTGCTTGAATAGCTTGTTCTAATTCAGGTGTTAGTTTATCTTGCTCCTGAATTAATCGTATAACCTCTTCTTTGCGTTGTTCAAGCTGCTGTATGTAGTGATAACGATCCTCTACAGCTTTAATCTGTACCTCATCAAGGGATCCAGTAGCTTCTTTTCGATAACGTGCAATGAATGGCACGGTGTTTCCTTCTTCTAATAATTTAATAACAGCATCAGCTTGACCTGACTTAATAGCTACATCCTTTGCAATGAGCTGTAAAATTTGCTTTTGTTCCACATTATCACTACCTTTTTTCTTTTTATTTTACCATTACACTTTACTAAAATTGCAAAAAAATAGTCTACTCTAAAAGAAGAGTAAACTATTCAATCAATTATACCTTGGCATAATTACGTCTGGAACAACCCCCTCGCTCCAAAAATTTCAGAGCGAAACTCTATCACTTACTAAGATAAATTCCTGTAACTTTTTTATTGCTTTCCTTTGTATTCTTGATACATGCATTTGAGAAATCCCTAATCGTTCCCCAACTTCATTTTGAGTGAGTTGTTCTAAATATGTAAGCTGAATTATTTCTCTTTCTCTCTCATCTAAAATACTCATAGCGTCAGAAACAATCATTCTTTTATTAGTCATTTCAAAGCCGTCATCTTCTTTACCCATAATATCAAATAGTGTTACTGTGCTGCCGTCAGAATCTGACTCTACTGAATGATCCATAGAAAGAGCATGATAACTACGGCTCATCTCCATAGCCTCTAAAACCTCTTCTTCTTCCACTTCTAATTGATCTGCGATTTCCTTAATAGATGGAGAACGCTGCAACTCAATTGTCAATGCTTCCACTGTTGTTTTAATGCGCGGTCCTAATTCTTTTATTCGCCTTGGTACATGAACATCCCAAGTTTTATCACGTAAAAAGCGCTTAATTTCCCCAACAATCGTTGGTACAGCAAATGCTTCAAAGCTCCGACCAACATTAGGATTAAAACGTCTAATTGCACCTAGCAACCCCAGCATACCTACTTGAACAATATCATCATAATGAGATCTACCATTCGAATATTTACGTGCAATGGACTCAACTAAATATCGATAATGCATCACTAAATTTGTTTGTGCTTCATCATCCTCTGTTGATTGGTACAACGCAATCCATCTTAATATATCTTCCTTGGACGAAGTTTTATGTGGTGATTCTTTCGACATTTTTTTCCACCTGCTCTCTAGCAACATACTTTGTCATGAAAACAGTAACGCCACCATCGTTATTTATCATCACCTCATCCATCAAAGTTTCCATTAAATAAAGCCCTAAACCACCTTCTCTTAAACCCGCAATACCCTCTTCAGGATGGTACGGTCCAACTTTCGACTTTATTTCCTCAAAATTGAAACTATTGCCGTAATCTGCAATCATCATTTCTATTTTATTTTCATACAAAGCGCAACCAATGACGATTTCTCCTTCTTCTTCGTCCTTATATGCATGATGTACAACATTCGTTACCGCTTCACTTGCGGCAATTTTTAAGTCCTCAATATCATCATAATTAAACCCAACCCGACTAGCTAAGCCAGAAACCGTCAATCGAATCACACTGACAAATTGCGGTTTTGCAGGAACCCTTATCTCAATATAATCAAATTCCTTCATTTTCGTAATTCCACCTTTTTATCAGTCTCAATATCCATTAAATCGCTTAAACCAGTAATTTCAAACAACCTTTGTAATCTATTCGACAAACCTACAAGTTTAACTTTCCCGTTTTCACGTAACGTTCTTTTATAAAAGGCTACAAAAATACCTAACCCTGTACTATCCATATAATTAACTTTCGATAAATTAAGCACTATTTCTAATCCTTCAATAATTTTCACTGCCTCTAACTCCTCCCTAAGACGTGAAGCAGTATAAGTATCTATTTCGCCCTCAATAAATCCGTATAATTTATTATCTAATTCTTTAAAGTGTATCGCCATATCCATATAGCACACCTCCACCATATTTGTTTGACTGCTTTTCTATTCCCGTAATTACAAAGGTTAAAACCCTATTTTTTTATAATCGCAACTGTAAAATCGTCTGATAGTTTAAAATCCTGCATTTCTTCAATTTGCTTATACAGGAGATTACATAATTGTTGAGCTGATAAGTATTTATTTTCCAATATTAGTGATGTAATGACCTCTCGTGAATTCATTTCATCATGCGTTCTGAATTCCGTAACACCATCCGTCATCATTATTACGATATCATTTTCTTCCAAAACAATTTCGTTGTACGAATATTTCGTTTCTGGCAACACCCCCAGTAATAATCCTGTCGATTCCAAAGGAAAAAATTCATTATGTTTAGCGCAATAATGGAGGGCCGGCTCGTGACCTGCAGAAGCATAAGAAAAAATACTCTTTCGCATATCCAAGCAACCGTAAAACATAGAAACAAACATACTGTCGTCTACACTCTTTTCAATTACTCGATTGATGACCTCTAATACATACGAAGGTTCTTTATATGCATATTCTAACGTTTCAAGACCGTATTTCACCATAGTCATACATAATGCAGCGGGAACACCTTTACCTACCACATCTGTCACAGCTACACTCAAATAATCCTCTCGATTATATAAAAAATGTACATAATCTCCATTCATCTTCCGGTTTGGGATAGATATCATTCCTATATCAATACTTGAAAGTTGTGGTACGTCTGTTTTAAGTAATGTTTTCTGAATGTTTGTAGCGATTTTCATTTCCATCTCATACTCTGCTTGTTTTTGTAATAAACTTTGGTGCTCCCTATGAGCCATTCCATAATGCACCATAACTTCGATAAGAAAATCATATGCGAGCTGTTCTTCACTCATTCTACATGGAAATAGTTTCTCAACTGCGTTTTTATGGACACTTACAACATCCTCTGGAGATATATTCTTTTGGATTAACTGGCGAATGAAATTTTGAGCAATATACAAATTCTTTTCAGTTTGATCGGTCATATAATCTGACAAAATCTTTTTATATTGTGATTCTAATTGTTCCAAAAATTCCACATCCTAACGCAGCCATTTTTCAGCTCTTATCGTTGTTCCTTCTCCTACAATCGATTGAATAACCATATTGTCCATCAATCGATTAACGCCTGGTAAACCTGCACCGAGCCCTCCTGAAGTGGAATAGCCATCCTCCATCACTTTCCGAACATCCTCTATTCCTGGACCCTGATCAGTTGCAATAACAATTATCTTCTTCTCAGTGTCTGTCTCAACTTTTTCAATTTCAATGACACCTATCCTTGCATATAAATATATATTTCGGGCTAGTTCACTTATAGCTGTGGTGATTCGTGCCTGATCAACAGTGTCAAATCCAAGCGCCTTTGCTTCGTCACGCCCCAGTTGTCTTGCTGCTACTATATCCCACTCAGTAATAATTTCAACCGAAGACTTAATTGTCACTGTCGCCCCCCCAATTCCTTTCGGAGTTATACTCTTACACTTTAATTCAGATCATCTTATCAACTTTTACCTTGGCGTAATTGAACTGTCGCTACGTTAACACTACGCTTTCGCACAGACAATCTTGTTGCTGAACGATGATAAAATTCTATTTTTATTTTCTTAAACCTCTCGATATTTTTTCAAAAATCTATTCAAAATATAGATCTTGAGTATATCTTAAATCTATTAATACCATTTTTGAATAACGATTTCAATTTATGGTAATAAAGTATTTGAGAGTACAATATCAATTTCCCCTTGACGGAATTGTAGCTGTCGCCACAGAAAACTTTTGTTGCTGTCGCTTCGCTTTCGCACAGAAAATATTGTTGAATAAAGATAAAAAAGCATCGAGATGAAAATTCATCTCGATGCCACTATACACATATGTATATCAAAATTTAACAAGCCCTAAACTAATCATCAATGCACCATCAACTTTCTCCATCAACGCATTGTCAAGTTGCGTAATACGATCTGTCAATCTTGACTTATCAATCGTCCGCACTTGCTCGAGCAGAATAACCGAATCACGTTCAAAACCATACTTTTCAGCATTAATTTCAACGTGCGTCGGTAATTTTGCTTTTTGAATCTGTGCAGTGATAGCTGCGATGATGACAGTCGGACTAAATCGATTGCCAATATCATTTTGAATAATTAGCACCGGCCTAGTGCCCCCTTGCTCGGACCCAACTACCGGCGATAAATCTGCAAAAAAAACGTCACCACGTTTTACATTCAAAGTGTCATCCCCCGCTAACGAGACGCTCCACCGTATGTTGTGCTTCATATTCTGCGTGCAAGCATTCACTTGCAATACTCAGGTTTATATGAGACATTTCAACATATCCTTTCATCATAGCTTCCCGTATTTGATTTGGTTGCTCCTGCATTAAAACTTTGCGCGACAAAATACGCGCAAAAGATTCACTCTCAATTACTTCCTTTGTTTGTAGAAACAGTCTATCCTGAACAGCAATTGTAGCTTCTCTTAACTTTTTCTCGTACACAGCAAGCACCTCCAACGGAACCATCCACTTTTCATTACTACCCATTCTACCATTGAAAGATATTGTTGAAAAGACACGAAATGACAAAATATCTGACAATTTAAAGTCCAAGTTGTAAAAATATGTAGGTTGTCGAAGGTATTTGCCGAATATTCACCTTGCAATTCGTTACAAAATATGAATGAATCAGCTTCTTAGTAAATCTTCTATAGTTGTTATTTACCAAGTTGTTTAGTGTTTAGATATAGTATTCATTTATCCAAATTTAAATGTCAAAACTATTTAAGACCGCCTATAACAAAATCCTTAAGTAACTTTTTAGGTTAAGTCCAGATTAAATGTATAATCTAGGAACTCTCGCTGTAATAATGCATGGTACTTCATAATTAATGGTTTCAAGCTTTGCTGCCCATTCATTCATTGAAATAGCATCATGTCCTTGAGGACCAATGAGTGTTACCTTCTCACCTATAGCATATGCTTTAGGCAAGGCAACCATACATTGGTCCATACAAATTCGTCCAACAATCGGCATTCTTTGTCCATCAATTAGTACTTCTTGTCCACCTAATTTACGAATCACCCCATCAGCATAGCCTACTGGTATTGTTCCTATCCACATATCCGAAGGAGCCTCAAAAGTAGCTCCATAGCCTACTGAATCCCCTGCTTGTAACTGTTTCACATGAACAAGCTCACTCTCAAGCGAAAACGCTGGCTGTAACGGAAATGGTAAAATACTTTCTACATAAGAAGATGGTGATAATCCATACATCGATATACCATATCTAACAGCATCAAATTGTAAATGTGCATCTTTTACTAAAGATGTAGCCGTGTTTGATGCATGAACAAGTCTAGGTTTTTCGGGCAATGCAGTTACACATTTCTCAAAAAATTGTACTTGTCTATCAAAGTATGAAGTATCCTCTTCATCCGCAGTCGCAAAATGTGTAAATATCCCATCAAGCTCCACATTCACTGTATTTTGTATTGTTTGATATAGATCCAATAATTCTTGTTCTGAACGAACGCCAATTCTGCCCATTCCACTATCTACTTTAATATGTAGTCGTAAAGGACTTGCTTCATTAGCTATGAACGGAGCCGCTTGCTGTACCCATTCACTTGCAAATGCCGTAAGAATAATGCGCTGTTGGGCAGCATATAGTGCAAATGAAACTGGAGAGGCACCTAATATTAGTATGTCTGGCTCTTCAAAATGTGCTCGAATATGTAATGCTTCATCTGGCGTTGCCACTGCAAGCATTGTTGCACCTGCCTCAAGTGCTGCTTTTGCAACGGCTACATCTCCGTGACCGTATGCATTTGCCTTTACGACAGCTATAATTTGAACATTAGGTCGAAGTAGCATTTTCAAATTTTTTACGTTTTGTTGAATTGCTTGTAAGTCTACTACTGCTTTAGTTGGTCTAAAATATTGCTGTGTCTCCATTAGAATACCCTCTTTATTTTTTATTAAAACATTATGTATTGAATAAATTGCCTTTTTTATACTATTTTTACATAATTCGTTCTATTTTAGACTAATCTTCTACATAACTTTTATCATATATGACTTAACAACTTCTAAACAGTGTTAATTTTCTTCAAAACTGTACTTATTTACTTAACGAGCTACAGCTTTCCATATAGAAAGCTGTAGCTAGAAAAATTATTTCATACTACCTATCGTCATAGAAGTGGCTACTTGCACCATTTCTTCACGAGTCAATTTACTAGAGGCTACAAAGAATTCAACGCCGTCCTTTTCCCAGCTAATAGAGGTATCGGTAATAGCACCAATCGTAAAGCCTAAATCTACCGGATCACCAGGAGACGATACTGGCAACATAGCAGCCTCTTTCGAAACTGGCTGTTGCATGACAGTAAATGGCTTGTCACCGTCGAATGTTAAGATGACACGGTCCATTCCACCCTCTCGCATAACTTTCTCTTCCACCATCTTCGTATTTTCTAAATTTACAACAGGGTAGTGTGTTTGGAACTCTTTATTTTCGGCTTCTGCACTTACTGCCTTTTTCTCTTCATTTCCATTCGGGTTATTGTTGCTCTCCTTACTGTCTTTGTTGTCTTTGTTATCTTTTTTATCTTTTTCTGATGGTGTAGCTTGTTCACCTTTTGTTTCATCTGATTCTGTAAATTGCTCAACCGCATACTCTTTAGCAGCGTGTTGAACACCTAATTTAATATTTTTAAATGTGATACGAATTTGTTCTTCTTTTACATCATTCATAATTACTACGGAAGTAGGAAGCATTGTTTTCTTATCAACTGTTATAACCTGATGAGGCATACTATTTTTATAGCTATTTCTAGTAGCCGCTTCAAATATATATGCTTTGTCCTCTTCTTTCATGACTAAATTTTTATCTTGAGCTAAATCTTCTGCTAGTGCACCTATTAAATAAGCTTGACTATTTTTCTTGGGCCAATCACTTTGGAATTTATACATTTTGTTTAATGTAGGTGTCACAACAAAAACTCCATCTGCATTTCGCACTATCATTTGTGAAACATCTTTCCCACTTTCTACTACTTCTACTCGATAAAAATCAGGTTTCGTATGCCAAACTGTTACATCATATTTTTTGGGATCTCCACCAGATTTAATCTCCATCGTAGCATTCAACTCATAACCATTTGCTTCTGCCCATTTCCCATTAACTTTCTTCAACACTTTTTCCTGTGAGTCTGTACCACATGCCGATAAAAGTAATATCGTACAAAATAAGACGAGCCATTTAACTATTCGGTTGCCCACGCTTTCACCCTTTCCTTCTTTCAAATCCACTACGACAATATATGAACCGTATTTGTCAGTTATGTCATTTGAACAAGGGCAATATATTTATCTTCACTCAGAAATTTATTTTTCTTTTAACTTCTTTCAGCGGATATTTGGACAACCGCTGAAATAGAGGAACTCAGTCTAAGAACGCCACGTCCTGTAGCAACGACTGAGTGACCAACTTCGTGTTGGCCTAAAGCCTCCGGCGGACGTCACGGAATCGGCAAGGAGTTCTTTGTGCAAGCAAAGCCGATTCCAGACCCAATTATGCCAAGGCATAATTGATTAGCTTATCACCATAACGTAGGGTTGATTTCCGCTCCGGCTGGGGGCGTCAGTCTTCACTCCAATTAACTTTATCTAAATGGTATACGTTTTAAAAATGTCATCCACAACTTTTGGTGATGAGCTTTTTTAATATTTTATATGGCGCAAGCTTTGTTTATCATTATTTATTGTAATAATATTACTTGTGCCGCAGCGTATTGCTTAGAATGTGTTATACTTACAAATCCATTTGCAAGCTGTCCTTTGAAATATAAAACCGGATTTCCAGCTTCCCCTCTTAAAACTTCAATATCATGAAGCTTACATTCTTCACCAATACCAGTTCCCAATGCTTTTGAAAATGCTTCTTTTGCAGCGAATCGTCCAGCTAAAAATTCTATTTTACGAGTTTCTGAATGTGCATCAAACAAAACTCTTTCCTTTTCAGTTAAAATGCGATCTTTAAATTTATTTGTTCTTCTTATTGCTTTAGCAATACGGTCAATTTCTACAATGTCAAGACCAATTCCTTTAATCATTTGAACTTCTCCTTTTCCTATTTCTAAAAAGCCATGTATAATAATTGTAAATTGAGGTGGAGTTATGTTTAGTAGAACAGAAAATTTTAAGCAATATACAAAGTATTATCCGATTGTTTCAACATTAATAGCGGTTAATTTAATTGTTTATGTACTAACTATTTTACCTGGAGTAGGAGAAAATGTATTGAATTACGGATTTCAATCGAACTTCCTTATACGATCTGGTGAATGGTGGCGTGTTTTTACTGCAATGTTTTTACATGCTGGCTTTTCGCACGTTTTCTTTAATATGTTTTCATTGTATTTATTCGGACCAGAGCTTGAAAGAATTGCTGGCAAGGTACGTTTTACTACAATTTATTTAATGTCTGGTATTGTAGGTAACATGGCAACCTATTTACTTTATGATAGTAGCTATCAAAGTCTTGGTGCAAGCGGAGCTGTTTTCGGAATATTCGGTGCTTTCGGAGCGCTTGTCTACTATACACGTCGTACAATGCCGATGCTTCGTAAACTTATTTTGCCCATCATTGTGATCAGTGTTATCATGACTTTCCTACAGCCAAATGTGAATGTCTATGCTCACTTAGGCGGCTTAGTAACAGGTTTCCTTCTTGGACTCGTTTACTTACATCCAAAAAGAATTTTAAGCTGGCGTAAACAAAAGATGGCGGGTAAGTAATAAGTACAAGAGGAGCAATCCTCCGTGATAAGCTATCATCACGGATTGCTCCTCTTATTTTTATACTAGAGTGATATACAATTCGTCAATTTCAAAGTGCGACCGTATCCTCTTTCGCTGCCTTTATTTTTTTCCATTCAACTGCTGTTAAGCCATAGACAACTTGGTCTACATGATGATCATAAAGCCACTCAGCATCTCTTAAACGTCCCTCTTCATGAAACCCTAACACTTTTGGAATTGTACGACTTCGAATATTCCCTACCGCTACTCGCACTTCAATGCGATTTAATTTTAAATAGCTAAAGGCATAATCAATAAATGCTTTCATAGAATTTGTGACTAAGCCCTTACCAACAAATTCGTCCCCCAACCAATATCCAATACTTGTCCATTTATGTTGCCAATTCACTTGATGATAGCCAATCACTCCAGCAAGCTTCCCCTCATAATAGATCCCCGCTTGTAGGCCATTATTATCTGCGTATTGTTGCATCGCACCTCTTACAAATCGCTCTGTATCCTCTACTGTTTTCACATCATCTACAAAAGGTAACCATTCACGCAACGTATCTCTCGAACGATCCGTCAACGCGAATAATTCATCTACGTCACTTAAATCCAATAATTTTAAATACGTGTTCTTATTAATATCATACTTAAACAAAATTACCACCCCTTTTGTTTGATTTATTCTATTATAAACAGTATATTTGCATATTTATAGATAAAAAAGGCTAATCCTCCTATTAATTGTAAAGATTAGCCAAACTCTTGCTTTCAATGTTCATACCAAGATAATATTGTTTCAGCATCTTGCTGCTCTAAGTTTCGTACATTCCCTGCCATACCGGTCATACCTGACATGACCGTTGCTTTTACAGACATAACCTTCTTTCTTTTTTGAAAATAGGTTTGAGTAGTCCCAATAGATTGTATGCGTTTTTTCTCCATAAAGAATGTAGTACGACTGAACACACGATATTGCATAGTTAGTTGCTTTCCATCGATCATATAACCAGCTGATTTATGTTGCCAAACACCCATTACTATTGTTAATGGAATTAATAATAACGAAAGCAACCCATACGGATATAAGAAGTAACTACATGCACCAATTATAGGTATGAGCCAAACAAAATCAATTCGGTAAAAAAATGGACGAGCTCGTTCTGGTGAATAAATAAATTCTGGACGCCAATTTATATCTGGAAAAAGTTGCTCTAGCGTTCCCAAACAATCCTGCTTCTGAATAAGTGGGAACAGAGTAATTTTCTTATCATTTCCTTCTCCACCATTTCCTCCAGCACTCTCAACGACAACTGTGGCGAAGCCAAATAATTGGCGCACTGGATTCTCTACAATACGAATCGCCTGAATTCTATTTAACGGTAAAGTAATTCGTTTTTTCTCAATTAGCCCTTTTGTAATAATAAGCTTTTCATCTTCAATTCGGACTGTATATTGGTAATAATTGAACAGTGTAATAACAAATGACACAAACCATGCCAGAATTAGGCTGAATATCACTGTTAGTACAACTAAAAATGCACCAATTTTCGCAAAGTCAGCTAGCTCGTTAAAAATTTCCTCATATGGGATTATTTCTGAAATCTGAGGGATAAATGCTGCTACCCCGGACAGAACAAACCCAATTCCACCTGAAGTTATGGCCAATATAAGCAAATCACGTATCGACATATGATAAATAGTTGGAACTGGTACTTCCTCTATTAGCGACTGTTCATCATTCATCTGTTCATTTATTTGGTTCTTTGCACGACGCATTTCTAGCTCTATGACATCTGCCTCTACCTTACGTATAGCCGTTAACTCTACCTCAGGCTTTCTATCCTTACTCCCCGCAGTTTCAACCTGAACTTTTACTAAGCCAAATAATCGATGAAAAATACCCTCATTATAATTTAAGCTCTGAATACGTTCAAATGGGATATAACGTTTCTTTTTAACGAATAAACCATACTTTACACGCAATTCTCCATCTTCAAACCAATATACAAAGGTACGCCACTTAACAATGCCACTAACAAGCGCAAGTAAGGCCCCTACTCCCCATATACCGAATAAGAAAATCGTCCGCCAAAAATTATCACTATGGAAATTAAAGGAGAAGTGAAAACCATTAGTTATGATAATAACAACTAACGGAAAAATCATACTTTTTAATGCTTTTGCACTCGCGATAACAGCCGATATCGGGTGTAAACGATTAATTTCCTTAGACATCATCTTCCGCCACCCTTGCTAATTCCGAAATACGTGCACGAAGCCTATCAGCCTCGTCCATTACAAGTGCAGGAATTGTATGTACAGTTGCTGCTGTAGATATTGAAATATTACCTAAACCATATTTTTTTAATATCGGTCCTTGCGTCGTATCAACATGCTGTACACGCACCATTGGAATAAGTGTACGTTTAACAACGAATAAACCATGTTGCACCTCGATTTCATTGTCACGCACCTCATAGCGCCAGCGTTCCCATCTTATCTTTGGAAATAAATAAGTGGATAGGACAGCACTAAGTATGACTACAGCAACGGCAATGAAATAAATATATGATGGCCATTCATAATAATATGTGCCGTAGCATGCAAACGCCGCTACAATCAAAAGTAATAATGTTTGCAATACACCATATAAACGCCACACTGTTAACCCTTTCTTAGAAATCATATGCATTGGTTCTGTTCTCAAAGTCGTTCCCTCTCTTTCTTTAACTACGTATACGTAATCAGTAATCATTTTGTTTCAAAATTATATCAATTTTCGCCTTGGCGTAATTGCCGCTGACGCTTCGCTTTCGCACAGATGAATTGCCACTGGACGTGGTGTTCTTAGACCGATTTCCTCTATTTCAGCGGGTGCTTGGACACCTGCTGAAAAAAGTTAAAAAAAACCTTACAGCCATTTTGACTGTAAGGTTTAATCATTTCCATGAAGATAAAATTAGTCTTCGTGACGACGTGGTGCGCGTGAACGACCTTGTCCACCTTCACGGCGTCCGCCTTCTCGACGAGTTCCACCGCTTCCTCCACGACGATCTCCGCCGCTTCCTCCACGACGATCTCCGCCACTTCCTCCACGACGATCTCCGCCACGTCCGCCTTCTCGACGTCCGTTAAAGCTACGGTTACCGCCACGTCCACGATCTCCACCGCCACGGTTGTTAGAACGCTCACGACGCATTGGTAATGGTCGTTCTTCAGTAATTGTTACTGGCGAGTCATCTGGCTCTTTTGTTAATGAACGAAGTGCAGCAGCTACAACATCGATTGCATCATGGTTTTCAAGTAATTCTGTCGCAAGTGTACGATAATCACCTAAGTTGTTGTTCGCAATAAGACCTTCTAGTGTTTCCAAAGCTAGGCGTTGTTGACCAACTAAAGCTTCGTCAGTTGTTGGTGGACGAAGTGGTGTCATACGTTTTTTCGTTGTCTCTTCTACAATACGTAGGTAACCCATTTCGCGTGGTGTTACAAATGTTACTGCAAGACCTGATTTACCTGCACGACCTGTACGACCAATACGGTGAACATAAGACTCCGGATCTTGAGGAATATCGAAGTTATAAACATGTGTTACACCAGAAATATCAAGACCACGAGCAGCTACATCTGTTGCCACAAGAATATCAATTTTATTTTCTTTAAATTGACGTAACACAGAAATACGTTTTGCTTGGCTTAAGTCACCATGGATTCCTTCAGCAAGATAACCACGGATTGATAATGCTTGTGCAAGCTCATCCACGCGACGTTTTGTACGTCCAAAGATGATCGCAAGTTCTGGTTGGTGAACGTTTAATAAACGAGATAAAATGTCGAATTTTTCACGCTCAGCAGACTTCACAAAATATTGATCGATGTTATCAACTGTTAGTTCTTTCGCTTTAATTTTTACGATTTCTGGATCACGCATAAATGTTTCAGCAATTTTACGGATTGCTGGTGGCATTGTTGCTGAGAACAATAATGTTTGACGTTCAGAAGGCACATTTTCTAAGATTGAATTAATATCATCGATAAAGCCCATATTTAACATTTCATCAGCTTCATCAAGTACCAATGTTTGAACATCTTCTAGTTTTAAAGTACGACGATTAATATGGTCAATAATACGACCAGGTGTACCTACGATAATTTGAGGTTTATTTTTCAGTGCACGGATTTGACGGCCGATTTCTTGACCACCGTAAACTGATAACAATTTTACACGTTTATCATAACCAATTTTATATAGCTCTTCTGAAACTTGAATCGCTAATTCACGAGTTGGAGCAATTACTAATGCTTGGATATTAGGGTTTTTCGGGTCAATTTTTTCGATAAGTGGAATCCCGAAAGCGGCAGTTTTACCTGTACCTGTTTGCGCTTGACCTAATACATCACGGCCTTCAATTGCAAAACGAATAGTACCTTCTTGGATTGGTGTTGCTTCTTCAAATCCCATACGCTTTACTGAGCGTAATGTAGATTCGCTAATATTTAATTCTGAAAAATTTGTCAAACTTCTCAATCTCCTTTTTCTGCTTTTAAGTTGACAAATGGTTACATTTTCAGATGAAGTTGTCGGCAAATTCGAGCCTGTGTTTTGGAACGTTTCCGTTACTTAAAATTTTTCTCTATATGATGGTCACATAGAGCTCTCTTATATGAAAAGGAAAGCCCGGTCTTTACCGAGCGGTTTGATTCTGTCGTAATTATTCACTTTAGAATAAAACCGTTGTGTTCAAAAAAAAGTACTCTTCAATCAAATATGAAGAGTCTTCGCACAAAATGTATCCATTGCTTACACTAGTCTAACATGGGATTAAAACGTATGCAACGATAACGCATGAGTCGTAATAATCTGACTACTTTACGCACTCATTAAAAACGACAAAACGTAAGAAAACCATTCAGAACAATCTTCATCATAACATATATGATGCTTCCCTTTATCAGAAAAATACAAAGTTTTATCGTTTGAGGTTACTTGATCATATAAAAATTGAGCCGTGTGATATGGTACTATTCCGTCTAATTTCCCTTGTACAATATACACCGGAATTTTAATATCTTTATAATACGGCTCCACCATTCGAACAAGCTTCATGAATTCTATCGTTGACGATAGTGGCACATGATTAAATTTATGCCGGTACCGTAAAAACAATTCATTACTAGACAGATTACGATGATACGCCTCAGTGGCAAGCATTTTAAAATCTTTGACTAGTTGCTTCGGACTCACATACTTGGCAGCTGCGCTTAGTAATACAAGCTTTTTCACTTTATAACGTTTAGCTAAATAGAGCGCTATAATGCCACCCATTGAAAACCCAACTACTATTACTTCGTCTACTTTTTTAGCAAGAGCACGAAAAGCGAGCTCGGCATCCATTAGCCAATGCTTGGCAGTGAAACCACGCATTTGCAATTCCTCCCCATGTCCTGACAAAGTAGGTTCTTCAATCAGCCAATTTATATGCGTACGTAAATAGGTAGTAAAAGGTTCTACTTCATAAGGCCCGCCTGAAAATCCATGTATACATAACACACCTACTGACATTTTTTTCACCTCTAAATTGTAACTCATTTAAATCAAGAATTTAAAGAATCGGTGAAAGAGTATCCCACCGATTCCTTGTTTCATTTTATGACGTGAATGCACGTAAGATTGTTTCTAATTTCATACCGCGAGAGCCTTTTAGTAAAACGATAGCCTCCTCGTTAGCTTGCTGTAGTTTTTCGATAATTGGCGTATAATCATCCTCAACATATAGCAAATGTTCCTCATCAAAACGCTCTTTTAAGACTTCATTTAAATAAGCCATTCTTGGGCCAAATAAACATACATAAGCAATTTCTTCTGCATGAATATCCTTCGATAAATCTTCATGGAAATGTTTTTCATTTGGGCCAAGTTCAAGCATATCACCTAACACAAGCCATTTTTCTGGGCGGATCGTTGTCGATGCTACAAATTGAATAGCCGCCTTCATAGAGGTTGGTGCAGCATTGTATGCATCATTAATAAACAATGCCCCGTTTGATCCATTCACTTGTTGCATGCGCATATCCGTTAGAGCTACTTGTTTTAAGGATGCACGAATTTGGTCATCGTTTAAACCTAACTTTTGAGAAATTAACATAGCGACTAATGTATTTTTCACCTGGTGCTTCCCGAGAACGGAAATAAAGAAATCTCCTTCAATCACACCATGTGTAGAGAAGCCACTACCATCAGAAGTTGCTTCAATATTGTCTGCATACAATAGATTGTCATGCTCTAAGCCAAATGCCACTGCATTTAACTGCTGCTCTTTTGCAACTAGCTCCTGAAGCAGCAGTTCATCTCCATCATAAAATAGCACGCCATCCGGTTGCATTCCTTGAATTATTTCAAACTTTGCTTTAGCGATTCCGGCACGTGAGCCTAAATCTTGCATATGAGCCTCGCCAATGTTTGTAATCACCGTCATATGTGGACGAGCAAGTTTCGTTAAAAATTCTATTTCACCAAAACCACTCATACCCATTTCAAGCACAGCAACGTCCGTATCTTCATCTAGCTGTAAAACCGTAATAGGTAAACCTAGTTCATTATTAAAATTCCCAATGGTCTTTTGTACTTTAAAAAATGGTGTTAGCGTTCCCGCTAAAATATCTTTTGTTGATGTTTTACCGTTTGAACCAGTAATGCCAATAAATTTCGCTTTATGCTCACTACGATAGGCACGAGCCATTTGCTGAAGCGCCACTTCTGGATCATCTACAAAGAGTAATGGTACACCTTGAGGTGGATTCGGTTCATCTTTCTGCCAAAGAGAAGCACCTGCTCCTTTTTCAATAGCCTGCTGAACGAATTTATGACCATTGGCCGTCTCACCACGAAATGGTACAAACAGGTCCCCTTGTTGAATTGTACGTGTATCAATGGAAATTCCTGATACTACCGAGTCACCAAAAGCTGGTACATCCTCATTTAACCATGTAGCTAACTGCTTTAATGTTTTTTTCACAATAATCCCACTCAGTCTTTTTTATAGTGAAGCTGTTGTTTTTCTTCAAAACGCTCAATTGCTAGTGTAATCAGACGATTAATCAGCTCTGGGTAGCTTACATTTGTATGTTGCCATAGAAGAGGATACATGCTAACAGGTGTAAAACCTGGCATTGTATTCACTTCGTTAATATAAATGCTGTTATCGGCTGTCACAAAAAAGTCCGCACGAACTAAACCGCTTCCATCAATAGCTTTGAACGCACGCTTTGCAAGCTCCTGTAAGCTTGATACAGTATCTTTAGGAACCTCTGCTGGAATAATAAGGGCTGTCGAGCCATCTTTATATTTAGAATCATAATCATAAAATTCAGTTACTGGTTTGATTTCACCAGGTACAGAAACTTCCGGGAAGTCATTTCCTAGCACAGCTAGTTCAATTTCACGAGCAACAATACCTTGCTCAATTACAATTTTACGATCATACTGTAAAGCTATTTCGATAGCCTTCACTAATTCATCGCGGTTTGTTGCCCTGTTAATTCCGACACTTGATCCCAAGTTTGCAGGTTTCACAAACATCGGCCAAGCCAACTTTTCTTCACAACGAGCAAGGATAGCCTCCTGTTCATTAGCCCATTCGCTACGAATGAAGTACGTATACGGTACTTGTGGTAAGCCGGCAATTTCAAATAATTGCTTCATGATTACTTTATCCATGCCTGTCGCTGATGCTAACACACCGTTTCCTACATACGGCAAATTTAGAACCTCAAGTAAACCTTGAACAGTTCCATCTTCACCATTAGTACCGTGAAGTAATGGGAAAATTACATCGAATTGTACAGTTTTACCATCTTTATCCATTAAAAAATTTGTAATATTATTTTCTAATATAGTGTTATCATCACCAAATTGTAATTCTTCAATTGTACTTGCAGGTTTTTTTAGACGCTCACCGCGGCGCCATTCTCCTTCAAGGGTAATGAAAATCGGATATACTTCATACTCCTCGAAATTCAAAGCTCCAGTGACTGCACGTGCTGTCGATAATGACACCTCATGCTCCGCTGACTTTCCACCGTATAATAAACCGATTCTTTTTTTCATTTTTGTGCCCTCCGCATACTTCTTGAGTACTATTAGTTTATCATGAAACGTCTTGACAAATGACATCAATTTCGACTTGCCGTAATTGTAGCTGTCGCTGCATAAAACATTTGTAGCTGTCGCTTTGCTTTCGCTACATAAAGCATTTGTAGCTAACTCTTTACTTTCGTTACAAACATTAAAACAATTACTGAATGACGATAAAAATCTCACCGTAATTTTGACGGTGAGATTTAGTGTATATTCATTCTACGTACAAATGAATAGATCAATTATGCCTAGGCATAATTGCGTCAGGAATCAGCTTCGTGCTTAGGCCTGCACGAGGGCCGACACGATGTCGGTCATTTCGGTAATGCCACAGGACGTGGCGTTTTTACCGATGCAGGTCAGTTAGCCGTTATCGCATGGATGCGATGATTTTAGGCTAACATCCTTTATTGAACTCCCTTCTGATTCCGTGACATCCGCCGGAGGCTTTAGGCCAACAGATGTTTTTTGCGCGAAAGCGTAGTGCTAACGTAGCGTCAGCAGCACCGATGTTGGTCACTCAGTCGTTGCCACAGGATGTGGCGTTCTTAGACTGAGTTCCTCTATTTCAGCGGGTGTTTGGATACCCGCTGAAAGAAGTTAAATAATATAAATCAATTCATCGTGCTCATTTTTCAAAATTGTATTTTTTAAATCATCCCACACCTCATCAGGGAAGGAATACTCTGACAGATTGCGAATTTCGAGACCGTAAGCTACTTTAGGCTTTTCAATTCGATACAATGATAACAGTGCCCCATCTTTAGCAAATGAACGATAGGCACGCAAAAATTCCGGTGAAATAGCAGGAATACTCGATTTCGCCTTCCTTCGCCAAAAACCAGTGCTACGTTCCTTTTCACGAATCAAACTGTTCAAAACATTAGCTATGAGTAAATCTGAATCGCTTAAATGGCGAAAATAAATTTTAGTCATTTTCTCTAAATCTGAAGAATAGTAGACAAATCGATTTTGTAATTTATTAAAAAATGGCGAAGTAATCGGTTCCTTTTTATGACTTATGTAAAGTAATTCCCCTTGTTCCATCGGTGTTAGTTGGTCTAGCCTCTTCTCATCCATAAAGTCTATCCAACACAATTCTTTGGATTCGGTAGATTTTTTTACAAACTGAGGTACTTCCTCTTCTGGTATATAATCCAACTGTGTATGCATATTAAAGGAACCATCTTCATAGGAATGTTTCAATAACAGTAAGTGATGAAGTGGTTCAAGTGCAGCCACAAATTGCGAGAATTTAAGCCCGCTAAAAACAACAAATTTATCGACCTCATTCATATGAACATAAATATGAAACATAAAATCTTCAGCTGACTTCAATTTTTTACCCACAACCATCACCCCATTCTTCACTACATTATAAAACTAAACAGGAATTTTTGAAACATTTAATGCTAATAATCGTCATAACAATATTCACAGGCGTAAAAGTGTTTTTTACGTTATAATATGAATGTTAAAGATGCTATTGCATATATGTTTTTTAACTACTCGGAATGAGCACATTTAGAAAGAATATAATTCTATTCATTTCTTACAAATATCTGAGAGGATTCTAAATCAAAAGCAAGTATTGAGCCCCCTTGTTCACACGCTCACTTCGGTTTGATATTTGCCTCTTGAGGATGCACTTTTTAAATATATTTGGTAGTATATTGAATTGGAATTAATTTAAATCAAATTTACTCATTAAGAGATACTATTTTAATATAGGTGGCTTGTATGGAAAATAAACGAAATTTCGCGAATCGTTTTGACTGGACGCTCGCTTTTATACTTTTAACCTTCCTAGTCATAAGTTTGTTAGCCATTGCGTCGGCTCAAACATCAGGTCAGTATGGTGTTAACTATGTTCCTTTACAATTGCGATGGTACGTCATTTGCTCAGTAATTATTGGAATAGTTATGTTTTTTGAACCTGACCAATATAAAAAAATGTCTTGGTATATGTACGGGGCAGGCATCGTATTATTAGTACTACTTATCTTCATGCCAGAAGGAACAGGACAAATCGGTGCAAAAATTAATGGTGCAAAAAGCTGGTATCATACACCTCTTGGAAATATTCAACCTTCTGAGTTTATGAAAACCTTTTACATTTTAGCACTTGCTCGACTTATTAGTAAGCACAACGAAGTCTATTCTTTTAGATCATTAAAAACAGACTTTATATTGTTAGGTAAAATCGGTGTTACACTGTTACTACCTTTAGCTCTTATTATGCAGCAACCTGACCTCGGTTCAGCATTGGTATTCTTTGCCATTACAGCTGCCGTTGTCATTGTAGCAGGTATATCGTGGAAAATTATTTTACCAACTTTTCTAGGTGGCGCTATAGTAGGTGGTTCTCTTGTATGGATGGCACTCTATATGCAGGGTTTTTTAGAGAAAACATTCGGCTTTAAACCATATCAATTTGCTCGAATCTATTCTTGGTTAGATCCATATTCATATTCTTCTAGTGATGGATACCATTTAATTACTTCCCTAAACGCCATTGGTTCAGGTGAAATTTTCGGTAAAGGTTTCCGTAGTCGTGAAGTTTACGTTGCCGAAAATCATACCGATTTTATTTTTACAGTTATCGGAGAAGAATGGGGTTTTATTGGTGCTAGTATCGTTATTTGTATTTTCTTTTTATTAATCTATCATTTAACAAAAACTACACTATTATTGAAAGATCCATACTCAACATATGTATGTGCTGGTATTATTGCAATGATTACATTCCACGTATTTGAAAATATCGGTATGACTATTCAGTTATTACCTATTACCGGTATTCCCCTACCGTTTATAAGTTATGGAGGAAGTTCATTGATGGGGAACGCTCTAGCCCTCGGTCTTGTTTTCAGTATGCGTTTCCACTACCGTACTTACATGTTTACCACTCATGATGATGATGATTAATTATGGACATAAAAAATGGGTAGTCTCAATTACAGAGACTACCCATTCTTATTTGTAAAACGAGTTAAGCTTGAACTTGCGGTGTTTGCGTTGGTGGTGTGAGCACTTTTAAAAGTTCAAGTCGAGACTTTGTTACAGTGGCTTTTACACCCAACTTAGATAAATTCGAAACAATCTTTTTCAAATCTACTTCTTTTTTCATACATTCCACCTCAATCTTTCCTCGAATTTATATAACGTTTTATTTCCAAAAAAGTTTCGTTTTTGCAAGCGTATGATGTCTGACGAGTTAATCTCTTTCTATCATACCATTTAACTTCGCTTTAAAATTTTTCATTTTTGTTACAATGTAAATTTTTCCTTAACATACTATTTACCATCTCATCATCAAAGCGTGAAGTTGATTTCCGTTCCGGCTGGGCGCTTTGTGCTGACGCTCCAGTCTCCACTCCAATCAACTATAACGTGTTAATAAATGTCATTCCTATAAACTTATTTACCATTAAACAGCAAAAGTTAAACATAAAAAATTAAAATACTGACATACCCTCTAGTAGTATACCCCAGAGATAAATTAATACACTATGCGACAATCGATACAAAAAATTAAAAATGGAGTGAGTCCATTTAGTTACTTTAAACTCGTTATTAAATTTTTAGTATCAATATAATTCATTGTTAACAGTCTGCAGTTTTTTATACATTGTTTTAACCTCTTTTCTCTACTGCATTGTCCCCGGGAAGTCTCCAAGCATTAACGTTTTAGCAAATGTCATCCCCTACTTTTAGTAATGAGCCATTAAACATAAATTGTTTTGACTTCCGCTTTCTTGTAATAACAATAACAAGAGAGGTAGAATATACATACTAAAATATCGTATGAAAGCAGGGTACTATATGAAAAAGGCAATTTTATTATTAATGTCTGTTCAATTCCTCGTCTACCTAGGATTTGGAATTATTATACCGGTCTTACCCGAGGTTGTAGTTCAGCAAAATTGGGATGAACTACACGTAGGTGGCCTACTTACAGTGTACTCGCTTGCAAGTTTTTTCACTGCACCATTTTGGGGTATGCTGTCCGATAAGGTAGGTCGTAAGCGACTTATATTAATAGGCCTAGTTGGTTTTAGCTTAAGTTTTGTTATTTTCTCTTTATTTATTGATAATTTAGCAATGTTGTACTTCTCACGTGTTGTGGGTGGTTTATTCTCAGGTGCACTATACACATCTGTGACAGGCTTTGTAGGAGATATGTCGAGTGAGGAGGATCGCAATAAATATATGGGTTTCATGGGTATGTCCATCGGGCTCGGTTTTATTTTTGGTCCTGCAATTGGCGGTATGCTCGGACACTATAGCCTGCAACTACCATTTATCGCTTCTGCAACACTAATTGCACTATTATTTATTTATGCAAGTTTCGTTTTAAAAGAACCTACAAAACGAAAAGATACAAATAAACGTGCCATTGTGCCAAAGGGTGCGGCCAAAATGTTGCAGTACCGTGTGCGATATTTATTTATGTTCTCATTTTTAGTGACTTTTATGCTGGCTGGAGTAGAAGCAACGTTCCAGTTATTCCAAATTGATCGAATTCAAATTACACCGTTACAAATTGGTTATTTGTTTATGTTTAGTGGCTTTGTAGATGCAGCTATTCAAGGCGGTGTTGTTAGACGTATTAAAAATGGAAGCGAGACAACTTGGTTAATAGGTGCACAAATTGTCACAGCTATGGGTATGCTTTTATTCACTTTAACAGCTAACTTATTTATGGCAGGCTTTGCCCTTTGTGTTTTCACAGCAGGAAATGCGCTCGCAAGAACATGCGTCGTATCTCTTTCAACTAAAGAATCTGGTGGTCAATACGGGACTGCTGCAGGTCTTTCCTATTCAATGGATAACCTAGGACGCATTCTAGGTCCACTATTCTTCACTTGGCTATTTACAATGCAATCTAGTTTAGGCTATTATACTTCAGCAGCAATAGCCGTCGTTTCAATAAGTTTAATATTTATTTTTAAAGCATCAAATAAATCTTTACGACTTGAATAATTTGTTGATAAAAAGCCGTAACTTAATAGTAATTCGAAGTTTATAGAACACAACAAGGGATATTGGATCCATCAATTATGCCTCAGCATAATTGCGTCTGGAATCGGCTTTGTGCTTACGCAAAGAACTCCTTTCCGATTTCCGTGACATCCACCGGAGGCTTTGGGCCAACAAATGTATTTTGCGCGAAAGCGTAGTGACAGCAAAAGGGTTTTATCTGTGCAAAAGCGAAGCGGCAGCGGCAAGATGTTGGTCACTCAGTCGTTACCACAGGACGTGGCGTTCTTAGACTAAGTTCCTCTATTTCAGCGGATGATTTGGACACCTGTTGAAAAGTGACTTAAAACTGCATTCATTTACCACCTATAGAGGTGGGAGACTTCTGTACCTGACGCTACGCTTTCGGTACAAAAGACATTTGCCGAAAGAATGTAAAGCAGAATATCGGAGGGCCCCGCATGAACAAAACAACAAATCTTTTTCTTCCAAAAGAGCTAGAATCGTTTCGTTTTGAAATTGAAGATACACTACTTTCAGCAATGATTATCACACCATATAAACGATCAACTACGTTAACGGAAAGTAAATTTGCTGGGGAACCTTACTTACCCTATTCCCAAACATATCCGAAAGATATTACAGGTGAGCCTATGCGGCTATTAGCTCAAATTAACTTTGCAGAAATGCCACCACTAAAGGATTTCCCATCTCAGGGTATTTTACAATTTTTTATTTCATCTAATATTTTCGTGAATGTTGATCATTATCACGAGGATATTTTCCAGCAATTTTATAAAATACGTTTTTATCCTACTGTAAATTTTGAAGCGACAGTCCCTAAACAGGAGTTTTTAGTACAAACAGCAGATGACAGGTTCCCTATTCACCAGGAGTTAGCATTACAATTCCAACCTATCCAAGAACCTGTATCTGCTTTAGATTATCGCGCGATACATTGTTTACCAAACTTAATACCTTCATCACAAGATGTTGATTTACGAGAAATTTATCTACAGCACTTCTTAGGGGCTGGAGCTAAAATCGGTGGTTATGCCTATTTTTTAGAGGAAGATATCCGTCACGAATCGCAGCTTCTTAAACGATATGATGTATTGCTACTCCAAATTGACTCTAATGATGAAATTGGTATAATGTGGGCAGATAGTGGCGTTGGGAAGTTTTTCATTAACAGAGAAAAGCTTCTTCAAAGGGATTTTTCTGATATTTTATTTCAATGGGAGCATTATTGATCCTTATTCGACAAATGTAGCGGTCGCTTACAACAATTACGAAAGGCGAAATTGATTTTGGATTACCTCGTTAGTTTCGGAGGTAATCCTTTTCCATGCGTACTAACAAATTTCGTATCTTCTTTCCACATATAAAGTAAGCTATACTAGATATATTGTGAAAAATGTAGAAAAGGCAGGTGTAGGAATGAGTATTTTTACAGACTTTGGATTTCTAGTATCTTTCATTATGTTTATCAATATTTTAGCAGCAATGGTCATAATTTTTTTAGAGCGTAAAGATGCCACTTCTACATGGGCATGGATTCTCGTACTATTTTTCATTCCATTAGGTGGGTTTATTTTATACTTGCTATTCGGACGACAATTACGGAGAAAGCATTTATTCCGTTGGGAAGGACGCAAGGATATTGGTATCGATAACCTCATTAGTTATCAGACAGAAGCGATCCGAAACGACACATTCGAGTTTCGTATAGAAAATGCGGAAAATTATAAAGAAATGATTTATATGCATCTTAAAACAAATAATGCAGTTTTAACGCAGGACAACCACATTGATATTTTTGATGATGGTGCAAATAAATTTGAGCAACTTCTGAAAGATATTGAGGTAGCAAAAGATCATATTCACATTCAATATTATATTTTCCGTCTAGATGACTTAGGTACACGCATTATTGATAAACTTATAAAAAAAGCAAAGCAAGGGGTTAAGGTAAGAATCTTATATGATGAAATGGGCTCACGCAACATTAAAAAGCGCCATTTCAAGGAATTGCTTAATGCAGGCGGTGAAATCGAAGTATTTTTCCCATCTATTTTTCCACTTATAAACCCTCGTTTAAATTTTAGAAATCACCGAAAAATTGTTGTGATTGATGGCCGGATTGGTTATATCGGGGGCTTTAATGTCGGGGATGAGTACCTTGGTCTACAAAAGAAATTTGGCTATTGGCGAGATACACATTTACGTATTGAAGGTAGTGCGGTACATCCATTACAAACACGCTTTTTACTTGATTGGAATCAAGCTTGCGCACAACAGAAAATGGGTTATTCGGACCGTTACTTCCCTGCTATTCCAAAAAAAGGTGATGTAGGCTTACAAATCGTGTCTAGCGGCCCTGACTCTGAATGGGAACAAATTAAAATTGGTTATTTAAAGCTTATTAATATGGCGAAAAAATATATATATATCCAAACGCCATATTTCATACCCGATGTTAGTTTTTTAGAAGCTATTAAAATTGCGACGCTTTCAGGTATAGATGTAAGGATCATGATTCCGAATAAGCCTGATCATATGTTTGTTTATTGGGCTACATACTCATACGTAGGACAATTATTGCGTGCAGGAGCAAAAGTTTATATTTATGAAAAGGGCTTTATTCATGCTAAAGCAATTATTATTGACGATGAAGCATCTACAGTCGGAACTGCAAACCTTGACGTACGAAGTTTCAGTTTAAATTTTGAAGTTAATGCATTTATCTATGACTCAACGATTTCACATCAGCTTGCTGAGCTGTTTGAAAAGGATATTTTTGATTGTACTGAATTAACTTGGGAAATGTACAAAAATCGTTCTACACTGATTAAATTTAAAGAATCAGTTTCACGTTTATTAACACCTATCTTGTAGAATGTAGAAAAGGAAGAGAGCTAGTTCATTAATGATGAACAACTCTCTTCCCTTTTTTATTTCACACCTAAATATTCTTCTAGCGTAATATTTTGTTTTTTAATGTCTTTTGCTATGTCTACACCAACATAACGATAGTGCCATGACTCATACATATAACCTGTGATGTCTTCTTTATTTTGGGGGAATCGTAAAATAAAGCCGTAATCTTGAGCATGCGTAAATAACCATTGTCCAGCTGGTGTTTCACCGAATTCTTCAGTTAACCATAAACTATCTTTGCCGCTTTCCCCTATATCAAAGGCCAAACCTGTTTGATGTTCTGAATAACCCGGTCGAGCACTATAGCGATCAGCAGCAGCTTGCCCATCACGTTTAGCATAGTTATTATATAATGTTGTTTGATATTCAAAAGATCGATAGCCACTAAATGCAACTAAATCAAAACCTTGTTGTTTTGCTGCAGCAAACATTTTGTTTAGAGCTTGACGTGCCTCAGGATTTTCTTCAGGCGCAAAGGTAGATGGTAGCGGATATATTTTATTCGCTAATAAAATCCCCTTAATATATGTCGGCTCGGTTGGTAATGTTTGATTTGGTACATAGCCATTTTCATCTGTCTTCTGCTCTGGCTTCACAGGATTATCTGTTGTTTTTTTCGGCTCTTCTTTTGCAGGTGCATCTTTTTTAGTTGGTTCTGCTGTTTGTTGTTCTTCTTCATCTGATGCATTACTTACCTGTTTATTTTTATAGTTATACACTACGAAAATAGAGACAATAAGCGCCACTGAGATTACAGCACCAAGGATGAGTGGTAAACGTTTCTTTTTCACTATTTTTTACCCCTTTTAAAGTTATCCAGTACTACATAGTAAGGATCCTCTTTCAAAGAATTTAGAAAGAACAGTCCTAGTAAGTACCGATACTATTTTGTACTATATTGGTTCATCACCCAAAGTTATGGATACTTTTGTTAAAACGTCTACTATGTGAATAAGTTGATTGGAGTGGAGACTGGGCGACTCCTTGGGGATTAGCGTCACAAATGAGACCCTGGAGCGAGCACATAGAGGAACTAAGGCTAAAAGCCACTTCCTGTGATAACGCCTTCGTGATCAACATCCTGTGGCCCCAAGCGGCTCATCGGACGCCCCAGGAAGCTTTGCTCTGTGCGAAAGCGAAGTGACAGCAACAAATGTTTTATCTGTGCGAAAGCGAAGTGACAGCAACAAATGTTTTATCTGCGCGAAAGCGAAGCGTCAGCGACAAAGCGCCCAGTCGGAACGGAAATCAACCACACGTTTTGGTGATGATCCACTATATTGGTATAGTCTCATTTTAGCACTGTTCACAATTTAGGGTGTAGATTTTCACCAATGATTTTAAAATTAATCTGTTAGTCTGTGAGAATAATAATAAGCACTACTATAGAAGCAATTGAGAAAAAGATTGCCATGCACTTCATCCATTTTGCCTCTTTTACATAACCTTGTTCTTTAAAACTTTTTGCCCTAAAACCATTCGATACGGCAAACATAATAGTCATTGCCAATACTGCAAAATTAAAATTACCCATGATAATAAATACGATAGCCGCAATACTAAAAATCGCGACGAGAATAGATGATAGCAACTTTATGTTCATCTTGCTGTCCTCCTAAAAAAATCGAGGCTACATAGGCGCCTCGACAAAAATTATTTTATTAGTTTACTTTTTCCGGATGCTCCGAATAAAATTTTCGACCGATATATGTTTGAATAATCAACAACGCACCGCTGACTGACCAGTAAAGTGGTAGGGCTGCCATAGATGTCATCGAGATAAAGACAATCATAATTGGTGAAATATAAATAAACATTTTCATTTGTGCTTTTTGTTGCTCTGGTACTGTCCATAATGATACACGTGCTTGAACTAAATATACAAGACCCGCGACAATTGTCATAGCGATATCAGGTGAACCTAAGCTAAACCATAAAAATTCGTGTGCTTTCACGTCTGTAGAATATAAAATGGAGAAATAAAGACCCATGATAATTGGCATTTGAATTAACATTGGTAAACAGCCCATGTTAAGTGGATTGATACCATGTTTTTGATATAATGCCATCATTTCTTGTTGATACTTCGTTTGCTCTTCTTTTGTCTTTGCTTCCTTCATCTTTTTCTGAACAGCTTCCATTTCAGGCTTAAACGCATCCATTTTCATTTTCATCTTTTGCTGCGAACGGTAATTTTTTAACATAATCGGCATTAAGACTAAACGAATAAGAACTGTAATAGCAATGATTGCTAAACCATAGCTACCTGAAAACATAGTGTTACCGAAAAATTCTAATAAAAATTCCATTGGTTTTACAAAGATACTATAGAAAAAACCTTCTTTGTTTTGCACAGCTTGACAGCCACTAAGAACAAAAACGGCGAGTCCAAGCATTGAAAATAGCTTCAAATTTTTCATTTTTCCACCTACTATTATTTATCAACTAAAATGAAGTATACATTATCTGGCCTATCTTTATCAAATAGCAAGTGCTACTAATTCCATAACATAAAAAAGATGCGAGCTTTAGCATCGCTAATGTGTCCGCATCTATTTATTAATCTTATTTATAACCCTTTGTGAATAATACTAGATATACTTCTAGCTTTAGACGTTTTGAAACTCTGATTCCGCCATCTCAAAACGATAAAACTCGTGATGTAGTTCATCTCGGAAATGTTTGGGCGTTACCCCAGTATATTTTTTAAAGATGCGGGTAAAATAACTTTGGTTACAGAAATGGAATTGATCTGAAATAGAAGTAATACTTTTATTAGTGTGTCTAAGATAGTACTGTGACTCTTCTACTCGACGAACATTTAGATATTCAACTAGTGTAATACCAACATGTTCTCTAAAAATACGCGATAAGTGACTAGTACTAATATGGAAGTTATTTGCGATGCTTTCCACTGTTAAGTCATTTTCCAATTCATCATTTATATACATAATTACTTTATTAACTGTCTGGTGACGGAAAGTCGGTTGCTTGCGATCTGCAATAAAATAGACAAAGAAATCGATTAAATCATCAGCAAATTGTAAAAATTCTGCGTCTTTCATTTGATTTTCGATCATATCATTACAAGCAATGTTAAAAGCAAATGCTTTCTTCGAAGGAACTTGATTGTCTAGCAATTTACGAGCAACAATTGACGACAAAACAGAAAAATAACTTCGAACAATTTTAATGACTTGTTTGCCAAAACGTATTGAAAGAATATCAATTAATTCATGCAAAGATTTTTTAGCCTTTGCCGATTCTAAATGGTAAATTTCAAATATTAATTTCGACTCAATATTAAAAAATTCTTCTATACCGATGTATTGATTAATACTATCGATTTCTTGAAAGTATCTTTTGGATATCGTTTCTGATATAGAATGTTGATGTAGTTGCATAATCTTCCCCATCTTTCTTCAGATTGCACGAGTTGCTTTTACATTTTTTGACACATATCTATTTCATATAAGAAAATAGTATTTCCTTAATAATTGTATGAATTGAGTCATATTTCACAATTATATAATTGAATATAACTTAAAAATAACCCAACTAAACCACTAGTTACAAAAAAAAATAGACTATACAGTGAATTTTACCATATTCTGCGATTTCCTTTCAACCACATTTTGTCTCTTGCACTAGTTCTAATTTATCATATATACATAGTAGAAACCTCGTAAACTTATTTACCTACATTTAGATTTTACCATATACATACCAAAATGAATTAGTAATTATTTAAAATTTGTTACAAATTATGTAATGGATTTTACAACTTTATATTTCATCAATCGACATTTCTCTTTTTTATTCCGAAATCTTCTCTATATAATTTATACGAATATGTAGTAAAATAGATGATAATACTATTTTTAAAAGTTTAGACGAGGTGTTAAAATTGGAACCAAAACAAATAGAAGAAATTATGGAGATTATTAAGGAATTCTTCCCTGAGAATACTTCCATTGCAATTTCCGATACAAACGAGTACTTGTACTACCAACCGAGCAAAAAAGTTGATTTAAAAATCAAACCTGGCGACCCAATTAAAGAAGGTTCTGCAGCTCATAAAGCGTTAAACTACGGACAAAAGATTAGCTCTTACATTGAGCCTGATGTATTTGGAGTAGCATATTACGGCATGAGTATTCCTTTAATGGAGGAAGGTGAAACTAAGGGTGCTATCACTGCGATCTTCCCACAAAAGCCGTCAGCATTTTTAACGAACTACATTACAATCAAAATTGACGATTGTTGGTACCCAATCAAGCATGACCAGGTTATTTATCTTGAAACACAGCTCCGAAAAACATTTGTTAAAACAATGAGTCGTGAAGGATATCACCGCTTAAACCTAAGTGATCTTGAGCTATTTTTAGCCCCTGACTCATTTATACGTTGTCACCGCTCTTATATCGTTAACATTGACTACATTGATGAAATTCAACCAGATTCACATTCAACGTTTTTATTAATCATGAAAGACGGTACCCGTATTCCTGTTAGCCAACGCTATGCAAGTTACTTCCGTCGTTCTTTAGGTTTCTAATTTTGTAAAGTACAGCGAGCAATTTTAATTGTTCGCTGTACTTTTTTCTTACTGCACATCACCAACAGTTTAGGATGACACGTTAAAGCTCATCAGACGCACCCAGGAAGCTCTGCTCTGCGCGAAAGCGAAGCGTCAGCGGCAAATGTTTTCTGTAGCGAAAGCAAAGCGGCAGCTACAATTGTTTTATCTGTGCGAAAGCGAAGCGTCAGCAACAAAGCGCACAGTTGGAACGAAAATCACCCCCCAGTATGTTATTTAATCTTTTATTTTTAGAAAATTTCCTTTGTAGCTCTACATTAAAACGTTTTCTCTGTCGAAAATTCGTTTTTATGCTCATTTTTCCTCTTTTTACTCAATTTAATGCTATTTCTAAAGTTTTTGTGACAATTTGGTGATAGTATTATTCAAATGGTTGGAGTCATACTACAACTGAATAAACAGAAAATTCTTACACGTTTTTTCTAGTTTTGTAATCGGTTTCCATCAAACTTTTTAGGGGAGGATTTTTTAATGGATGCAAATGTTCAAAAACGCCTAGGCTTAAAAGAACTTGAAAGTAAAATTGTTACTGCTGATGAAGCTGCAGCACTGATTTCTAACGGTGATGTAGTTGGTATGAGTGGATTCACTCGTGCGGGGGACGCAAAAGTTGTTCCTATGGCATTAGTAGAGCGCGCTAAAAACGAAAAATTCAAAATTGATGTATATACAGGGGCTTCTTTAGGACCTGAAGTTGATAATTACTTAGCTGATGCTGGCGTTATTCGCAAACGTGGACCGTTCCAAGGAGATGCTAAGATTCGTAATTTAATTAACTCTGGTGATGTCCTATATGTAGACGCACATCTTTCACATAACGCTGAATTAGTTCGTCAAGGAATTATTGGACCAATTAAATATTTAATCCTTGAAGCTGTTGCTATTACAGAAGATGGATTTATTATCCCAACAAACTCTGTTGGTAACTCACCAATCTTCGCTGAATATGCTGAAAATATTATTGTCGAATTAAATATTTCTCATCCAGAAGCTTTAATTGGTATCCACGATATCTATGTACCAGGTGAGCAAGGTCAACGTGAAGCAATCCCAATGACTGATGCTATGCAACGCATTGGTGACATCGGTATTAAAGTAGATCCAGCTAAAATTAAAGCGATTGTTATTTCTGAAGAGCCAGATGCTCCTTCATTAATCGTTCCGCCAGATGAAGAAACACAAACAATGGCGAACATTTTATTAGATTTCTTCAGCGATGAAATTAAAGCTGGTCGCTTAACAAAACAATTAATGCCATTACAATCTGGTGTAGGTTCTGTTGCAAACGCTGTACTTGACGGCTTCGCAAATTCAGAATTTGAAGATTTAGTTGTTGCTTCTGAAGTACTTCAAGATGCAGTATTCAACTTAATTGATGCTGGTAAAGTTAAATTTGCAGCAGCTACTTCAATTACACTGACTGAAGAATTACAGAAAAAAGTATATGGCAATCTAGAGAAATACGCTGATAAAATTTGCCTACGTCCACAAGAAATTTCTAACCACCCAGAGCTTATCCGTCGTTTGGGTCTAATCTCAATCAACACTGCTCTTGAATTAGATATCTATGGCAACGTAAACTCAACACACGTATCAGGTACTCGTATGATGAACGGTATCGGTGGTTCAGGTGACTTTGCACGTAACGCACGTCTAGGTATTTTCGTTACTAAATCATACGCAAAAGGCGGCGCTATCTCTTCAATCGTGCCAATGGTTTCTCACGTTGACCACACTGAACATGATGTTGATGTAATCGTAACTGAGCAAGGTATTGCTGACTTACGTGGTCTTGCGCCACAAGAGCGTGTACCTTTAATTATCGAAAACTGTGCACACCCAGATTACAAAGAACAACTTTGGGATTACTATAACCGTGCTCTAGAAGCAACTGGTGGCCATCAAACACCTCATATTTTAGAGGAAGCACTTTCTTGGCACGTAAACCTTGGTAAAAACAAAACAATGAAAAAAGAAATTGCTAAAGCTTAATTTCATATTTCAGGAACGCTTCATAAGTTGAAAAACTTATGAGGCGTTCTTTTTTTTCGGGAATGGTATAATCAGTGTTGGACTATCTTACTAAATACATAACTTTCCATCGGAGGAGCAATGAAGAAACTTATCTATTTAATTATATTCTTTTCATTTTTCGACCTATTTACCCAGCTTCCTATCATGAGTACATATGCTGAATCCTTAGGGGCATCAGCCTTCTTTACTGGATTGGCTGTAGGTATGTATTCTCTTTCCAATACATTTGGTAATATTATCTCTGGTTTTTTAACGGATCGTAAGGGACCATTCGTTATTTTAATCCTAGGTCTACTAACAACAGGTCTTTCACTTACACTTTATAATTTAGTAGAAGATCCTATTGTTCTATTAGTAGTCCGCTTTGCACATGGATTAGTTGCGGGCTTAATTGTTCCTGCTGCATTCACATTTTTAGCAAATGCAACTGAACAAGAGAAAAGAGGTAAGGGTAGTGCTATCTCTGGAGCTTTTGTTGGCATTGCCGCAATAATCGGCCCTGCATTTAGTGGCATTTTAGCGAGTCGTACTAGCGTACCATTCGTTTTTAATATAACAGCAAGCTTTATGCTCTTGTTGAGTGTACTCGCCTTCTTTTTACTAAAATCAAAGCAAGTAAAAATAGAAAAATCTGCGCCAATTACAAACATCCCTATTCATGTACTTTTTACTAATACAGGTACATTAAAAGCCTTCTCAAGTGCATTCTTTTTAATGTTTTCTCAAGGGGTTATTGCCTATCTCCTTCCTCTAAAAGTACAATCTTTAGGCTTTGATTCACGCTTAAGTGGCACTTTGATGAGTACATTCGGAATTATTGCTGTACTCGTATTTATTTTGCCGACTAACCGTATTTTCGATAGGGTGGCACCAATTAAAACATTATCACTAGGTATAAGTTTAATGGGGATCAGTCAATTATTAATTAGTCAGGCGGATTCAAGTACGTTACTTTATATTGCAATGGCCTGCTATGGTATCGGGTTTGGCTTCTTGTTCCCATCAGTCAATTCACTTTTAATCGACTCTACGACTGCTGAAATCCGCGGAAAAGCCTATGGTTATTTTTATGCCTTCTTCTCACTAGGAGTCGTCCTAGGTTCCTCATTGCTCGGATGGCTCTCACTAGGTATTGTCAGCGGCTTTATATTTACTGGAATTGTATTATTAGTATTTGCATTGATCATTATATGTACACAAAAAAGACCTTCTCACGTTGAATGAGAAGGTTTTGTTATTATTTATCTTGTTCCTGAATTTCTCCATTGTAGTAATTGATACCTGTATGTCCCCCACCTTCAGCAACCATTTCGTTTGAAGCTATTTTTGTTGGAGACGTTCCAGCTTCTGTCGCTACTTCAGTCGATATACGCTTTGATATGTCTTTGTGCATCTCCATATTCGTTGTATTCAAATAAGATGCTAATTTAGATTTTGTACTATTAAACATACTTAATGCTTTATCACGATTTTCTTTTTTACTTAAATAAGATGCTGCTACAGCTAACCCCGCAATTACAACACCTGTTCTTTTTCCTTTTGCCATTATAAATCCCTCCCAAAAATATTGAAACTGGCTCTATAATATATCTTTTCCTTATTATTTGAGGACTAAACATAATTTTTATATACGTTACAGCATATATATAAAGAGAGATCATCTATAATCCTTCGTCTACCATATAAACAAAATCATAGTAAGTCTGTATGTTCCCAGACATAGTTAATCAACCTCCTACTAAATTTCATTGTAGGTATCTATTTTTTGCTTATCACCAAAAATAAGGAATGTTATTTAAAGTACCCAATTGAAATTAAATTAAATCCCATGTTATGGTAAATATTTATGATTATAAAGGACATTTAAAGGGAAATAATGTATTAACACTAATAATTGGAGAGTGATTATCATGAAAGATTTGGACTCAGTATATGATTGGGTAGACATGGCTTCATTAGTAGGTGGAGCAGGCTTCTTAACAGTATTAATTTATAGTATTTTACTGTAAGGAGTAGCATGGATGATTTGCAAAAATCAATTATGACTCAGCATAATTGTTGCTGTTGCTTCGCTTTCGCACATAAAACATTTGTTACTATCGCTTTGCTTTCGCGCAGAAAACATTTGCCGCTGGAAGCTTTAACTTCTTTCAGCGAATGTTTTACAAAAACATTTACTGAAAGAAGTTAAAAGGCAATCCGCTTTCTACCAAGCAGATTGCCTTATTTTTATCCCGCATTAACGGGTAGTAAGTTTCACTTTATTGTTTTACATCATTATAATCATTAGACTTTTCAAATGCTGCAACTACATACGAGCAAACAGCTTCCATTTTATAGCCTTTCTCACGTGCATAAGCTGCAGCATGATCCAGCAATTTTTTTGCCACACCTTGGCCACGGAGCTTATCTGATACATATGTGTGATCCATTACCATTACTTGACCCTTTTGTTGCCATGTAATTTCCGCTAATCTTTCCCCTTCTTGCTCATAGGCAAAAGCAAGCTTATTTTCTGCTAGCTGTTGTAATTGAAATTCCATTTCTCACCACTCCTTTTTTTCATAGTAACACAGCTTTTTTTATGTAGCACTTAAAAAAGTACATCCCTTGAAAAATAAAAGAATCTGCTACCTTCCTCTAGCAATCAAGAGAAAGTGTTGCAGATTCTTTTCTATGAATTAATTAAACCAGGACGCAATTGTATCCTTTAAATTAGCAAAGAAATTTTTCACACTTTCCCAGAATCCTTTATCTTCCATTAGTGATCCGAATTTATCTTTAATCGTACTGCTAATATCATCTAATTGTTTAGACCATTTACCAAAATCAATGTCTAGTTTACTAATTTTATTCATCAAATCAACTAGCAATTGACGGTCCTTGTCACTTAAATTAATTTCAAGCTTGTTTAATTGCTCTTGCACAATCTTTTCAACTTCTTCTTTAGTTGCTGGCTTCGAGTCTGCAATTTCTTTTTTGATTTCCGTTAGTAATTGCGCAACCTTAGCATCGTCCACGCCTGCCGATTGCGTAAGAGTAGTTGCTACTGATAGTTCATCATTTGCAACATCTGTACGATCAGTATCTAGCTTTTCACCTGTTGTTACTTCGTAAGCTTTATATATTCCCACAAGCGCTGAATGGCCTGTTACTGCCTTAGGCGCAGCCACCTGTACTGTTGCATCTTCAATACCTGCAGTTAGCATGGCATTTGCATACATTTCAGAAGTAACCTGTGTAATATTTGACGGTGTAACAATTTCAATAACTAAGCCTTCTCCTGCATTCTTGCGCGTAATTTTGGCAGAAGAATACATACGAGAGCTTGAATTACTATCTTTAATATATTTAGCTAAGTCTTGACCTGAAACTGTTATTTCTTCAACTTCAGGCTCTTCGTTCACTTTTAATGACTTTTTAACAGACTCTTTTTCAGTCTCAGATAAGTTTGCACCGTATACGACGATTGGTGCTCCTAGCTTTTCATCAATTGCTTTAGGTGGCGTATTATCAGCTGCAAAACTTGTTGCTGGTGCCATCACGCCAAATACTAACATAGTCGCCGTTAGTATTTTTATCCACGTTTTTTTCAAATTGTGTGACCCCTTTCATTAGAAAACTCATTTGGCCTGTATAATGTTTGCCAATCAATTATACCTCGGCATAATTGCCGCTGTCGCTTCGCTTTCGCGCAGAAAACATTTGCCGCTGTCGCTTCGCTTTCGCGCAGAAAACATTTGCCGCTGTCGCTACAGATAAACAATGCGTCCGGATTCGGCTTTGCGCCTAGGCCTGCACGAGGGCCGACACGATGTCGGTCATTTCGGTAATGCCACAGGACGTGGCGTTTTTACCGATGCAGGTCAGTTAGCTGTTATCGCATGGATGCGATGTTTTTAGGCTAACATCCTTTATTGAGCTCCTTCCCGAATCCGTGACATCTGCCGGAGGCTATACCTTTTTTCAGCGGATGTTTGGTCTCACGCTAAAGAAGGTAAGCAATAATTAGTACGAAAAAAAGACGAGAAGGTTTCAAAGCAGCTCTCGTCATTTTCTTTAATTTCATTTAGTAACAAAAACACTTGTAGCTGACGCTTCGCTTTCGCTACAGAAAACACTTGTATCTGTCACTTCGCTTTCGCTACAAAAACACTCGCTGAAAGAAGTTAAATTTCCTCTGTCCAACCGTCCTGCTGTTTTACCTTACCAGCTTTCATAAGCGTACCTAACGCTCGTTTAAATGCACCTTTACTCATTTTAAACATTTCTTGAACTTCATCAGGTGAGGATTTATCGCCAAATGGCATTTTGCCCCCTACCTCTTGTAGATAATTTAAAATTCTTTGTGCATCATCTGAAAGACGCTCATGTTTACGTGGTAAAAGTGAACCATTCATTGAACCATCATCTTTTACATCAATAATACGAACATCTACATCTTGTCCAAGACGAGGTTCTGCATTACGCTCTGACTCATGAACAAAAATACGGTACGGGATCTCCACACCTAATAAAAATGAGCCAACTGGTAATAAACGATATGGACGCGCCTTAATGTTTTTATTGTGCAGTTCTTCAAATGCACCTTCATATAATTCCGAAATTTTTTCTTCAGTTGCTAAACGTCCAAATAAATCACCATTGCGATCTGTGCGTAATGTCATAAATAAATGGTCGCCTGGTGCTGGCCAAAGTTCTATTATTGCAGGTAAATCTTCAGCTTTTACTAGCACCTCACGTGAAGTACCGATATCTACAAAAGCCCCTTCACGCTCGACTACTTTTAGAACACGAGCCCAGCCATATTCCCCTTGTACGAAAGCTGGAATAGCTGTTGTAGCCGCTAAATCGCCACGACGATCCGCAAATAAAAATACTTCAAGGCGGTCACCTATTGCAAGTGGCTCTGTTACCTCTGAAGCATTTAAGGGCAGTTCGTCAACTCCATTTGTTAAGATCCATTTCGATGCTTGTTGTTCTAATACAGTTAACGTAACAACTTCACCTGATTTTAATTCGTTCATATTGTCTTCCTTTCCCTCTTAACATCATTTTCACAAAAACTTTAGAAATTATGATGTGTTCTAGATGCCTCTAGTTTTTTAACGATGTCCGGATTTTCTTCCATTACTTGCACAAGATCCGCAATTCGATCGATTGAGTTCCAACTTAAATGATGTTCAATTCCTTCTACATCATCGTAAATTCGCTCTTCATCTACACCAATGATTCGCAAAAATTGCTCTAGAAGCTCATGGCGCAGTACAAGACGTTTTCCAAGCTTTTCTCCTTTAGGCGTCAATGTAAGGCCACGGTATTTTTCATAAACTAAATAACCATCTTTATCTAATTTTTGAACCATTTTCGTAACAGAAGAAGGAAGAACAGATAATGCTTCAGCAATGTCAGACACACGAGCATACCCTTTATTTGTGATTAATAAGTATATTTGTTCGATATGGTCCTCCATACTAGGTGTTGGCATATCCTTTTCCCTCTCTTTCCTTTTCTTACTCTCTAGTTTACTACAAGCTTGCCTTAAAAGTTAACTGAAAATACATATGCAAAAAAAACAATACATGTGCACCCTAAAAAGAACCAACTTCATATGTTGGCTCCCGTATAGTTGGAAAATTTGTGTCAATGAAATTGAGGTATCTTTAAATAAAGTATTGTCTTTGGCAAAGCGAGGGGTTGATTTCCGTTCCGACTGGGCGCTTTCCTGGGGGCGTCCGATGAGCCGCTTCACTCGCGTTGCTCGCTCCAGGGTCTCGGGCCAACACGATGTTGGTCACGAAGGCGTTATCACAGGATGTGATGCTCTTAGCCTTCGTTCCTCTATCGCTAATCCCCAAGGAGTCGCCCAGTCTCCACTTCAATCAACCACTTCACTTAGAATGTATCTTCTAGCATGACATTCTAATTTATAACGATAAAACGAAACTTCAGCAACAAATGTTTTAAGTGCGAAAGTGTAGCGGCAGCAAAAGGGTTTTATCTGCGTGAAAGCGAAGCGGCAGCGGCAACATCAGATGTACAAACTCGTCAATGTTATAAGTCTATTCAGTTCAATTATAATGAGTAGCCAAAGCGTTCACTTTTGAAATGCATAAAATTTATAATAGCTCCACACTATTGTTGATTGGAGTGGAAGGATACTCGACTCCCGTGGGAAAGCGAGACAGGTGAGACCCTGCAAGGAGCGCAGCGGAGGAAGCGGCTCGACGCTCGCCCACAGGAGGCTCTGCTCTGCGCGAAAGCGAAGCGTCAGCGGCAAAGCGAGCAGCCTGGAACGGAAATCACCCTCATTTAATGCATCACATCATTCACTAAGATTTCCTTGACCATTTTGTTTTTCAAAAACATGAAAAGCCAACTTCATATAGAAGTTGGCTCTGCCTTATGTCGAGGATGCTTATTTACCACATGTAATGCATGAATAATCTCTTTATTGATTCGTTCAATATTTTCAGGAGTATTCATCATTCTAAATGCTTCATCTCGGGTTTCCATAGATGTAACATACTTGCTAGGCAATGCATTTAGTGTAAGTGCCACTGCGTCAAGTTCACAGATTTCACATTTACAAAATGTTTGATATTCCGGTCCTCGTAGTAGAAAACTTACTAAACCACGCACAATTTCCTCTGTAACATTTACTAAAATAGGATCTGACATATTCAAACCTTCGCCTCATTTATATTTAATTGTTACATTATTCCTGAAACCATAATAACGTTAACGAAGCTTTTTTTCAAGAATCGCTAGTAGCATCTATATCAAAACATATTACTAACTCCTTAGAATGATTTAATTTCCTACAAACTTCCTCCAGATTATATCTTATTCACCATTTCTTAGTTTTGATTAATCGCAATGAGTTAAACACAACTAGTAACGTAGCACCCATATCTGCAAAGATCGCAATCCATAATGTTAGCCATCCAGGGATAACGAGTAACAAGGCAACTAATTTTAGGGCTAAGGCAAATATAATGTTCTCTTTAATGATGCGTAATGTTTTCCTACTTAAGCCAATCGTATAAGGAAGCTTTGTTAAATCATCACCCATTAATGCGATATCCGCAGTTTCTAGTGCTGCATCAGTGCCAGCACCTCCCATTGCAATACCAACATCGGCTGAGGCAAGTGCAGGTGCATCATTAACACCATCTCCTACCATCGCTACTGCACCATACTGTGCACGTAAATCTTTAATGGCCATTAATTTTTCTGCTGGTAATAAACTTGCTCTCACATCTGTCATATTTAAAGAAGTTGCAATTGCCTGTGCTGTTGGCTCTGCATCACCTGTTAGCATAACTTTATGCTTCACTTTTAAACCATTTAATTTATTCAAGACATCTTTACTTTCTTGACGTAATTGATCAGCAATACCAATCATGCCTATAAACTGATCATTACTAACAGCTGCTACAACTGTTTTACCCTGTTGTTGAAGTTTTTCAACCTGTTCTTTTATCATTTCATCAACAGTCGTTAATGTAGCAATCCATTTTAAGCTTCCTACATAGATTATTTGACCGTCTACCGTTGCGTAGGCACCCTTTCCTGTTACGGATTGAAAGTCTGTTGGTATAAGCTCTGTTAAATTTTTCTCATGCAATGCCTGTAAAATTGCTTTAGCTAATGGATGCTGTGATTGCTTTTCAACGGCCGCTACTAGCTGTAAAACATAATCCTCAGACATCTGTTGCGATGTAAAAATATCCGTTACAGCAGGTTGACCTTTTGTAAGTGTTCCTGTCTTATCAAATGCTATTGCTTCAATATGACCAAGCTGCTCTAAATGAATTCCGCCTTTAATAAGAACACCTTGTCTAGCAGCATTCCCGATTGCCGTAACAATAGCAACTGGTGTAGAAACGACTAATGCACATGGACAACCTACAACAAGGACAGCTAATCCTTGGTAAATCCAATGTTGCCAATCACCTATAAATAAAGGAGGGATAACCGCTACAAGTAAAGCTACAATCATAATTGCAGGCGTGTAGTATTTCGCAAAGCGATCAACGAATTGCTGCGAAGGTGCTTTTTCTGCCTGGGCTTCTTCAACAAGATGAATGATTTTTGCAATTGTTGTGTCCTCTACTCGCTTTGTCACACGAACCTCTAGGGCACCTTCTTCATTTAATGTTCCTGCAAATACTTCGTCATCCACTGTTTTACTGACCGGAATAGATTCACCTGTAATCGCTGCCTGGTTCACTGCTGACAATCCACTAACTACAATTCCGTCCATTGCAATCTTCTGACCAGGTTTAACGATTAAAATGTCACCAATCTCAATCTCCTCCGTTGGCAGCTCCATCTCATGGAAATGTTCGCCATGCGCTCGCTTTATCGTTGCTGTTGGTGGAGCTATATCCATTAGCTGACGAATTGATTGACGCGCCTTATCCATTGAATACGCTTCAAGTGCTTCACTTACAGCAAATAAAAAGACAACAACGGCCGCTTCTTCCCATTCTCCTATAATGGCTGCACCGATTACTGCAATGGTCATCAGCGTCTTCATATCAAATTCAAAGCGCGCTAGATTGCGGAAACCCGTTTTGAAAATTCCAATTCCCCCGACTAGAATCGCGATAATAAACATCCCAATAGTTAGTGGCTCAGTTTCACTACGCATTGCTCCAAACACATATCCAAGCACTATGAATAACAAGGAGATTCCAGCTAATATATTTTCTGTTTTTCGATAAAAAGGTGTTGATTTTTCAATTGTTCTTACTGTTGATTGGGATACTTTTATGCCGTCGAAGGCACCTGCTTCTTCAAGCTGATCAGCGTCAATATTACCAATAACCATTATTTTAGAAGCACCAAAATTCACTTGTGCATCCTGGACCTCAGGAATAGCCTTCACGTTTTTTTCGAATTTTGCTGCACAGCTGGCGCAGGATAAGTTTTGTAGCCTGTATTCTTGTTTAGTTGGTGTCGCTGCCATTTGCAATCCCCTCTTTCACATGTTCGTAGGCAATCGTTACAATTTGATACACATGCTCATCAGCTAAAGAGTAGTACATTTGCTTTCCTTTACGATAGGATTTCGCTAAATTATTATCTTTCAAATATCGTAAATGATGCGATGCTGTTGCTACTGAAGAGCCGATAATGGAAGCAACATCGCAAACACACAATTCATCTTTGACCGTTAAGGCATACGCAATTTTAAGTCTTGTTTCATCAGATAATGCCTTTAAAAATTTTGCTACTCCTGATAGATCTGGCATTTGCTGTTGTACCTTAATGACAGCTTCTTCATGAACATGTGTTATCTCACATACTTCTTTTGGCATTTTTCTTCACCTCATTCAAATGTTTGTTTGATTGTTTTCAATATAACATAATATCCCATCATATTCAAACGATTATTTGAATGTAAATGATTTATATCACAAATTTAAAAATGTTTTTATTTAAATTACTACTCATGCATATAAAAGCAAAAAAGCTATCACTTTAATGTGATAACTTTGGCATGTTGTTGTGATAATGAAATTATGGTGACATATTAAACAAAGTGGAGTTTAATAAGGCATGCTAAGAGGTTGATTGAAGTGGAGACTGAGCGACTCCTTGGGGATCAGCGGATAGAGGAACGAAGGCTAAAAGCATCACATCCTGTGATAACGCCTTCGTGACCAACATCGTGTTGGCCCAAGCGGCTCATCGGACGCCCCCAGGAAGCTCTGCTCTGCGCGAAAGCGAAGCGTCAGCGGCAAATGTTTTATCTGTGCGAAAGCGAAGCGGCAGCAACAAAGCGCTCAGTCGAAACGGAAATCAACCCCTCGCTTTGCTGAGAAACCATGTTTTCTTAATATAAAACCCTATAGATTCTTATAGCTTCTCTTCCTACCGTGCTTTTAATCGCAACGTTTTACCTTTAATATCTTCTTTTCTCACAAACGTTTGATGATAATCTCCATTAGCCCAATCCATTACTTGATCTTGATACCAAGCTGATTTTACATGTCCACTCTGTCCGGGACCAACGATATGATAGGCTGAACTTAAATCACCAACATCAACAACAAAGCGCCATGATGCCCCATGATTAACATTTCCAGCTAAGTCATTATCAGCAGCCTGAACAGTAACCTTTGAACCACCAATAGGAACCTTTTTAGCATTAAAATATGCTGCAAGAATCGGCGAAGCTTTACCTAATGTATGGTCAAAGGTAAGCTGATGGAAGTTACCCCATTTCCATTTCGATACGTTTTTTCCGAATTGATTTTCTATTTGTGCGACAGTGAGCTCTAACGCCTTGTAAACTGTTGCATCTACTCCACCCTGTTCATCAATCCATATGCTCTTCTTACCGGCATAAGCTGTGCGTAAAAGTTGGTCTGTAATATTAAACTTCCCATACATTAATTCATACATATCTTCTGGCATCTGATCCTTAAATAACACTTCCTGTAATTTTTCCATTAATGTATGGAACACTAATGGCGCCCCTGAATCCTTTGCATCTACCATGTCCCAATTCTCTAATAACTTAATAACATCTTTATATTTTCCATCCTGATCTTGTGCTTTTATTGATGTTAATAAATATGGTAAAAACTCACGAGCATATAGGTTATGCTGATCCATTTGTAAATTCATCATGTCTTCCACTGTTAAAGAGTCATTCGCCGCTAAAATTTCCTTAATCCGTTCAAAACGATAAGGCTGTGCCCAGAAATCTGTTATATGATAAGGATATTCTTCCCCAATAACTTCATTATTCGCTGTTGCAATAAAGCCTTCATCTGGGTTTACTACAGTCGGAAGCTCATCCCACGGGATAAAGCCATCCCACCCATAGTCACTAGAATCACCCGGTACCGGCAATTGTCCGTCCCCTTGTTTTCGAATCGGAATTTGACCATTCGCTTTATACGCAATTGTGCCATCCTTTGATGCAAAAACGAAATTTTGAGCTGGTGCCTTAAAATCCTCTAATGCTTTTTCAAATTCACTCCAGGATTTTGACTTATTAAAGCCTAACACTGCACGTAGTTCTGTCGTCGGTTGCAGTGCCGTCCACTGCATCGAAAATTGTGCTGTAGGCTCAGTATCTTTAAAAGCTAAATCTGTCATGATTGGGCCGTGACGTGTGACGACGACATTAAAATCTACCGTTTCTCCGTCTTTTACCTTTATCGGTTCATTGCGCACCTCTGCTTGCTCCCACTTGCCATCAAAGCGGAACTGTGTTGGATTATTCGGATTTGGTATTTCAATATATAAATCCTGTACATCAGGTCCAACATTTGTTACACCCCATGCAATGTTATCGTTGTGACCTAAAATAATGCCCGGGACACCTGCAAAGATTACGCCACTCACATTTTGCTCAGGAGATTGCAGATGCATTTGATACCAAATAGATGGTGTACTCAATCCTAAATGTGGATCATCTGCTAAAATTGGCGTGCCGTTTTTTGTTTTTTTCCCCGATACAACCCAGTTATTACTGCCGTTAAATTCATTTGGCAACAGCTCTGTCTTAAAATGCCCTGCCACGGCTACGGGATTTTCTTTATTTGCCTTGATAATAGATGAAGCGTTTTTAGGATACTTTATAAATAATTCTTTAGCTTTTTCTTCACCAAAGTTTTGTAAAGCCCAATGACGGAACGCAAGCGTATTCCAATTCCCCCCTAAGTCATAGGCCATATATTTACCAATAGTAAGAGAGTCTACAACGGACCATTCCTCCGGTTCGTAGCCTAGTAAAGCAAATTCATAGCTTAATGTATTATTTTTCTTAGCCTGTGTAATAAAAGCATTGACGCCATCTGCAAACCATTCAAGTACCTGTCTACTTTCTGCATCATAGGTAGATAATGATTTTTCAGCTGCATCACGCAAGCTAAACGTTCGGAAATGTTTGTCAGTATCAATAGTTGCCTCACCGATTATTTCCGACAAACGACCACTAGCTTGTCTTCGCGCTAAATCCATTTGAAACAGCCGATCTTGCGCTTGAACATATCCTTGTGCACGATACAAATCTGCATTTGTCTTTGCAAAAATATGAGGTATACCCTTGTCATCCCTTGTGACAGTTACATCTTCATCTAGCACGCTCAACGAAAGCTCTCCATCAATTACTGGTTTTGATTTATTCATAAACCATGTAATTCCAATAAATGCGACAATAGCTACTACAGCTAAAAATCCCGCTATAGCCAGTAGCCACTTTTTCCACGTAAACTTTCTCACATCCCTACCCCCTTTTTGCAATATATTCTTTTACACGCTTTCAAATCCTTTTAAAAGTTTTGAAATTTAAATCCTTTCCGATTCCTGACACAATTATGTTGAGGCATAATTGATTATTTATTGCGTTGCAGTAAAAAAAAAAAAATCGTATTTCTTTTTAGAAAATACGATTTTTCATAGAAACTAGTTATTAAGCTGTAATTCAATTGGACAATGATCACTGCCCATAATTTGTGAATGAATGCTTGCCACATTAATTTTGTTCTTTAGTCTTTCAGAAACAATAAAGTAGTCAATACGCCATCCGATATTACGTTCGCGTACTTTATTCATATAAGACCACCATGTATAGTGATCTGTTGTATCTGGATACATGTAGCGGAATGAATCTACAAAACCACTTGCCAATAGCTCCGTCATTTTTTCACGTTCTTCATATGTAAAACCTGAATTACCAACATTAGACTTCGCATTTTTTAAATCAATGTCCATATGTGCGACGTTTAAATCACCGCAGTAGACTATAGGTTTCTTAGAATCTAACTCTTTTAAATATAACGCTAATCGATCCTCCCATTTTAAACGAAGAGGTAGTCTAGCTAAATCACGCTGTGAATTCGGAGTATAAACATTCACTAAGTAAAAATCTTCATACTCTAGTGTAATAATTCTCCCCTCTTCCTGCGATTCATCGTCACCAACACCATAACGTACTGCAAGTGGGGTATGTTTTGTAAAGATGGCTGTACCTGAATAACCTTTCTTCTCTGCATAATTCCAATATTGCTCATATCCCTCAAGTGAAATCTCCACTTGTTCAGCCTGACACTTTGTTTCTTGAATACAGAAAAAATCTGCATCTACATGATTGAAGAAATCTAAAAACCCTTTACCTAAGCAGGCTCTAATCCCATTAACATTCCATGATATAAACTTCATTTTCTGTTTCACTCCTCAAAAAAACGCCCTCCACCATTAGCGAAGGGCGTAGTATCCTATAATTCGTCACCAACGATTTTTACTTCTGTTTCTAAGTCGATGCCAAACTTTTCTTTAACTACTCGTTGTACCATTTGGATTGTTGCAATATAGTCAGTAGCCGTTGCATTACCTTTATTAACAATAAAGCCTGCATGCTTCGTTGATACCTCTGCATCACCTACGCCTTTTCCTTGTAAGCCACTATCTTGAATAAGCTTGCCAGCAAAGTAACCTGGTGGGCGCTTAAAAACACTTCCTGCAGATGGGTATTCTAACGGCTGCTTAGATTCTCGCTGAAACGTTAAATCAGCAATTTTCGCATCAATTTCTTCCTGTACACCTTTTGCTAATTGAAATTCGGATGATAATACATAATACCCCTTCTTGGCAATGATACTATGTCGATAACTAAGTTCAAGTTCATCTTTCGATAATATTAAAATTTCGCCTTCTTTTGTTAATACTTTCGAAGAAATAATAATATCCTTAATTTCACCGCCATATGCACCTGCATTCATTGCCATAGCTCCACCAACTGAGCCAGGGATACCACATGCAAATTCAAAACCTGTTAAAGATGCAGCCGCAGCCAGTTTCGATACATCCTTAATAAGTGCACCGCTTTGCGCGTAAACATGGTCACCATTAATGCGAATCTCATCTAAAAATGAAAATGTAACAACGATCCCTCGATGACCGCCATCACGAACGACCATATTAGATCCATTACCTAACATTAATAAAGGTATATTATTCTTATGGGCATAGCGAATAACCGTTGCTGCCTCTTCCTCTGTTTCAACGAGAACGAAAACATCCGCTTTACCACCTAATTTTGTCATAGTATATTGCTGCAATGATTCATCTAACTTAATATTGGCCGGATTAACGCTCTTTGCTAAATCCGCCACCCATTGTTCTTTTGTCATGAGAGCTAATTCCTTTCTAACGTCCTTCTTACTCTACACTAGTATGGATTTAGAACCCTAATTTGACAAGTAAAATGAAGGTTATTTTTTTCTCGCCTTAACGGGTAGCGAGAGTCCCTGCTGAGATGATGAATATGATAAAGAAATTTCATGGTCATTCGTATTACATATGTCCAATGTTTATCTATCCATCAGAAAATTCGAGATAGACTTCACACTTATCTTCTACTGAAAGAAGTTAAAGCCAACTCGATGCCCATGATTCAATATTACGGATTGCTCCTTCTAATGCCCAACCTTTATCCGTCAAAGAATACTCAACACGTACTGGTACCTCTGAATATACTTTTCGTTCAACAAGCCCTTCTTTTTCTAGCTCTTTTAAACGTTCGGATAATAAACGACCGCTTACAGGTAATGAAGATTCTATCTCATTGAAGCGCTGTGGTCCGTCTAATAATTGATATAAAATTAGCCCTGTCCAGCGTTTTCCAATTAAATCCATTGCTTTAGCTAAACGAGGACATAAATTTGACTCACTCATTTTTTTCACCTCTTATGTACTCTATTGTAACGATTATTTTTAAAAAAGTAAATTTAAAGTAACTTATTTACTAACAATAATCTGTTTACTATTTTTCATTTAATTACTAAATGTAACTTATAAATGTTTTATCATTTTGGAATTTGATTTAGATTCAATTTTAAAGTAGGTAACTACTACCTTATCTAACTCTGCCCTTATAGTATTTATATAAAAATAACGATGCCATAGAAATTACCCATGACCGTTCAATTAGAGGTGAGTAATGGTCGTTTAATATCTGCATTGAAAATGGCAACTTACTTCTATATAGATGCGCATGATTTTATTATTATGACTCCTTCCATTGTTGTATCCCTTTTTAAAAGAAAAGATAACGTACGGTTATGACCTTATGTTGACAAAACTGTCTTACGGATTAGGGTTTTTATACTCTTTTTAAACATTCACAAAATGAACTTTTATCAATGTAATATTCTCTCATTTTTTCTAAAAACTCGTTGAATATCTGAATTGTTTATTTTATTATTCATGTAAGATATCAGTTTGGTATGCTTTTCCAACAAAAAAGTATGCGATTGATTTTAGTCGTTCAACTATTGGCATTTCTGTACGACATATGATGATATCAAAAATATATGGTGTATTTGAATCGTACGATGCAGAAATAGTTTTTCCAGACATTGAACAAATGGCGGGTGCAAACATTTTATTCACAATCGCTGTTGCTAGTGTCTCAACGAAAAACTTCGGTCTTTATGTGCTTGTATCTCCCTTATTTTTTCGACGCTGACATTTATCCAAAAATTTCATTTACGTCTACATATATTGAAAAACTAGAAGATAAGGAGTTTGCTATACATGGCGATTTAACTAATCAATTATGCCTCGTCATAATTGTTGCTGTCGCTTCGCTTTCGCTACAGATAAACAATGCGTCCGGAATCGGCTTTGTGCTTGATTCCTTTCTGATTTCCGTGACATCCGCCTTTATAACGACTTCAAGCACAATATTTCATAGATTGGAGGCCTTTTATGGTTGGGTTTGATGAATTCTCTTTTATACCCAGTTTTATTTCAATAATGTTTTTTATCGTGTTCGGTATTATAGCTTTTACTATTATTAAAGGTATCTTACAATGGTCGAAAAACAACAATGAACCATTATTAACAGTACCCGCTAAAGTCGTAACAAAACGTTCGAATACTAGTGGAGGTTCTGGTAACTCTAGTGCCTATACATCGTACTATGTAACGTTCGAAGTACAAAGTGGCAATCGTCTAGAATTAAAAATGAATGGTCGTGATTATGGACAGCTTGCAGAAGATGACCTTGGCTTATTAACATTTCAAGGAACACGTTATCATACATTTGAGCGACACAAAAAGGAGAGCAGCGTTTAACAACGCACTCTCCTTTTAACATTTCATTATTACTTAATTAAATATTTAGCAAAGCCACCTTCTGTATCTCCTAAATATTCGATATTACTACCTGCAGGAATGACTTTTTGCGCATCCTTAGCAGAGTTGTAAATGATTTTCGTATTTGCTGGGAACGGTACAAATGACCAGTTGTTATCCGCAGCAGGATTAATTGTTTTATTTTCCATAACGTAATCAATGACAGCTTGGCGATTTTCATAAGCATAGTTTGTTATATTAGAGCCATCTGTATTTTTAAATGTGGTACCATAAGAACCACCCACGCGGTAATTGTTCGTAATGATGATAAATTCTTGATTTAAATCGATTGGTTTACCGTTGTATTGTACGTTTTTAATACGATTTGCTTTTTCATCTACCAGAATACCTCGACTATCATATTTCGCCGGAGATGTTACATCGATTTGATATGTTAAACCATCTAATACGTCAAAATTGTAAGAACGTGCCTCTGGGTCAATAATATTTTGTTCTTCAGTTTTATTTGGATCAATTGTTGCAAAAATACCAGCAGCCATTTCTAACCATTCAACTGCTTGTGCACCTGTTACTTTAATCGTTGCAACCGTATTATCGTAATAATAAATGTCTGCCATATTTTTAATCGCAAGCGGACCTACAGGAATGTTCGTGTAATCTGAAGGGTTGTTACGAGACCCTGCTTTGAAAGGTGCACCAGCAGAAAGAATTGGTGTGTTTTCATCAGCGGTACCTTTTAATTCTTTCTCAATAAACCATTTTTGAGCTTGTGTCACAATTTGAATAGAAGGGTCATCTTGAACCATTGAGAAGTAGCTATGGATTGGTGCAGTTGTCTCACCAACAGGCTGACGTATATACTTCAACGTACCTTCATGCGCTTCTTTAATTACATTTAAAACTGTTTTAGATGGTTGTAAGCCTTCTTGTTTGATAGAACGGATAGAACCCTGCCCATCCACTACAACCCATTTAGAGCCTTGTTGTTCTAGTTTTAAATCAATGACTCCAAGATAGCTACCATAGCTTCCTGCCATAACAGTAGGCACACCGTTAATTGTCCCTTTTTCTTGATCAACATTTTTAAGATTTTTATAGTCACCTGGGAATGTTAAATGAGAGTGACCAGTAATTAAAGCGTCGACCCCCTCAATCTCAGAGATTTGATATCCAACGTTTTCGTTACCTTTTACGTAAGAATCCTCACCAATACCTGAGTGTGAAAGTACTACAATTACGTCTGCACCTGCTTTTTGCATTTCTGGTACAACCTCTTTCACCGCTTCAACTGGTTCTTGCATTTCTACTTTGCCTGCTAAATGAACAGCATCCCATTCAACAATTTTCGTAGGTACGATACCTGTAACGCCAACTTTAAGTGTGTGCTTTTTACCTTTATTGTCTACAACCTCTTTATCAAGAATTACATAAGGTGTATACATACGCTCTTTCGTTTTAGCGTCGTATGTGTTTGCATTTACGACTGGATATTTTGCATCATTTAATACTTCATCTAAAAACTCTAAACCATAGTTGAACTCATGGTTCCCTAAAGTTCCACCATCATATTTCAGTGCATTTAGTGCTGCAATAGCTGGATGAACTTCACCTGGTTTTAAAACGCTCTCCAATGCTTTATAAGATCCTAGTGGCGTTCCTTGAATTAAATCGCCATTATCAAATAATAATGTGTTTGGATTCTCAGTACGGGCTTGTTCAATTAATGTTGCTGTGTTTGCTAAACCTATATCAGCTGATTCAGTATCTAAAAAATAATTATAATTTGCAAGGTTTGTATGAATATCTGTTGTTCCTAAAATTTGAAGATCTACATTAGTTGTAGATGTAGGTAATTTGTATTCGGCTACAAAGCGTTCAATAATACTTTGCATTTGTTCAGTTGTGACATAGTCATCAGGACGAATTGTGTTATCTTCAAACCCTTGTAATATGTTTGCAGCAACGGCATTTGCTATATCTTGCTTATGTGTTGTTGCAACTTTATCTACATCTTTAAACTGATCTAATACAGAAAGTGGAGCGTTTTCATTGACTAATCCACGAGCAGAAATAACAAATGCTTGTTGACGTGTCAATTTATCATTTGGATCAAACAATGTCGCAGTTTTACCTTTAATAAGCTTCAATTCTACTGCTTTTTCTACATACGGGGCTAAATCCTTAGAGACATCAGTGAAGGCAATTTTAGAACCATCACCTAGCTCTACATTTAAGCTTTCTACTAATTCTTTCACATAATCCCCACGTGTTACATCGTTTGATGCAGCATTTGCGGATAGTCCAAATGGTAAGACCGCGAATAGAACAAGTAACATCGCCAAGAATTTAGTCATTAATTTCTTATTCATGAAACACCCTCCTTAAAAATCTAATATTTTCCTACAATTTCTATTATATTATACTAATTGCTTTATTTACTGAACGAATAGTCCTAATTGTATGTATTTTTAACCAAATAACAAAACACTTTACTCGAAAACGATAGATTACTATCATTTCACCAATATGATGTTATTAAATGTAAATCAAGAATAAGCGCATAATATCAATATTTTAGTCCTCCTCAGCATTACCATACCTCTATGAAAGAAATAAAAAAAGTCCTCTCAAATTAGAGAGAACTTTTATTAAAAATTAATTTATTATGCATTTACAGTTTGTAAAGATTGGGCAACTTTTTTAACCGCTTCTAGGCCATTTGCAATAATTTCTTGTGCTTTATCTTGTGACGCGTTATGGCCTTCAATGATAACCTCTTCGATAATTTCCATACCGAACATGCCAACAACGTTTTTGATGTAGTTAACTGACATTTCCATTGGTTGTGCTTCAGGTGCTGAATAGTAACCACCACGAGCATTTAAGATAACAACTTTTTTGTCACCCATTAAGCCTTCTAATTGACCGTTTTCATTATATTTAAATGTATAACCAGCTTGGAATACATAGTCGATGAAAGTTTGTAATTTCGCTGGGATTGTTAAGTTCCAAAGTGGGAAAGCAAATACAACAACATCAGCTGCAGTTAAAGCATCCATAGCTTTTTGTTTTGCTGCTAAAAGACGTGATTCAATGTCAGTTAACGCTTCACCGTTTTGAACTTTACCAAAAGCATTGAAAAGATCTTGACCGAAGTAAGGCATATCTTCTGCGAATACGTCAAAAGTTGTTACATCTACACCTTGTACATTTTCCATAAATGTGTCATACATTTTTGTTGAAATACCGTCTGGACGGTTGTTTGCTTTTACTACTAATACATTCATTATATAAATTCTCCCTTAAAATCAAAGTTTAATATCTCGAATTCAAGATATATAAGTATATTAAAAAAATTTACGAAAAAAGTCAACGCTAGTAGACTCAGACTTTTGACCGAAATGTAATTGATTCAAATTTACCCCATAACGTAAAGTTTCTTTCCATTCCGACCGAGCGCTTTCCTGGGGGCGTCCGATGAGCCGCTTCAGGGTCTCATCTATGACGCTATGATTTGACTCCAAGGAGTCGCCCTGCCTCCATTCCAATCAACTTCGCCACACGATATGCGTTTAACAAAGGTCATCCCCTTTTGATCTATGTGTTAGGTTGTTTTGGAGTGTGAAATGAACTTCCCCGAGCTTCTTCGAGTATTCTGTAAGGGAACCCAACCTTTTCGAGGTCCTTACCTGAGTGTCGTTATAGTCAGATCAGCTTCTATTATTTCTTACCTTTCTCCATCAGAATTAAAATTTACAACTATCATCGGTACAAACTCCACCATCTTCAGAGCCTGCCATCTTTAATCCTGGTTGTATGCCTTCTTCCTCAGCAACTTTACGTAAAGTTTCTTCAAATACTTCTTGAGGTTGTGCCCCAGAAATACCGTACTTACGATTTAACACAAAGAACGGTACCCCTCTTACGCCAAGCTGTAGCCCTTCTTGTATATCTGTCTCTACGTCTATTTTAAAATCATCGTTAGATAGAACCTTTGCAACTTCATCACGGTTCAGACCTACTTGCACAGCAATATCGATTAATACATCGTCCTGACCAATACGCTTTGCTTCAATAAAATAACTGTATAATAGTGCTTCGACAAGTGCTGTAACATCCCCTTGCTTTTCTGCCCATTTTACTAGACGATGCGCTTTTAATGTATTTTCCTCCATTGAATTATCAAAGTTATACTCTAGACCAACTTCTTTAGCGCGAGCAGCAACACCTTGCGTCATTTCCTTCGCTTTTTCTAGCGACATTCCATACTTTTTCGCCAATGCTTCATACGTAGACACATTAGTATCCACAGGTGTTGTTGGGTCAAGTTGATAGCTTTTATAAACAAGCTCTACCTGCCCTGCAAAACCCGTATCCTGAATCGCCTGCTCTAGTTGCTTTTTACCAATATAACAAAATGGACATACATAATCTGACCAGATTTCAATTTTCATAGGTAGTCACGCTCCTTTTGCTACATTGTAGCGATAGTAAATACAGCAAGGCAATTTTTATGCTTCATTGCATAAATTTTCAAATCAATCTACATACTGAACGTAAAAACAATGTGAGGGTTATGTATGACACAATCTCTTTGGCTCGGAACAATTGATCCCGTCTCGCTACCATCGCTTCCTGCATCAACAACTTGTGATGTATGTATAATCGGTGGAGGATTGACGGGACTATATACAGCATATGTCTTAGCAAAATCAGGAGTAGAGGTGGTCTTACTTGAGGCAAATTCCCATATCGGTCATGGTACGACTGGTAATTCAACAGGAAAATTAACTGCACAGCATAGCTTAGTTTATGCCAACCTTATTGAAAAACTTTCTGTAGATGAGGCACGACTCTATTATCAGCTCAACCAAATAGCTGTAGAGAAAGCATTGCAGTTACTTCCTAAAGAAAGTATTCAACAAGTAGATTCCTTGCTTTATTGCCAAACAAAAGAAGGCTATGCCCAATTATTAAAAGAATGGAATGCCTATAAAGTATTAAATATTAAGGCGAAAATCACTTCTGATACAGAGCTTCCCTTCCCAGTTACAAAAGCACTTAGCATGTCCCAACAAGCTCAAATACATCCAGTAGAAGCTTGTAATTTCCTTGTAAAAGAAGCATTATCAATGGGCGCAAAAATCTACACAAATACCCGTGTTCAGCAATTAAACATACCTCAGAATAGCTTACATACCGCAAACAATATGTCGGTTCAATACAACAAGCTTATTTTGTGCACACACTATCCAATCGAAGCCTTTAGAGGACTTCAGCTTTTTAAACTTTCTAATAGTCGCTCCTATATGGTTGCTAGCAAAATTACCGATACACTACAAGGTCAATATTTATGCGTAGATAATCCTACCCGCTCTATTCGGACAGCTACGATTAACGACGAGCATTATCTAGTGTTAGGCGGAGCTAATCATATTGCAGGTGAAACGACTAATACGGAGCCCTATTATGAGGCCATTCAAAATGAAATGAAGGCGCATTTCGATCAGGAGGCAATCTATCGCTGGTCAGCGCAGGACATTGAAACACCTGATATGGTCCCTTATGTTGGCAGGATTACACCATCCTTGCCTAATGTTTTCATTGCAACTGGCTATCGAAAATGGGGAATTTCCAATTCTTTTGTAGCGGGAGATATCCTATCATCCCTAATAACAGGAGCTGGGAATGAGGATGGTGCCATTCCTCTTTACTCGCCGGCACGTACGAAATTCGGGGCACAGTTTATGCAGATGCTAAAGGTAGGAGGCTTTGTAGCTAAGGAGTTCGTGACTGGTTATGTGAAACATGCTAATACACCAACTTGCACGCATTTAGGCTGTAAAACAAAATGGAATGAAGCCGACGAAACATGGGATTGCCCTTGTCATGGCTCTCGTTTTAATGCCAAAGGAGAAGTTCTTGAAGGTCCTGCTGTACACCCATTAAAACTAGATTAAAAAGGGGCTGGGACTGAACTCGATTATTTTGATAAATAGCGAAAATAGATAATAACTTTTTTGCTTCAACAAGTAAAGTGTTCCTTCCTAAATCAAAAAAAATGTTAGACCGAAATACAATCGGTCTAACATTTTTTCTTTTTGTCCCAGCATCTTTTTATTATTTCAATGCATCAGTTAAAACTGGAACGATTTGTTTTTTACGGGATACAACACCCGGTAAAAGAACGCGATTATTCACAAGCTCCGCGCCAAATCCTTTTGCTGCAGCCTCAGCTACTTGTCCAACTGCAACGGCTGTTGAATCATTGTTTAAAATATCTGTTACAACAAAGAAGAATAAACCTAAGCCATTTTCCGCTACATTTTTATTTAATAAAATTTCTAATTCTTCTTGGCGACCAAGTACATCGTTAATATCGACAGCATTTACTTGAGCTACTACAGATTTATATTCACCGAATTGAAATTCTTTTGCATCTAATGATAAAAGATCTTCTAATGATTTATCTGAAAGGTCAGCACCTGCTTTAAGCATTGCTAAACCGTATTCAGCAGCATCAACACCTGCAATTTTCGCTAGCTCCTCACCAGCTTTTACATCTTGCTCAGTGCAAGTTGGAGATTTGAATAATAATGTATCAGAAACAATAGCAGAAAGCATTAATCCAGCAATGTTTGCAGGAATTGCTACGCCATGTTCTTTGAAGATTTTGTTTAGAATTGTTGCAGTACAGCCTACAGGTTCTGCACGGTAGTATAGTGGATCTGCCGTTTGGAAGTTGGCAATACGGTGATGATCAATGACCTCTGTAATTTGTACCTCTTCAATGCCGTCAGCAGATTGCTGGAATTCATTGTGGTCTACAAGGATTACTTTTTCTGCTTCTCCAACTACTGATGAAATTAAACGAGGTGCTTCAAAGCCAAATTTATCTAAAGCAAATTGAGTTTCGTTATTTACTTCTCCAAGGCGTACCGCTTCAGCATCAACGCCAATTTGCTGTTTTAAATATGCATATACAATTGCAGATGTAATTGTGTCTGTATCTGGATTTTTATGACCAAAAACTAAAACTTTACTCATTGAATTTATTCCTCCTGAATGGCAATAACATTTATATTTTATTTTATCATACCTTATGAGCAAACATGATATAAAGTGAAAGTTTATCTATAAAGGATCTACTACCAATATACAAATCAATGATGCCTCAGCATAATTGCGTCCGGAATCGGCTTTGTGCTTTGGCCGGCAGATGTTTTTTTGCGCGAAAGCCTAGCGTCAGCGGCAGATGTTTTTTGCGCGAAAGCGAAGCGACAGCAACAAGGTTTTATCTGTGCGAAAGTGCAGCGACAACAACAACAAAAGCGGCTCGCCGGACGCCCCGAGGAAAGTGCATAGTCGGAACGGAAATCAACCTCACTTCACGGAACGGAACCAAAAATTACCTGTTACCACTAATTCTGGGTTATTATTGAATTTAATATATTTATCTGTTAATAACATCCTATTTATAACACTTAATAATAATAATACGTAGTTTATAAAAAATATTTGCTATAAGTAGATATATAGTTGTGTTTTTATATTTAAGAAACCATAATTTTATGCTATTATCAGGTAGTCTATATATATATTAGGATATACAGGAAATGGGGATCACGATGACAAAGAAGATGGAAAAAAAGTATATTCCTTTAGCAAATTATTTTGAAGTAGCTTTACAACAAGAAATTACTTTATCATTTAGCGAACTCGAAAATATTATGGGACAAGCCTTGCCAAATGCCGCTTACTTGAATAGGAGCTGGTGGAAGAAAACAAAGCCCCCTCTCTCTCACTATTTGTCATGGACAAATGCAGGCTACTATGTCATTGATGTTAAACTCGGTACCAGTGTATCTTTCTCGCGTACACAAATGAAGACTACGAGTAATATTTCTAAAGATGACGAAAACCCATCTGCATACATAATTCGAGCAATTGAAGCATCAGATGCCAGATCATTTATTCATTTGCAAGAAGAAATTTTCCAAGAAACTGACTTCATGTATAACATGGAAAATGAATTAGACCTTACAGTTCAACAACTTCGTAAAGATTTAAGCACTTGGAAACAATTAAAAAACCGTACAATTTTACTTTGTATATTAAATGGTAATTTTGCTGGTTATGCCGTTATCCATGGATATAAACATTCTAAAGCTAAGCATGTTGCATCAATCCGCCTAGCTGTTAAGGAAGAGCATCAACGACAAGGTATTGGTTCAGAGCTGATGAAGGCAGTTGAACAATGGTCTAAACAGCGGGATATTTCGCGCTTAGAAGTATCTGTTATGGAACATAATGATTGTGCTTTACATCTGTTTAAAAAACTAGGTTTTGAGCAAGAAGGTATTCGACAAAACGCTATTAAATTAAATGATACCTTTATTAACGAATATAGCTTAAGTAAAATTTTATAAGCTTCTTTTTCAAGGATGTCTAAAAACTTTTTTGGACATCTTTTTTATGTGTAGCGTAAATAAAACGCATAGATTAGTATTTTACGGTTTCTACGCGTTGTAAAATGTTTAGAAAACTTGCTTCTCTCTTGCTGCATCTAAGAATAACAAATTATTTTCTAATTGCTCATATGATTGCTGATATTTCTCATATTGTGCTTTATCCTGACTAACCATTTCCTCAATTAGCGCATGTAAAAACGAAAATAATACTGGAATAACATCCAATGAAGATTGCTTTTTCAGACCAAGTGTAAATAATGCACTTGCATATTCCCGAATAGAAGACAACGCCGAACCAGTAATAGCAATAATTTTAGCCTTTTTCTTCTTGGCAATTTCTACAATCGTTTGAACGTCGTTTGAATGCTTGTCCCCTATCAAAACTATTAATGTCGTCTGCTCTCCCATGCTGTTAATTTGCTGTACAATATCGTCGGATTCTGAGCGAAGCTGTTTTACATTTGGACGTAAAGTTTTCATTGTAGACGATAACCAATTTGCTATGGACGCAGCTTGACGAGTACCTAAAATATAAACGTTCTCTGCTTCATGCATCCATTTCGAGCTTTTTTGGAGCATATTATCGTTAATCAAATGAATCGTATCTTGAATATTTTGAATATCGCGTTGCATCACCTTCCCAAAACTCGGAATATTCCGCTTACTTGAAAAATATGTAGGTTGAAGATTCTCACCACCATTTTGAGTCATTAAATAGCTTCTAACCTTGTCTTGAAGCTCTACATAGCCCATCAAATCCATTGCATAACAAAAACGAATAACTGTTGATTCACTAACATTCGCCTGTCTACCAACTTCTGCTGCTCCATTACCAATTACAACTGTAGGGTTACTCATAACAAATTGTGCAACTTTACGCTGGCCTTTCGACAGCCTAACAAATCTTCTTTTTATTTCTTCATTTATGCTCATTTCTAACAACCTTTCTTTCAATGAAATTATCACGAACGGAGATTGTTTCCTACTGACTCTAAATTCGGATCAATTATACCTCGGCATAATTGTTGCTGTCGCTTCGCTTTCGCACAGTAAACATTTGTTGCTGTCGCTTCGCTTTCGCACAGTAAACATTTGTTGCTGTCGCTTTGCTTTCACTACAGATAAACAATGAATCTGGAATCGGCTGGAGGCTTTAACTTCTTTCATCGGGTGTTTGGACATCTGTACCTGTCGCTTCGCTTTCGGTACAAGAGACATTTGTTCCTGTCGCTACAGAAAACAATTGCTGAAAGAAGTTAAAAATACAGTATCATGATTACAATCTGAATACAACGACTTTTCTGAAAAATCTTCAATGCTTTAACTCGCTAATGTGAAAAAGACAAAAAATCGTTCTATTTTCTTAATCAAAGTTAATTGATAAATCACCCTTATAAGTCGAGGGTTGATTTCCGCTGCGACTGTAAGCTTTCCTAACGAAACTCGCTCCAGGTTACGTCTGTAGCCATGGTGATCACCAATAAATCCCTGACCTGTACTCCAATCAATTGACCCACTTGCTATACGTTTTAACCAAATGTCATCCCCATTTTCAGTGACGAACCTTATTGTGTGATTTTAACAGATTTTTAAAAATATTTGTATAAAAATTAATAACTCTTAATTTTTATGTAAATTAATTGATAAAAATGTCTTGGATTATAGTTCATCCAAGACATGATTATTTTTGTTATTCTAATTCAATTTGTTTCGTTTCTCGACCTAAGAATATTACCCCAACAACACCGATAATAATCGCTCCACAGAAAATAGCAAAGATAAAGCCAATATCATAACCTGCTGTTAATAAAGAGCCTACTAACAAAGGTCCAAAAATACCACCGATGCGCCCAACAGCCGCTGCCATTCCTGCACCCGTTCCACGGATAATTGCTGGATACTGCTCTGGTGTATAAGCATAAAGCGCACCCCATGCCCCTAAGTTAAAGAACGATAAAAACATCCCAGATGTTAATAGCACTACTAGTGTTTCCGCATTACCAAAAATGAACGCACTTACTGCTGTACCAATTAAATAAGAAACAAGTACAAACTTCCGTCCGAATTTTTCTATAAACCAAGCAGCTGTAAAATAACCTGGTAGCTGCGCAAGCGTCATAATGAGAACATATTTAAAGCTCGTAATCATATCAAAGCCTTTACCAACCATAACACTCGGTAGCCATAAAAACATACCGTAATACGAGAAAACAACCGTAAACCATAACACCCATAACATAAGTGTCGAGCGTAAATATTTTTTCGACCATACTTCTCGAATATTTTGCATAACACTACGTTTCTTAGACTCAGCCTTTACTGTAAATTGTGGTGAATCTGGCAAGTTCCAACGAAGATAAATTGCATATATTGCTGGAATTGCCGTTAACAATAAAGCACTACGCCATCCCCACGAAGGAATAACAAAATACGAAATCAATGCAGCGATTAACCATCCTGCCGCCCAGAAACTTTCTAGCAAAACAACTACTCGCCCACGCTCTTTGGCTTCTACACTCTCAGAAACTAATGTCGATGCGACTGGCAATTCTCCCCCTAGCCCCATGCCTACTAAAAAGCGTAGTGTCATAAAAGCAGCTAATGTAGTGGTAAATGCAGATAAGCCACTTGCGATCGAAAATAATACAAGCGTCCACATAAAAATTTGCTTACGTCCCACTTTATCGGCTAGTACGCCGAAAACAAGAGCTCCTACAGCCATTCCAATTGAGTTTATGCTACCTATCCAACCCGACTGACTTGGCGTTAATCCCCAATCAACTGCTAAAGCTGCAATAACGAATGATAATATTCCTACGTCCATTGCATCAAAAAGCCAGCCTACCCCCGCTACCCCCAAAAGCTTTTTGCGAGAAATAGATTGTTGAAATTTATCCGTTGATACTGTATTTATCGTCATTTTAACCACCTGTCTTTACACTTGACTTTACACTATGAGTTTACTATACAGTTGTTTCAAGAAAGTGACAAGCGAAAATTCAAATTACCGAATTGTTTAGACAATTTCCGAAATTCTATTGAAAACATGTGGCAATTTGCGTTAAAATGTCTTTTATACAAAAACAACTGTTCTTTCTATAAGAACAAAAGGAGATCGTAAACGTTATGTGGAAAGGCCTAATTGAAGAATATAAACAATTTTTACCCGTAACAGAAAATACACCTGCTCTAACTTTAAACGAAGGCAATACGCCTCTTATACATCTAGTAAATCTATCTAAAAAACTAGGCATTGAGCTTTATGGAAAAATCGAAGGTGCAAATCCAACCGGTTCATTTAAAGACCGTGGTATGGTGTTTGCCGTTGCAAAAGCGATTGAAGAAGGTAGCAAATGCGTTATTTGTGCTTCAACTGGTAACACATCCGCCGCAGCAGCAGCTTATGCAACACGCGCTGGAATCCAGTCCATAGTCGTTATCCCTAAAGGAAAAGTAGCCCTAGGTAAGCTAGCCCAAGCAACAATGTATGGTGCAAAGATTATCGAAATCGACGGTAATTTTGATGATGCATTAAATATTGTCCGCCAAGTAAGCGAAACAACTCCTGTGGCACTTGTAAACTCTGTGAATCCATTCCGCATCGAGGGGCAAAAAACGGCGTCATTTGAAATTGTAGATGCTTTAGGAAAAGCTCCAGACTATCTTTGCATCCCTGTTGGTAACGCAGGTAACATTACTGCGTACTGGAAAGGCTTTAAAGAATACGATGCTGCAAAAGACTCTGGTTTACCAAAAATGTTCGGCTTTGAAGCTGAAGGTGCAGCAGCAATTGTAAAAGGTGAACCTATTGCTAATCCTGAGACAGTGGCAACAGCTATTCGTATCGGTAATCCTGCAAGTTGGAAATTTGCAGAAGCAGCTCGCGATGAGTCTGGTGGAATTATTGATTCGGTTACAGACGAAGAAATTTTAGCTGCTTACAAATTAATTGCTGGCACTGAAGGAATTTTCGTTGAACCAGGTTCAGCTGCATCATTAGCAGGCGTTATTAAATCAGTTGAAAATGGCAAGATTGCGAAGGGCTCTAAAGTTGTGACAATTTTCACGGGTAATGGATTGAAAGATCCTGATACTGCCATGAATGTCTCGACTGTAGATGTTGTTTCACTTAAAAACGATGAGGAAGAAATTCGAAAATACATCGAGGATGTACTATGAGTAACATGTGGGAAATCACGGTTCCTGGGAGCACAGCCAATCTAGGCCCTGGTTTTGATTCAATAGGTCTTGGCTTATCTCTTTACTTAAAGTTAACCGTGTCTTTACAGGATAGTTGGGAAATTATCCACCTCGATGATAATGGTCCTAAAGAGTTTGAGCTGGAAGAGCACTTACTATACGTGATTGCTAAAAAAATTGCGGATCAATACGGTAAGCCACTACCTGCTTGTCGTGTTGAAATGGCAAGTGAGCTTCCTTTAGCCCGTGGTTTAGGGAGCAGTGCAGCGGTCATCGTTGCAGGAATTGAACTAGCTAACCAAGTCTGTGACTTAGGCTTAACTTTACAGGATAAACTCAATTTATCCTCACAAATCGAAGGACATCCAGACAATGCAACAGCCTCGGTATTAGGGGGATTAACAATTTCCTCAATGGATGAAAATGGCGTTGTTGATACATTTCATGTCAACGATCTAGATGCTTCCTTTGTTGTGTATGTGCCCGGTGTCGAACTAAAAACAAGTGAATCCCGTTCTGTTTTACCAGAACAATTTGACCGTACATATGCAGTGAGGGCCTCTGCAAATGCCAATATGCTAGCGGCATCATTAATGGTTCGTGATTTTGAGCGTGCAGGTCGTTATATGGAAGCTGATTTATTCCACGAACCTTTCCGTGCCAATTTAATTCCACAATATACAGAAATTCATGCCGCAGCAAAGGTTAATGGGGCATTTGGAACGGCTTTAAGTGGAGCGGGACCAACACTGATTTCTATCATCCCTACTGCTATAGCGCAAGATTTCGTAATTGCCATGAAAAATCAATTTCCAGAGCATGAAATTATCTTAACAAAAGCCGATGAATATGGTGTACAGGTAAAATTTGAACGTCTACTGCAAAAGTAGACGTTTTTTCTTGAAGGAGGAAGTAGCTTGAAACCAATTATTTTCTGTGATTTTGATGGCACTATAACAGAAACCGATAACATCGTCTCACTAATGACTCAATTCGTTCCAGAGGAATCTGAGAAAATTGCTAAAGCAATGATGGAACAAACTATAACCTTTAAAGATGGCGTTTCAGCAATGTTCGAGCTATTATCAACTAAACAAAAGGATGCTGTGATCCAATATTTATTGGATACGGCCATTATACGTGAGGGCTTTGTCGATTTCGTTCGTTATGCACAAGAGAACCATATTCCGTTTTATATTGTTAGTGGCGGTGTGGATTTTTTCATTGAGCCACTATTAAAAAAATACGGTCCATTTTCCGGTATATATTGTAACCGTGCTGATTTTTCCGGACAGCAAATTAAGCTCATTTTTCCAAATAGCTGTGATGAAGAATGCACGAAATTTGAGACACAGGGTTGCGGTTGCTGCAAGCCAAGTGTTATGCGAAAAGTTGCACAGGGTAATCATTTTAAAATCGTAATCGGAGATTCACTTTCTGATTTTGAGGCTGCAAAACAGGCAGATTTAGTACTTGCTAGGGATCATCTTATTAAACGCTGTAAAGATCTTCATCTTCCTTATAAACCATTTGAAACATTCTATGATTGCTTAGAAGCTGTAAAAAAGCTTATAGAAGCAGATAATGCCGTTTCAATGTGATGGTTTTAGCCTTCGTTCCTCTATTGCTAATCCCCAAGGAGTCGCCCAGTCGGAACGGAAATCAACTTATAAAATTGGCATACGTTTTAACAAATGTCATCCACAACATTTGGTGATTAGCCAGAAATAAGGGCGGTATGTTCATAAGTGCCGCTCTTATTTCTATATAACAAAGGGAACCATCTTTAATTAGATGGCTCCCATTCAAAGTCATGATTTATTTTTCACTTTAAAAAGTCTCTTCCGACGTTCATACCAAATAACACAAATGATAAACCACGTATAACCCATACTCCATCCAGCCAATACATCTGAAGCAAAATGGCGGGCTCCAGCTACTCGAGACAAGCCAATAAATACAGTTAAAACAATTGCCCCAAGCCAAAGCAATGTCTTACGTCCCTTGCTATTGTTCTCCGAAAAAATATAAGCTATTGTAAATAAATACAAAATACCGGTCATAGCATGTCCAGAAGGAAAGCTAAAGGATGTTAATTGTTCTTCAATCTCAGGTCTTGGCCGCTGCACCCATTTTTTCAATAATTGGTTAAGTACATTTCCACCTGCAACCGTTAACAAAACAAATAATATACCTCGGTTATTTTTTACCTTCCACACTAAATACACTATTAAGACTATAGCTACAGACACTACAAATGCCGGTTCTCCTATATAGTGAAAAAATTCTATAAAACGCTTACCGAAAAATAAATCAGCCATTTTTGTATCAAAAGTCTTGATTAATTCACTTTGAAAAGTAACTCGTAACACAAAAAAGTTAATGAGCGTTAATACCGCTAAAGGATAAGCCCAATTTTTCATATAATACTTCACCTCAAAACAATATGCTGTTATATTTTTCACATCATATCATATTTAAGTCAACTAGAGGTGAAGTTGGCTTCTCCCAACGTAAAGTTATACGGACACCAAGGAGTTAGGTACAAGATTATTTGCCCGTAAATGTCCGATTGGTAAATCTTTATCTAACCCAGTGTGCCCCCTCTTTCTTGGGGTAGGACAAATGTTTTTCCTTCTGCCTTATTAAAATAATTTGAAAGAGCTAATGCAACGATAAATAAGATTGCAACGATAGGTATTATTTTTCTAAACAAAATATACACTTCCTCATCTTCAGTTTAAATTATTTTAATAATACTGGATCGAATAACCAATCCTTCGGCCCAAAGTTTTTATCCTTCTCTCCTCTTACTTCACGAGATATATTGTTTTTAATAATTAATTCTCTAAACTTTCTACTGAACAAAGTCTTTCGATATAAGTATCTACCGTCATGACTCCATTCTGCTGATAAGAAAACATCATTTTCTATATTGGTTATATCTTTACGATTATAAATATCCGGACCATTGATTACCCCACTTAATCCACAACGACATGGAGGTTGCTCTGTCGCAAAATACAATTTAACTCTTTCAGCGCTACTCTCTGGTAATACTTGTGTCGGTATAATTTGAAAAGCTTTTTGCTTCCCTTCTTTCGGTCCTTGATGAATAACTTCTAACAGTTCGTAGCCTTTAATATCCTCTTGTTTCATTAATGTCGCTAATTCCTGTGAAGCAACCCAATATCCGCTCACATGAACTAGATGACGGTCTTTCATTTCTGTTGTATCTATCACTAATGGAGAAAGCTGCTCTTTTTCCATTAATCCGCAATGCTGGCAATGGGTGTTTATAGAAAATAAAGTTCCTCTATCATCTATAAACATATCAGGTGAGTTACCAGTTGAGTTTAATGTGAACAATGGTGCTTTCTCATATTCGCTATCCGAAAAGTCAAAGTAAAAACGTTCTCCGATTGAAACAATTCCTAATTCGTGTTCCAATGATTTGTATAGCGCTGCTACATGTTCATATGTTACGTCTTCATTTAATGTGAAAATAGGATTAAAAGATGCCTTTAAATTTCTTTTTCTTATTTTGGGTGCACCTATAAAAATGCCATAGCGATTATAAACATTAATAACTTGATCTTGACTAGATTCATCTATAGAAAATAAATTTTCAAGTTCTACTTTCAAAATACACGCCTACCTTTATATAAAGTTTTATGGTGAAGTACGTTGACTAGCTAGTAACTTTAAAAAAATCTACAATCTCTACTTTCTTCATAGATAGCCAGGCTCTTATTTTAAACGAAATCTTATATAGTATTACCTACTATAGCAAATCTACTTAACCACGATTGTCTTAAGCGTACCAGTACTTACACCGACATTTCAACGTTGGGTTTACGCCAATTTTTTGGCGGTCTTTAGCCCAATTTCCGGCGTGATTTGGCGGACATAGAAAAAACACCGCCATAACTTGGCGGTGTTATGAAAAATTATAGGTGTTTAGAATTAAGGTTTAGGTATAATTAACCAAGTAAAAATATGGTATTATAAAACCATCCAAACTCTCCCTTTTTATTGAAGAATATACCAACGAAAGTTAGTATAGCATACAGACTATCTATAGTAAATTCATTCTTTCTGCAAGATTTACTGCCTCTGTCCGCGAATCTACATTCAACAAAGAAAACAGCTGAGTTAAATATCTTTCGGTTGTTCTTTGAGGAATATTTAACTCTATAGCAATTGCTTTATTCGTATGTCCTTCCGCAATCAGTCTTAAAATTTTCTTTTCTTTTTCATTCAAGTGAATATCGAGTTTTGCATCCTGCAATTTAAATTTATTATCGAGAAAATCCAAGAAATTTTGAGGTAAAACAATTTCACCATTTGCAATGGCTCGAACAGTTCGTAAGATTTGCTCCTTAGATGCTGTTTTAGCTAAAATACCTTCTATTTTCCGTTCTAAAATAAGAGGATAATAATCAGTTATATCATCACCAGTATAAAGAATAATTGAAGCATTTGACTGGATAGCTTTAATGTTTCGTCCTAAATTAATGCCATTTTCTAACGGCATATTTATATCAATTAAGTAGATATCATATGGTCTGTTTTTAATTCTCTGTATGACATGAGTTGCATCACTTTCTGTATCAACTATAATATCTTCATTTTCTTGAAATAAATTTTTTGTTCCCTCTAAAACAATAGGGTGATCATCCACTATGAGCATCGTAATCAAGTGTATCACTTCCTTCTTTTACTGTAATTCTAATAGACATTCCTTCACCAACCTGCGTATCGATGCAAAACTGCCCTTTAAATGCCTTTACACGCTCCTGCATACCTTGAATTCCCATCGAATCTGCGAGAATAATATCATCAATATTACAGCCTACACCATCATCCTTATAGATGATTTCGAAACCATCGCCCATTTCCTGCAAATGAATTTCAACTGTTGTTGCATAAGAATGTTTTAAAGCATTGTTGAGTAATTCTTGAAATAATCGATAAATCATTAAATTCATACGCTCATCCTCTAAATAAAGACGATCTATCGTATAAATTAACACAAAACTAGATCTTTCTATTACTTTGCGAATTAGCTTTTCTAATGCAGCGTTTAACCCTAGAGTATCTAATAATGGGGGCTTCAAATTTTCACAATAAGCTCTTAAATCATGTAAAGATGTAACCATCTGCTGATGTATTTTCGCAAGTTTCGGCTGGATATCTGGTGCACCTTTCATATTGACTAGGACATCAACCTCCCGGGCAATATGGAGTTGCTCTTGCAAATTTGTATCATGTAACTCTTGAGCTAATTGATATTTTTCCTCTTCAAACCTTAACCATAATAATTTGCTTAACCAAGGTAATTGACTATCATCTGCTTGCCTCATATGCTTTAGTTCCTCTAACAGCTCTTCTACCATCTTTGTATTTTCAATAAAATTATTTACATACAATAAGAGCAATTCAAGCCATAGAAGCTCTTCATCTTTTAAATGAATTGAATTATTATGTCCCAATACTAATGTTCTTTTATAATGAGCATCTTGATGGAGGAAGGCTAGATACACTTGGTCAATTTTTTTAATTTCCCCCAATTTCAAATCTTCCATTAACATTGGATTAATCGAAATATTTCCCTCAACCGTTGATGTAAATTGCTTTGTGTCATAGTCATAAGTTAAGACAAATACGTGTTCGAGCTCAAGATGCAGAGAAACCTCTTGAGCAAATTTCTCTAGAAGCTCATCTATTTTGATAGTTTTACCTATTTTATCCACCGCTGTATATAGCTGATGTATATAATCCCCTTTAGTCGAAAATAAGATTTTTCGTTTCCGATAATCGACTTTCTCTTTTATGTAAAAAAGAACAACTAACGATAGAAAAGTAAAGAATGAAACACCCGATATTACGCTCATTGTTAAATATTTTCCTGCAATCCAATACAATCCAACTATAAACCATAAAGTAAATATCAATGAAAAGATTACATAATAACGAAGTCTTGTAATATGGTATTCAATATCAAATAATCGTTCTGCTAACTGTGTAAAAATGAAACTAAACGGAATTAACAATAAAAATAGAGCACTAATTTCAGCAGAAAGTATATATCGATGGAAGAAAATGTATGGGAGCGCATATAGAAAAAGGAAAGGCAGAAACGGAATCATTATACTAATTAATAAAATTTTTAACTGAGGCGATTTATATTTGAAATAGCTTAGCAATAAAATACTAAGTATGATAATAAGGAAAACGAAGAACATAGCTAGTACAATATTCGAAAGTAAATTATTAATAGCAGGGTAAATAACGCCAATACCGCCCAATATCATCCCTATCACAGGGAGTATATAAAATAATTTTATATTATTAGAAAGCAACCAATTTGTTTTTAAAAATGTGTAATAATTCCTTAAGAAGTGGAGTAATAACACTAAGCATAGTAACATGCTACAACGGTTAACGATTACACCTATGCTATTTAGGCTTCCTGATGCACCAATGCTTACATAAGCCATGGAAACAGTGAGCATAAATAAAATAAGTAAACATAAAAGAGATGTATTCTTTTGTTTGAAATATAAGTAAAACACAATAATTAATGTTAAAAAAAAGTAACAAGAAGGTATTACCAATATGTAATGAAAATATTGCTTTAGTAAATCAAATCGACTAATGCTCACATCAATTATTTGTCCGTTAGGCTTCATAATTGTTATCAAGCTTGCCGTACGTAATAAATGATCATGTTTTACATTAGGGACATCCTTTGTATGAATGTTATTTACACTTAAAATAACATCTCCTTCAGAAATTCGAATTCCATCCTCTAATTGTTTATTGTACGAACTAGTTACTACCCATTCCCCATTCTCTTCTTTTAAATCTATACCCAAATAATGCTTGCTGTAAGTAATATACAATAGGTAAGATCCTAGCAATATGTAAATACTTACAGCAAGCATAAACCATATACGTTTAATTATTTTTAGTTCCAAAATCCACTTTCTAAGCGTACATCTTCATCAAACGAATCAAGTATCGCTCTTTGCTCCATAGCTGAAACTCCAATTAATGAAGCTTTTTGTTCTTTTAAGAGTGCAACTAAGTCTGGGTTTTTTTCTAGATGTTGAATTACATTAATCATATTAATCTCTCCTCAATTCATTAGTTTTTTTAGGTAATCTTTACATACTTCATTTATAGCTACATTTTCAAGAGTATTGAATGCTTTAAACTTGTAAACATTCTTAATAGTAATTGCATAGCGTATCGCACCACCATTTGTCAACTCATTTTTCGTAGCATTATTATCCAAAAATGCACCTATATCGTCATTATAATAGTTTATAACAGATTTTGAAATATCATTTTTTTGCGATAGTAGATAAATAATAGGCAATGAGTATCTTTTATTTAGCAAATCATTTTTAGGTCCCCAAGTTTTTAAACCTTGAATATCGTTTTTTATTTGTTGGATAATACCTATGTATTTCCCATATTCCTCAACTTCAGAAGATGTCTCTCCTTTTGCAAGCACTTCGCCAATTAAGCAACCCATTGCTGTTAAAGAACCCGACTTTTGTTCAATCATTTGTATATATGATTGCTCATCCCTACAAGTATTGAGTAAATCTAGTTGCTGACCGTTTATACTTCGTAATGCATAACCCTCTAGTATTTGAATAGCAGTACTTTTGTGTTCAAAGGAAGTCTCACGTATAGTTCTAGAAGCCATAACTAGCATAGCTAAAGCAGTATTTAATGATAGTTCGGGTGTTTTAGTCCAACTGTAGTCTGAATCCTTGTCCTGCAAGTCGTCGATAATATCAAACGATAAAATTAAAAGTTCGATAGCTGCGGCAGCTTTATAAATGTCCTCGTTCAAACAATCTGTAAATGCTTCATAATGCCAATAACAAAGCTTACCAAATGAATAACCAACTGCCTTTTTCTCTTCTTTAAAATTTTTTAGCATCGACCGTAGTTCATGACCTATCAATGTCTCGTTTTCAATTAGAATGTCCAATGCTTCATTAATTTGTTCGTCAAGCTCGTGCAATAGTCCTCTCCTCCCTTAAACATATTATTAAATATTATACAGATTAATGGGAAATAATACTAGACACCGAAATTACAAGGGAATATTTTACATAAATCATTAGCACAATATACCGCCAAAAAGTGGCGGTATTTGCGGAAAGCACGCCATTTCTTTATTTAGAAATAGTAAAATAAGTGGCGGTGTTTTATTATTGACCGCCATTTTTTGGCGTAAACTCACCATTGAAATGGCGTCCTCACTGATGATACGCTTACATTAAGCTAAGATAAATTTGTATTCTGTTCGTCTACTAATCTTTGAGTTATAAGGTTCATTAGAAATGAGATCGTATGCTATGTATAAATTGATTGGAGAGAAGACTGGGCGGCTTCTCGGTATTAGAGTCACATTGAACGCCTATTCAGAACGGAAATCCCCTACGTTTATCGTGATGTGCCATTTTCGTTTAAGCTATTAACAAGGGAATTCTCGAAACACTGGGAGTGATTGAAATGAAAAATGAAGTAACTGAAAACGTTTTAATACTTACAGCTAATTTTTCCTGTACAATTTTTGTCTCTGAAGAAGAAATCACTATTAAAAAACCTTCGAAAGAACAACAATATATTGAACAAATTATTATTGATGCCGAGCAACAGGTTTTTAAAGAAACATTAGCAGAGTATAAAAGCAAATCTACATTTTCAAATTTTATTTGCAATATTCCTGGATTTGAAGATACTTTTCAGCAAAGGTTGGACAGTTTTATTGAACAATACGGAATTATAAGAGTATCTGAAGAAAGCCTGCCTATGTTGCCTTTAATAAGTCCATTTACTTCCGAGTTAAACATACATACGCCTGTACTATATATGTCACCAAGCTTTAATATCATAAATGCAAGAGGCAATTGCTCTAGCGCTTCGTCAATTGGAAATGCTATTAAAATTGGAGAAACAGTCGGCCTACCTGTATATCTTCATAATCCTGAAGTAGAAATGGCAATGTCCTCTTCAGGGAAATTTACTGCTGTAAAAGAAGCAAATTGGGCACCCAAAAAATCAGCCGCCAATTTTACCGGTATTTCCATTAGTGACAATGGTATTTCTTTTAATATTTCTACAGCATTTAATGTATGGAATAGAACGTCCATTAAGCATTAATATTAGACTGGATATGGGGTATGGCACAGGTATAGTTATGTGCCTCGCCTCCCTTCCTTAAAATCGTTCTTTATGCCATTTTAATAGGTCGCATTGATGGTTTTTCCGTCGCTCTAACTTCTATCCGACACTCTGGCGCTTCTTTCCATCGCTTTCATCTTTCTTTCCGTCGCTTTGATCTTTCTTTCCGTCGCTTTGGCGGTTCTTTCCGTCACTTTCGCCTTTCTTTCCGTCGCTCTAGCCATTCCTTCCATCGCCCTGACTTCTATCCGTCGCTTTGGCGCTTCTTTCCGTCACTTTCGCCTTTCTTTCCGTCGCTCTAGCCATTCCTTCCATCGCCCTGACTTCTATCCGTCGCTTTGGCGCTTCTTTCCGTCACTTTCGCCTTTCTTTCCGTCGCTCTAACTTCTATCCGTCACTCTGGCGCTTCTTTCCATCACTTTGACCTTTCTTTCCGTCGCTTTCATCTTTCTT